>CALGYL010000124.1 GCA_937934775.1 uncultured Clostridia bacterium
AGCGCATCTGGGCGATCTGATTCCGCTGCCCGGAGCGCGAAAATGAACGGGCTGAAAGAAGCCGCCCCGCAAGGCCCCTTTGGGGAACTTGGGGCCGATTGACCTAGGCTGAATCAAGGCGGCCGGAGGGCGGCATGGACGGCCGCAGGCCGCAAACAATATGGCGTGGACGTTTTGTGTACCGAATGATTCGCAAAACGTCCGCCGGCTGACAAAAGATAAAGCATTTTGCCAGCCTTTGTAAAGGAGCGCCCCATGGATTTCTTTGTTCAAATGCACCTGCACACCTCGGAGACCAGCCGCTGCGGCGTGGATTCCGCTCGGGACATGACCAGAGCCTGCAAGCGTGCCGGATATGATCTCATGGTCGTCACCGACCACTTCATGAACGCCAACATCCGCGTGACCCCCGGCATGAATTGGCCGGACAAGGTCGAAACCCTGATGAAGGGCTACCGAATCGCCCGGGAAGAGGGCGAGAAGATCGGCCTCGCGGTTCTCTTCGGCTGGGAGACCTATACGGGCGGTCCGGAATATCTGACTTACGGCTTGGACGAACGGTTTCTGCTCAAGAACCCCGGCATCGACCGCCTGCCACCCCGGGAATATCTGGCCGCGGTGAAGGCGGCGGGCGGCTTCGTCGTCCATGCCCACCCCTACCGCGAGGCCTGCTACATTCCGCACTTTGAACCCATCACGAAGGACATCGACGCCATCGAGGTCTTTAACGCCGGAAACGAAGACCCCGCCTGGAACAAAAAGGCACTGGCGCTCGCCAAACGCGCAAACCTGATCGAAGTGGCGGGCTCCGACGCGCATGACGTGACCCGCGTCGGCTATGGCGCGGTCAAGCTGGACCGTCCCGCCCGCACGATGGAAGAACTGTTCGCGCTTCTCAGGGAACGGCGCGGCCAGGTGGTCGAGCGCATGCCCTTTAATACTTAACCTTCCCTGTGCTATAATAGTTCGATTGGCACCTATGAATCCCGGAGGACATTGGAATGTTTGATTTTTTAAAAAATTTGCTCAGGGGTTCCAACGAAGCGGAAATCAAGCGGCTGAGGCCGCTGCTTGACAAGATTGACGCGCAGGAACCCAAGTTTCAGGCGATGACCGACGAGGAGATGGGCGGCCTGACCGCGCATTTCCGCGAGCGTCTTTCCAAAGGCGAGACGCTGGACGACCTAATGCCCGAAGCCTACGCCGCCGTGCGCGAGGCTGCGATGCGGACGCTGGGCCAGCGCCCCTTCCGCGTGCAGTTGATCGGCGCGATCGTGATGCATCAGGGCCGCATCGCGGAGATGCGCACCGGCGAAGGCAAAACGCTGACCGCAGCGCTGCCCGCCTACCTGAACGCGCTCTCCGGCGCAGGCGTACACGTGGTCACCGTCAACGACTATCTGGCCCGCTTCCACTCCGAGTGGATGGGAAAGATCTATCGCTTCCTGGGCATGACCGTCGGGCTGATTGAGCACGACATGACCTCGGAACAGCGCAAAGCCTCCTATGGCGCGGACATCACCTACGCCACCAACAACGAGCTGGGCTTCGATTACCTGCGCGACAACATGGCCACCTACAAGGAGCGCATGGTGCAGCGGGGCCTGAACTTTGCCATCGTCGACGAGGTGGACTCCATCCTGGTGGACGAGGCCAGAACGCCGCTGATCATCTCCGGCCAGGGCGACAAATCCACCGAGCTTTACGCCCGGGCCGACCGATTTGTGCAGCGCCTCCGCAACGAGGAAGACTACACCAAGGACGAAAAGCAAAAGACGGTCGTCCTGACCGAGGAAGGCGTCCGCAAGGCGGAGCAGTCCTTCGGCGTCGAGAACCTGACCGATGTCGCCAACACCGAACTGCACCACCACGTTCTGCAGGCCCTCAAGGCCAACACCATGATGAAGCGGGACGTGGACTACGTGGTCAAGGACGGCCAGGTGATCATCGTGGACGAATTCACCGGCCGCCTGATGACCGGCCGCCGCTATTCGGAAGGACTGCACCAGGCCATCGAGGCCAAGGAGCATGTGAAGGTGGAGCGGGAGAGCAAGACCCTGGCCACCATCACCTTCCAGAATTACTTCCGCATGTACAAAAAGCTGTCCGGCATGACCGGTACGGCCAAGACCGAAGAAGACGAGTTCATGGGCATCTACAAGCTGGACGTGGTGGTCATCCCCACCAACAAGCCCATGATCCGGCTGGACAAGAACGACTCGGTCTACACCACCGAAAAGGGCAAGTTTCTGGCGGTGGCGGAAGAGGTGGAAAGGTGCTTTAAGACCGGCCAGCCGGTGCTGGTGGGCACCGTGTCGGTGGAGAAGAGCGAGCTGGTCGCGAGCCTGTTGGAAAACCGCGGCGTCCCCCACGTGGTTCTGAATGCCAAGTTCCATGAAAAAGAAGCGGAGATCATCGCCCAGGCCGGTAAAAAAGGCGCCGTCACCATCGCCACCAACATGGCCGGCCGCGGCACCGACATCCTGCTGGGCGGCAACCCGGAGTTCATGGCCCGCCACCGCATGAAGCAGCTGGGCTATGAGGAGTCGCTCATCGAGGAGGCCATCGGCCACGCTGACAACGTGCCCGACGAGGTCAAGGAAGCGCGGAAGCTCTTCCAGGACCTTTACGCGCAGTACCGCGGGGAGACCGACAGGGAACACGAGGAAGTCATCGCGCTGGGCGGCCTGCACATCGTGGGTACCGAGCGCCATGAATCCCGCCGCATCGACAACCAGCTGCGCGGACGCGCCGGCCGACAGGGGGACCCGGGCTCCAGCCAGTTCTTCATTTCGCTGGAAGACGACCTGATGCGCCTGTTCGGTTCCGACCGGATCCAGCCGCTGATCGAGCGCCTGAAGATCGAGGAAGGCCAGGCCATCGAGTATAGCATCCTCTCCAAGCAGATTGAGGGTGCGCAGAAGAAGGTCGAGGCCCGGAACTATGACATCCGCAAGAGCGTCCTCCAGTTTGACGACGTGATGAACCAGCAGCGCGAGCTGATCTACCGGCAGCGCCGTGAAGTGCTGCAGGGCGACGACATCAAGACCCGCATCGACGACATGCGGGATACGCTGATCGAGGACGCCTTGAAGCGCCTGGTGGTCAACGAGCAGGACGACACTACCTGGGATATCCCGGGCATCGCGGAATACCTGGATCACGTCTGCATGAAGCCCGGCGAGGTCAAGGCCGCGTTCGATTCGCTCAAGCAGTTCACCCGCGAGGCGTACAAAAACGAACTGATCGAGCGCTCGGTGGCCTTCTATCAGGAGCGCGAGCGGATGATCACGGACGCCGGCATCGACATGCGGGAGTTCGAGCGCGTGGCGCTATTGGGCGCGGTGGACCGCCGCTGGATGGATCACATCGACGCCATGGATCAATTGCGGGATGGCATCGGCCTTCGCGCTTACGGACACAAGGATCCGATCATCGAGTACAAGATCGAAGGGTTCGAAATGTTCGAGGAAATGATCCGCATGATTCAGGAGGATACGCTCAGGCGCCTGTACATGGCGGTTCTGGTGCGCCCGCCGGAGCGCAAGGAAGTCGCGACCCCTGTCGCGGCAACCCACGGCTCCGATGCAACCGCTTCCCCCAAGAAACCCGTCAAGGCGGGCGAAAAGGTGGGGCGCAACGCGCCCTGCCCCTGCGGCAGCGGCAAAAAGTACAAGGAATGCTGCGGCAAAGGGCAGTGAACATCCGCTGATAGCGAGTTTTCCTTGCGGGCATTATGCTCCGCCTGCGCGGCGTTTCTTCTCGCGTAGCGGTGGCAGACTGCGGCCGGATACGCAGCCGAAAGGACGCGCAGCCGGGACCTCTGGTCCCCGGCGCCCCTTGGGTAGGGATGCGTGAAGAATGTGTTGACCCATCCCCTTGCGGGGAACCCGGAGGGATCTGAACCCTCTGGCGGGGGTCCGGGGGCGGCGTCCCCGGTATCCACCATCATGAAGGATGTGAACGTATGATCGAAACCGATGGCTTCAAGCAGGACCTTATCGCCATCCGCAAGATGATCGCAGAGGCAGGTGACTCACTTTGACGTGGCTCACCTTGAAGAGCAACTAGCCGAATTCCAGGAGGACATGGGTTCCCCTGGTTTCTGGGACAATCTGGAGCGCGCGCAGAAGGTCAGTCAGAAGGCGCGTTCGACGGAATCCCGGATCAATCACTATAAGAAGCTGATCAGCCGCGCCGATGACCTGGAGGTGCTGATCGGTCTGGCCGACGAGGAGGACGACGCCTCGCTGATCCCGGAAATCGCCGCCGAGATCGGCTCCATGCGCAAGGATCTGGAAGCACTCCGGCTGACCACGCTGCTCTCCGGCGAGTACGACCAGAACGACTGCATTCTGGCGCTGCACGCGGGCGCGGGTGGCACCGAGGCGCAAGACTGGACCCAGATGCTCTACCGCATGTATACCCGCTTTGCCGAGCGCATGGGGATGACCGTCAAGGAGCTGGACTTTCTGGAGGGCGACGAGGCTGGCGTCAAGTCGGTCACCTTCGAAGTCAGCGGCGATTACGCCTATGGGTTTCTGAAGTGCGAGCGCGGTGTGCACCGGCTGGTGCGCATCTCGCCCTTTGACGCCGCGGCCCGCCGCCATACGTCGTTTGCATCGCTGGACGTGGCTCCGGTCATCGAAGACAGCGGCGCGACCGAGATCAAAACCGAAGACCTGCGCATCGACACCTACCGCTCCTCCGGCAAGGGCGGGCAGCACGTCAACCGGACGGATTCCGCCGTGCGCATCACCCACCTGCCCACCAACATCGTGGTGCAGTGCCAGAACGAACGCTCCCAACTGCAGAACAAGGAGACTTGCTTCCACATGCTGCGCGCACGTCTGGCCGAACTCAAGGAGCGCGAGCGGCAGGAGCAGATGGGCGACATCAAGGGTGAACTCAAGAAGATCGAGTGGGGCAGCCAGATCCGCTCCTACGTCTTTCAGCCCTACACGCTGGTCAAGGACCACCGCACCGGCTATGAGATGGGCGACATCGACGCCGTCATGGATGGGGACCTTGAGGGATTTGTGACCGCTTACCTGCAGAAATTGTAATTTATCCACCATGCACCGGTCTGTTTTTGATCCAGAAGGTCAGAAACAGACCGTAGTATTGTTGAAAACGAGGTCATTACGGCGTGAAAAACGGGAAGAATGCGCTCAAAAGCCTGTGCTGCGCGCTGGGCATGCTGCTGTTGGTTCCGGCGCTGCTTCTGTTTGCGTTCGACCGGGGCGCGCTGGACAGGGGCTACCACCAAACGCTCTATAACGCGCTGGGCTCGGCCCGGGCGGCGGGCGTGGACGAAGCGGCGCTGTCCGGCATCGGCGACATGCTGGTGGACTACCTAAACGGCGCGCGGGAGGATCTCAACATGACCGCCGCCGTGAACGGAAGCCTCCAACCGGTGTTCAATGAGAGGGAGATCGCCCACATGGTGGATGTGAAGGCGCTGTTTGACCTGGAACATCAGGTGACGCGGGTCTTTATCGGGCTGGGGATCATACTGCTGGCGGCGGGCCTTTTTGGAAGCGGCTGGCGAAGGCGCCTGATGCGCGCGGGACTGGCAGGGCAGATTTTCTGGCTGGCGCTTCTTCTGTTTGTAGCCGTGTGGGCGGCTGTCGACTTTGACGGCCTGTTCCGCCGCTTCCACGGGCTTTTGTTCACCAACGACCTGTGGCTTTTGAACCCTAAGACCGACCTGATGATCCGTATGCTGCCGGAGCAGTTCTTCCAGGCGGTGGCGGTACACGCGGCCGGCTGGATGCTGGCTGGCCAGGTGCTGCTGGCCGCACTATGGGCGCTGCCCGTCGCGCTGACGCGCCGTCCGGCCCGGAAGGAGAAGCCATGACGTACCGCGAGACCTCGCTTCATAAAATGGAAGCGCTTCGAAAACAGGGCAGGGCCACCATTCTGGCCATTGAATCCTCCTGCGACGAGACCGCGGCGTCGGTCGTCGCGGATGGGCGGCGGGTGCTCTCGGGCGTGATCGCGTCCCAAATCGAGATGCACGCGCTCTATGGTGGCGTGGTGCCGGAGATTGCCTCCCGCATGCACGTGCAGGCGCTGGACCCGCTGGCCCGGGAGGCGCTGTCCCGGGCGAACCTTTCTATGCAAGAGATCAACGCGGTGGCTGTGACATTCGGGCCGGGGCTGGTGGGGGCGCTTCTGACCGGCGTCAGTTGGGCCAAGGCGTTCGCCTATGCCCGGAACCTGCCGCTGATCCCGGTCAACCACATCGAAGGACACGTCAGCGCAAACTATCTGGCGCACCCGGAGATGGAACCGCCGTTTGTGTGCCTGGTGGCCTCCGGCGGCCACAGCCACATTGTATCGGTAGAGCGCTATGGCGCGTACCGGCTTCTGGGCCGCACAATGGATGACGCGGCGGGCGAGGCCTTCGACAAGGTCGCGCGGGTGCTGGACATTCCCTATCCGGGCGGGCCGCTCCTCGATAAACTGGCGGAGAATGGCGACGAGCACGCCTACCGCTTCCCGAAGGTATCGACCCAGGGCCTCTACGACTTCTCCTTCAGCGGCCTCAAAACGGCGGTGATCAACCAGGCGCATATGCTGCGTCAGCAGGGCAAGGCGATCGATCAGGCGGGGTTTGCCGCCTCCTTCCGCCGGGCGGTGGTCACGATGCTGGTGGAAAAGACGGTTCGGGCGGCGGTGGATACCGGCGCAATGCGGCTTGCCGCGGCGGGCGGCGTGGCGTCCAATTCGCTCCTCCGGCGGGAGCTGGTCCGCGCGGGCGAGGCGGCGGGACTCAATGTGTTCCTGCCCCCGGCGAGGCTCTGCACCGACAACGCGGAAATGATCGGCAGCGCCGCCTTCTACCGGCTGATGGCGGGCGAGGTGGCGGAGCTTTCGCTGAACGCGGATCCCTCCGCGCGGCTGAGCGGCATCGGATGATTCCGGCTGCGGAGAAACAGCCGATGGGTCAGCCCGCTCACAACCGCGACGCGTCTTCCAATCGTTCCCGGCGCCTGTTCGCTGGGAATGTGTTTGCACGAATTCCAAACAGGAATCACTCATTACGCCGGTTCTTTTCGCGCAGAACCGTTTCGCCCTCCGCTTGACGCAGCGCTGCATTTCACGCCGAAGGCGTATCCCGGAGGGTCGTCTCGCTTCGGCTCCTTGTTCCGCGTCGAAAATCCCTCGGCGCTTTGGAGTGATTCATGTTCTACTTCGCATTAGCGACCGAAGTGTTGTGCATTCTTATCGGAGGCATTGTTTCGCTGGCGGGCCTGCCGGATGGCGTTTGCGCCGTCTCCTTTGAAAAAAACCGGGTCTTCGGGCGGCAAAAGCGGGCGATGGGGGCATATCCACGGACAGTCCACAAAAAACCTGTGTGAAACCGACCGTGTCTCCCTCACGAAGTCCGAAAACCGGTACGGGTCTGTGGATAACTTTCCGTCTTCCCCATGAATAATCCACCATTGCCGCCCAGATTCCGCCAAAAACCAACGTTTTCCGGGTGCGTTCTGTGGATAAGCCTGTGGATATTGTGGATTACTGCGGAAAAACCGCGAAACGGCGCTGCATAATGCATGCATGCCCCGTATGACCGGAAAACGCGCGATTCCCGGTGAAAAAGCCGTTGAACGCGCACCCCCAAACTGGTATAATGGCTTTGATATGAGGAAAGCGGGGAGAGCAATGAATAATAAAACGTTGAACCTGCTTGGTTTTGACTTTGGCGCTTCCAGCGGCCGCGCGATGCTGGGACAGTTCGACGGCGAATGCATCCGTCTGAAGGAACTGCACAGGTTTTCCAATGATCCGGTGACGCTGAACGGCCGCATGGTCTGGGACGTGCAGCGATTTTTCTTTGAGATGAAACAGGCGCTGACCAAGGCTTCAAAAGAAGGCATCGCGCTGGATTCGATCGCTATCGACACCTGGGGCGTCGATTTTGGCCTGCTGGGCAAGAATGGCGCGCTCGCAGGCATTCCGGTGCATTACCGCGACAAGCGGACCGACGACACCATGCCCGAGGCGTTTCAGGTGCTGCCCAAGGCGGAGATCTTCCGCCGTACCGGCCTCGCGTTCATCCAATTCAACACGATTTTCCAGCTTTACGCGATGAAGCTGGCGGGCGACCCGGTGTACGCAATCGCGGACAAGCTCCTGATGATGCCCGACCTCCTGGCCTATTTCCTGACGGGCAAGATGGCCACGGAGTACACCATCGCCTCCACCACGCAGCTGATCGACCCGAATACCCGGGACTGGGCCTGGGATCTGATGGACGCCTTCGGCATCCCCAGAACGCTCTTTACCCGGATCGAGCAGCCGGGCGCGGTGCGCGGAACGCTTTTGGAGGAGATCGCCCGGGAGACCGGCGTGGGTCAGGTCCCGGTGATCGCCGTCTGCGAGCACGACACGGCGTCGGCCGTGGCGGCGGTGCCCGCCGAGGGCGAACGCTTCGCCTATATCTCCAGCGGCACCTGGTCGCTCCTGGGCACGGAAATTCGCACGCCGCTGTGCGATCCGGCCGTCATGGAAGCCAACTACACCAACGAGGGCGGCGTGGACGGCACCACGCGCCTGCTCAAGAACATCATGGGCCTGTGGATCCTTCAGGAGTGCAAGCGGGAGTGGGACCGCCGCGAGGACGCGGTGGACTTCGATACGCTGGACCGGATGGCATCGGAGGCGCAGCCCTTTCTTGCGATTCTGGATGTGGACGACCCCTGCTTCCTGCAGCCAGGCGGCATGCCCCAGCGCGTGCAGGAATACTGTGCGCGTACCGGGCAGTCGGTGCCCAAAGGCCGCGGGCAGATCATCCGCGTGATTCTGGAGAGTTTGGCGCTCAAGTACCGCTGGAGCGTCGAGCGGCTGGAGAAGGACCTTCTGCACCACGAAATCGACGCGCTGAACATCGTCGGCGGCGGCAGCAAGAACGTGATGCTCAACCAGTTTACCGCCAACGCGCTGCGTAAGCCGGTCATTGCCGGCCCCGGCGAGGGCACGGTGGTCGGGAACCTGCTGGTGCAGGCGATGGCGCTGGGCGCAATCGGCTCGGTCCACGAACTCCGTCAGGTTGTGGCCCGCTCGTTCCCCACCGGTACTTATCAGCCTCAGGGCGACGGCGCGGACTGGAAGGCGGCCTATGACCGCTTCCTGAAGCTGCTGTGACGAGTTTGCCCGGATCGCTGGAACTGGCCTACCTGGGCGATGCGATCTATGATTTTTACGTCCGGGAGCGGTTGGTGCGCGACGGCGATCGCATCAATGTGCTGCACAAGCGCGCCATCGGCACTGTTTGCGCCCACGCGCAGGCCCAGGCGCTGAACCGAATCGAGTCGCTGCTTACCGACGAGGAGCGCGCGGTCGTGCGCCGCGCGCGCAATGCCCGCCAGACGCCGCCTCACAATGCCGATCCCGCGGAATACCACCGCGCGACGGCCCTTGAGGCGCTGATCGGATATCTGTTTTTGACGGACCAAAGGGCGCGCATGGAGGCGTTGATTGAATCGGCGCTGGGCGCGGGGGAGAGGGAATAACATGGACGGAAGAAAAGGCGGCAAGGGCCGCGGTTTTGAACGGTTTTTTGACAAGGGTGGCAAGGGAAGCCGGCCGCAGGGCGACCGGCCCCGCGGCGACCGGCCCCAGGGTGACCGTCCCTACGGCGGCAAGTCCCAGGGCGACCGTCCCTACGGCGGCAAGCCCCAGGGCGACCGTCCCTATGGCAGACCCCAGGGTGACCGTCCCTACGGTGACCGGCCTCAGGGCGACCGCCCCTACGGCGGCAAGCCCCAGGGCGACCGACCCTACGGAAGCAAACCCCAGGGCGACCGTCCCTATGGCAGACCCCAGGGTGACCGTCCCTACGGTGACCGGCCTCAGGGCGACCGCCCCTACGGCGGCAAGCCCCAGGGCGACCGACCCTACGGAAGCAAACCCCAGGGTGACCGATCCTACGGAAGCAAGCCTCAGGGCGATCGGTCCTACGGCGGCAAGCCCCAGCGACCGTTCCGCGAGGATGGCCGCTACGACAAGGGCCCCGGCCCGCGCTACTCCAAGGCGCCTGAGCGGCCCGTGCCGCCCGCTGTGTTTGAAGATGGTGAGCGCGAAAAGCCCGAGGCCCCGCGTTACGGTAAACCTGTGCAGCCCCAGAGCGACCGCGCGCCCCGCTACGGCAGGCCCGCTCAAGAGGGCGGCGAGCGTCCCGCGCCCCGCTACGGCAGGCCCGTTCAGGGAGATGGCGAGCGCCCAGCGCCCCGCTACGGCAGGCCTGTTCCCAAGTTCGACCGCCCCACGCCAAAGTTCGATAAACCCGGGGCCCGGTACGACCGGCCCGCGCCCATAGAGCCGGAAGAGCCCGGCTTGCAGGAAGAAGAGGTCGACAACCTGCTGGTGGGCAGAAACCCCATCCGCGAAGCGCTGAAGTCAGGCCAGCCCATCGAAAAGATGCTGGTGGCTCAGGGCGAACTGACCGGCTCTGCCCGGGAGTTGGTGGCCAAGGCCCGGGAAGCGGGCATCGTGGTGCAGTTCGTCGAACGCGCCCGGCTGGACGCGGTTTACCCCAATCATCAGGGCATGCTGGCCTACGCGTCGGCGGCTGCCTATTCGTCGGTGGACGACATCCTTGCGCTGGCCGCGCGGCGGGACGAAGAGCCCTTCATCGTGGTACTGGACGGCGTGACCGATCCCCACAACCTGGGCGCCATCATCCGCACTGCGGAGTGCTGCGGCGCCCACGGCGTGATCGTGCCGGAGCGCAGGGCGGCGGGGTTGAACCCCGCCGCGGTCAAGGCGTCGGCTGGCGCGCTTTCCTACCTTCCGGTGGCCCGCGTGGGCAACCTTTCCCGGACGCTGGCCGAGCTCAAGGAAAAGGGCCTGTGGGTGATCGGCTGCGACATGTCCGGCGGCGATATCCGTCAGAGCGATCTGTCCGGCCCGGTGGCGCTGGTCATCGGCTCCGAGGGCGAAGGCGTATCGCGCCTGGTGCTGGAGGGCTGCGACCGGGTGATCTCCATCCCGCTGAAGGGGCAGATCGCCTCGCTCAACGCTTCCGTGGCCGCGGGCATCGCGCTCTATGAGGTCATGCGCACCCGGAGCGGCCAATGAAACGGATCTTGCTGGTGGATGGCTACAACGTGCTGTGCGCCTGGAAGGGCGTACCGCGGGGGCCGCTGGAAGACGCGCGGGATGAACTGATCCACGCGCTCAGCGACTACGCCGGCTACTCCGGCCAGCAGGTGACGCTGGTATTTGACGCCTGGCAGTCCGACCGTCCGGTGCGCACCAGCCAGCAGTCAGGCCCGCTGACCGTGGTGTTCACCAAGCGGGGTGAAACCGCCGACCACTACATCGAGCGGATGTGCGACGGCTACGCCGCGGCCATCGACGCGGGGCGTCTGGAGGTGCGGGTGGCCACCTCCGACGGAGTCGAGCAGACGGTGGTGCTGGCCCGCGGCGCGACCAGGCTGCCCTCGCGGGAGTTGGTCCAGGAAATCGAGCGCATGCGCATCCCGCCCGCCATCGTAAGGCAGACGCCGCCCAAGAAAGCCACAGTGCTGGAACATCTGCCGGAAGACGTCCGTCAGAAGCTGGAACGCATGCGAAGAGGAGAATAACTTCTTGGTTCTGTACGAACGATTCGAGCATATGACCGACGAGCAGGTGGTTCGGCTGGCCCAACAGGCCGACGGCACCGCACTGGAGTATTTGCTCAACAAATACAAAAACTTCGTGCGCTCCAAGGCGCGCAGCTATTTCCTGATCGGCGCCGACCACGAGGACATCGTGCAGGAAGGCATGATCGGACTGTACAAGGCCATCCGCGATTTCCGCGAGGAGAAGTTGACTTCTTTCCGCGCGTTCGCGGAGTTGTGCATCACCCGCCAGATCATCACCGCCATCAAAACCGCGACCCGGCAGAAGCACATCCCGCTCAACAGCTACGTGTCCCTGAACAAGCCCATCTACGACGAGGAGTCGGACAGGACGCTTTTGGACGTGATCACCGAGGGCTGGGAAGCCAACCCGGAGGAAGTGCTCATCAGCCGGGAGGACGTGTCGGTCATCGAGGGCCGCATCGGCAAGATGCTGTCGGGGCTGGAAAAGCAGGTGCTGCTTCTCTATCTGGAGGGCAAGAGTTACCAGGAGATTTCCGTTGAAATGCACCGGCACGTCAAGTCCATCGACAACGCGCTGCAGCGCGTTAAGCGCAAGTTGCAAAAGATGTTGCAGACGGATCACTGATCCGGTTTCCAAACATCAAAGACCTTGCGGGTTCTGACGATCAACAAAGCCTCGTACTGCTTCATCCGCTTCCGGGGTATAAACAGCCCCCGGAGCGCTGACAGAGGCAGGGCGGTCCCCGGCGGACGTTGGATTTTTTACCCCGTTCGGATAAATATCTGTTGACAATACCCGCCTTTTCCAGTACAATAAAAGGTGTATGACGGCGTGTTTGCTATGCATCTGCACCGTGTACAGAGCGGGCGCGCGGGTGTAGCTCAATGGCAGAGCTCCAGCTTCCCAAGCTGATCACGTGGGTTCGATTCCCATCACCCGCTCCAAACATGTCCCAGTAATCGACTATGGATTAGGGAGGAACCAGGGAATGGCGAAGGCAAAATTTGAGCGCAATAAGGTGCACG
>CALGYL010000125.1 GCA_937934775.1 uncultured Clostridia bacterium
CGCGGGCCTCTCCGGGTTTGGCAACCCGGGTGTAGTGGCCGTCCGAATGCAGCTCGGACGATTTCACATTGTCGCGCCACTGCAGTTTCAAAAGATCTTTCAGCTGTTTGGCCAATTGAGGCTGCTCGACCGGGAACATGATCTCCACCCGGCGGTCGAGGTTCCGGGGCATCCAGTCCGCACTGGACAGGTAGGTCTCCGGCTGGCCGTCGTTGGCGAAGAGGAACACGCGGCTGTGCTCGAGGAACCGCCCGACGATCGACCGGACGGTGATGTTCTCGCTGACGCCGGGAAGGCCGGGCCGGAGGCAGCAGATGCCCCGGATGATCAGCCGGATGCGCACGCCTGCGCAGGAAGCGCGGTAGAGCGCCGAGATGATGCCCTCGTCCACCAGCGCGTTCATCTTGGCGATGATTTCCGCGCGTTTTCCGGCCAGCGCGTTTGCCGTCTCCCGTTCGATCAGATCCACAAAACGCGCCCGGAGGTCCCGGGGCGCGGATGCCAGCTTGTTCAGCCGTGGCAGCTCGGAAAAGCCGGTGAGCATGTTGAAGAAGTCCGACGCGTCGCTGCCGATGGCCTCGTTGGCGGTAAACAGGCCGTGGTCGGTGTAGATGTTGGCGGTCACGTCGTTGTAGTTGCCGGTGGCCAGGTGCACATACCGCCGGATACCCCGGTCCTCCGCCCGCACCACCAGCGTGATCTTTGAATGGGTTTTCAGGCCCGCCATGCCATAGATCACGTGGGCGCCCGCGCGCTCCAGCCGCTTGCCCCAGTGGATGTTGTTCTCCTCGTCAAACCGCGCCTTCAGTTCCAGCAGTACCGTCACCTGTTTTCCGGCGTCGGCGGCTTCCGCCAGCGCCGCGATGATGGGGGATTGCCCGCTGACCCGGTAGAGCGTCTGCTTGATGGCCAGCACGTTCCGGTCCCTCGCCGCCTGCCGCACAAACCGCACCACCGGCTCGAAGCTGTCGTAGGGGTGGTAGAGCATCAGGTCGCCCCGCTTGATGCGGTCGAACATGTTCTCACCCTCCTCCAGCACCAGCGCGCGGGGGAAGTAGGGCTTGTACTTCAGCGCCTCGAATCCGGGAAGCGAATAGATGTGCTGCGTCAGGAAATCCAGGTTGATCGGCCCGTGGATGGAGTAGGCGTCACCGCCCTCCAGTTCCAGCGCGGCCTCCAGCACCTTGACCAGCCGCGCGTCCGCCCGGTGGTCAATCTCCAGCCGCACCGCCGCGCCCCAGCGCCGCTGTTTGAGCAGCTTTTCGATTTCCTGCAGAAGGTCTTCCGCATCCTCCTCGTCGATGGTGAGGTCGGCGTTTCGTGTGATGCGGTAGGCGTTGCAGCAGATGATGTTGCGGCCCGCGAAGAGTTTCGAGATGTAGCGGGTGATCACCTGCTCCAGAAGGATCAGGCTGGTGCCGTTTTTGTCCGGCAGACGGATCATGCGGGAGAGCCCGCCGGGCACCTGTACGGTGCCGAAGGACGGCTCCTCATCCGCGCCCTCGTCAATCAGAACGCCCAGATTCAGGCTTCGGTTCAGGATCAGCGGGAAGGGCCGGGTAGCGTCCACCGCCATCGGCGTCAAAACCGGATAGATGTCGGTTTTGAAGTATTCGTCCAGGAAGGCTTCCTGTTCTTTGGTCATCGTTTTTTCGTCCACGATGCGGATGCCGGCCGCTTGCAGAGCGGGCAGAATTTCTTTGTGCAGCACCTCATACATGCGCCGGACCATCACCCGAACCCTTGCGGTGATGGCGGCGATCTGCTGACGCGGCGTCATGCCGGCGGCGTCGGGCCGCACGTAACCCGCGTCGATCTGATCCCAGATGGACGCGACACGGATCATAAAAAATTCGTCCAGGTTGCTGGCGACGATGGAGAGGAATTTCATTTTTTCAAACGGGGGATTGTCCGGAGAAAGGGATTCCTCCAGCACACGCTGATTGAATTCCAGCCAGCTGAGTTCCCGGTTGATGTAGTGTTCCGGGTTCGGGTCAGCTGCAATGTTTGGTTCTCGCATTTCGCTCATGTGCCATCACCCGGGTTCATCATACCATATCCGAATCCCGGCGACAATCCCGTGACGCTTCCTGCGCCGTTTTAAATTCGCGCACAATGCGCAGCATCTCGGCGGCGTCGTCCGCCTGATCGCCCGCCGATTCGCAGATGATCACCGGTTCCAGCCCCATGGAGAGAAGGACCGGCGCCAGATGGCGAAAGTCCGGGCCATAGCCTGGATCCGAGAAGTTCTTATGCCGCTTTTCGCCCTTCGTGGTGAATTCAATACGGCTGAAATGGGCGTGAAAGTGCTTCGCGCGCTCATAGCCCAGCGCGGCTACCAGCTTTTCCAACACCATTCGGAAATCCTCTTCGGAATTGAGGGCGCCGAGGCCGATCACGTGCAGATGACCGAAATCCAGCGCCGGGATCAGGCGCTCGTCGCCCTTGCACAAAGAGAGCACCTCGTCCAGCGTGCCCATCTGGCTGATGCGGCCCATTGTCTCCGGGCAGAGGGCGATTTCGCCCAGTCCTCTAGCGTCCAGCGCCTCGTGCGCGCGGGCGATGGTGTCCCTGGAGAGCGCCATGGCCTCCTTGCGGTTCAGGCGGCCGGGAGAGCCCACATGGAACACCACCCGGTCCGCCCCAAGCCAGCAGGCGGCCTGCGCCGCCTGCTGGAGGTAGCCTATGCTCTTTTCCCGGTTTTCGGGGTCGGGGCTGGCGCAGTTGATGAAGTAGGGGGCGTGCACGGACATGCGGATCGAGTGGCTCTGCGCCGCCACGCCGATCGCGCGGGCGGTTTCCTTGGACAGGTGCACGCCGCGCCCCATCGAATACTCATAAGCGGTGAGGCCCATCGAGTGCAGCCAGGGAAACGCCTGCTCGCTGCGCTTGTTGCCTTCATCGTAGAACCTCCGGCTGTTGCCGGCAGGGCCGAACTGCATCAGGATTTCCTTTCCGGGGGCGCGCTAAGCGCGTCCCTGAGTTTTTCTATGGCGCGCTTTTCGATGCGCGAAACGTAGCTGCGGGAGATTTTCAGCGCGCCCGCCACCTCGTGCTGCGGGCGGGCGATGCCGTCCACCAGACCGTAGCGGAGCAGGATCACGCGCCGCTCGCGCTCGTCAAGGACGGTGGCCAGCAGACGGATGGCCCGCGCCGATTCGATGCGCAGTTCCGCCTTGCGAGGCACGTCGTCCGCGTCCGAACCCAGAATGTCCACCAGCATGATCTCGTTGCCCTCGCGGTCCGCGCCGATTGGCTCGGACAGGGACAGCGTGAGCCGGTTCTTCTTGTTGCTGCGCAACGCCATTAGGATCTCATTTTCAACGCAGCGCGATGCATACGCGGTCAGCCGCCCGGCCTCCGGACGGAAGGAGGACACTGCCTTGATCAGGCCGATGGAGCCGATGGACACCAGGTCCTCCTGCTCGAGACCGGCGCGGGCGTATTTTTTGGCGATATGCGCCACCAGCCGCAGGTTGTGCTTGATCAGCTTTTGCGCCGCGCCTTCGTCGCCTGAAAGCATGTCCTGCACGGCCTTGGCTTCCTCCTGCGCGCTCAGTGGCTTGGGGAAGGAGGGCCGGTCGGATACGTGCAGGATCAGAACCAGCGCGCTGTCGTACAATGCCGCCAGCGCTTCCAGCATGAAAAGCATAGGGCGTCCCTCCAATCAGAAAGACTGCCCTATCATGCTATGCCATCCGGACGCCCCACGCCACTTGTCCGCGCGGGCGCGTCAAAGTTTCCATGGTTTATGAAAAGCGTTCCCGGCGATTTGCGCGCCGGGAACGGTCGAAGGTGCGAAACCCGATCATCAGCCTTCGGCGTTCTTCTTATCGAAGGCTTCCCACAGCGGCCGATACTTGAGCACATTGTCCTGCTGTTCCGATTTGGACTTGGCGTACACGATTTCGCCCTTCGACGGATCGCCCGCGCAGAAGTACAGATAGCCTTCGGCGATGTACTCCATGTCGGGGTAGAGCGCCGCGGACAGCGCCGCCTTGGACGGGTTGCAGATCGCGCCCACCGGCAGGCCGTCCCGGTTGTAGGTGTTGTAGCCGTTCACCGTGGCGATTTCGTCTGCGGTCAGCAGGAGCCGCTTGACGCCCAGCGGGTAGGCGACGGTCACGTCGCTGTCCAGCCGCATGCCCTGGTCCAGACGGTTGTGGAAGACCGCGGAAACCCTTGCGTAATCTTCCTTCGTGCTGGCCTCTTTTTCAATCAGCGAGGCCAGAATGATCGTCTGGTCGTGGGTGAGCTTGCTTTCGTAGAGCACCTGGTCAATCACGTTGCCCTCTTCGTCGTAGACCGTTTCGGTGGCGGGCTCAGTGTTGAACACGCCGTCGGTCACGGCCTCCGTCTGTTTGAGCAGTGTGCGAAGCAGGCTCTCGGCGGTGCTGTTGGAATAGACGCGGTAGGTGTCGGGCGCCAGATAGCCTTCCAGCGCGTACTTGCGCTGGGAGAGCGTGCCGGAGTTTACCGCGTCCTGCACCTCGCGGAAGTCATCCTTGAACAGGTCCGCGTTGTTGCAAAGGGACAGGAACTCCTTCGAGTCCTTCAGGGCGCCCTGCTTGACGAGGTAATTCGCGATGTCTTCCACCGTCCAGCCGGGGATGATCGTAATGGTGCGTTCCGTGGTCGCCGTGCCGGAGGTTAAAACCGAGATGATCTGGTTTACGTCCATGCTGGCCGAAATCGGGTAGGAGCCGTACTGGATCTTCGCGGTCAGGCCCTGGAACTGAATGATGTACTTGAAGATGCCCTTATTGCGGATCAGTTTGTTCTTAAAAAGATTGTTGCCGATGGTGGTTATGGAGGAGCCTTTCTCAATGACAAACTCCCGCACGACCGTGTCCTGGGGGTTGACGGGCATGAAAAACTGGCTGTACATTAACTGCCAGCCGCTGGCCACGATGCCAAGGACCACGATCACGCTGCACAAAAACACCAGGACCGGCCGCAAAAGGTGCCACAGCCAGGAGTACCAGTAAAAGCCGTACTCCCGGTCACGGTGCAGCGACTTTTGGTTGTATGTCGACGCCGAGACGCCGTTTTTGGGGCGCCGGGACGAGTACAGGCGGTCTCTAGCCATTTGCGAACCTCCAAACTTGAATTGACGCACCACGTAAACCGTGTGGCGGCAAATCCATCCACCCGGAAAAATGGAAAATAGACAATTCTGGCATTCCGGGAACCTGCCCCGGGCGTCAGCCCTGAATCAGCATATCCAGGTCGATTCCGGCCACGTCCGCCAGGATCTTGTAGATGTCCGCCAGCATTTTCTGAAAGCGGAACTCCGCCATCAGGTAATCGCGGGCTTCCTGATTGTACTGAAGCAGCGCGCCGATCTGCTGCATGCGCTGAAAGTCGGTTTCATTCATGGTCTGACCGGCAGCCATCGTGGCCTGCAGCCGGTATTGCAGGCGCTTGTATTCATCGAGCAGCGCCTTGTTGGTGCCGTCTGCATAGGCGGGCTCGCGAAGCCGCTCGTATTCTTTGAATTCTTCGCTTTCACGCATGGCACGGGCCAGCGTGTGCGCCTGATCATAGACATTCATGGTTTCTACCCCCAACTCTGGATAGTAGACGAATTCGACCGGAATTTGGTTCACAGGTTATGGGGCCTGGGAAGCTCTGAGGGAAAGCCCTCCAGTATAAGGTCAGCCGCGTCGGCGCTGCCGGCCCGGTTTCAAAGCACTCGCTTCACGCCACCGGCGTAAAGCGAGTGCGGCGAAGCATCAGGTGTCCACGATGATCGGCAGGATCATGGGGCTTCGCTTGATGCTTTGGTAGACATAGCGGGACACCGCTTCGCGCAGATCGTTCTTGACCCGGTTCCAGTCGCTGGGATCGATGCGGCCGAATTCACTGAGCACGGCTTTCGCGGCATCGCGGGCGCCCTGCATCAGTTCATCCGACTCGCGCACGTACACGAAGCCGCGGCTGATGACGTCTGGGCCGGAAATCACGGTACCGCTGTTGCGGTCGACCGCCATGACGACGATCAGCATGCCGTCCTGGGACAGGTGCTTGCGGTCCCGAAGTACCACCGCCCCCACGTCGCCGATGCCCAGGCCGTCCACCAGCACTTCGCCGGAGGGCACGGTACCCACGACGTTCATGCGGTTCTGGCTGAGTTCGATGATGTCGCCCACGGTGCAGATGCGCACGTTGTCCGGGCTCATGCCCATGGACTCGGCAAGCATCGCGTGGTGGTGCAGATGGCGGTACTCGCCATGCACTGGGATGAAGAAGCGTGGTTTCGTCAGCGCGTGCATGAGCCGGAGCTCCTGCTGGCAGGCATGGCCGGACACGTGCACGTCGGCCAGCGCCTCGTAAATCACATTGGCGCCGGTGCGCACCAGCTGGTTAATGACGCGGGAAACGCTCTTTTCGTTGCCGGGGATGGGCGTTGCGGAGATGATGACCATGTCGCTGCCCTTGATCTCCAGCTTTTTATGCTCGGCAAAGGCCATGCGGGCCAGGCCGCTCATGGGCTCGCCCTGGCTGCCGGTGGTGATGACCACCAGCTCGTTGTCCTCATAGCGGTCCAGATCGTCCGCCTGCAGCAGTTTCCCTTCCGGAATGCGCAATTCCTCCAGCTGCATGGCGACTTTGGAGACGTTCACCATGCTGCGCCCCATCAGGCAGACCTTGCGGTTGTAGCGCACGGCGGCGTCTACCACCTGCTGGATGCGGTGCACGTTGCTGGCGAACTGCGCGATGATGATCCGGCCTTCCGCCTTGGCAAAGAGGTTGTTGAACGTCTCGCCCACGGTGCGCTCGCTCATGGTGTAGCCGGGGCGCTCCACGTTGGTGGAATCGGCCAGCAGCGCCAGCACGCCTTCATTGCCCAGCTCGGCAAGGCGGCCAAGGTCGGTCACCTGGCCGTCGATGGGGGTATAGTCCACCTTGAAGTCGCCGGTGTGTACGATGGTGCCGATGGGGGTGTGGATCGCCAGCGCGCAGGCGTCGGTGATCGAGTGGTTGACGTGGATGAATTCCACCTCAAACTGACCCGCCTCCACCACGTAGCCGGGCTTGACCACGTTCAGTTGAATGTCGTTGACGTGATGCTCCTTGAGCTTGTGCTCTATCAGGGCCAGCGTCAGCCGGGTGCCGTATACCGGCGCGGGCAGCTGTTTGAGGATGTAGGGCGCGGCGCCGATGTGGTCCTCGTGTCCGTGGGTGATGAAGTACGCGCGTATGCGCGACGCGTTTTTAACCAGATACGTTACGTCCGGAATCACCAGATCGATGCCGGGCATATCCTCCCGGGGAAACAGCGATCCCATGTCGACGACGATGATGTCCTCGGCGTATTCGAATACGGTCAGATTCTTGCCGATCTCGCCCAGTCCGCCCAGCGAAATGATGCGCAGCTTCGGCCCTATGTTCTTGTTCTTTCCTGGCTTTGATGCCATGGTTGACCTCCTTTTTTGTCGGCTTTTTGTACGCAAAAACAAGGACTCCTGTCTGGAATCCTGGAAGCATCGAACCCGGCCACGCGACCCCACCCCGTGAAGGAGCGGCAACGTGCGACGCGCAGACGATGGGTTCTATGTTTCAGCCTCATGGATCACACGACGCGCCAAACGCAAAAGGGCGTCCGCAGACGCCCCTTCGCATTTGACTCCTGCAATCTACCCTTCAAGTATACCACAATTCCGCGTTCATTGACACTGCTTGGCAAATGTTTAACCTTGTATTTCTGGAAAACGTCCAATCCCTCAGGCCAAGTGCTTGTCCAGCATCTGCTGGAAGGATGCCTTACCGCGAGAGCCGACGATGCGCTCCTGCTCCACGCCGTCCTTGAACAGAATCAGCGTCGGGATGCTCATCACGCGGAAAGTCATGGCGGCTTCAGGCTGCTCGTCGATGTTGAGTTTGCCCACGGACACCTTGCCCTCGTAATCCTGCGCGAGTTCCTCCACGACCGGGGCGACCATGCGGCACGGGCCGCACCAGGAAGCCCAGAAGTCCACCAGCGTCAGGCCTTGCATGTTCTCGGGGCGAAGATCGCCGGATGTAAGCGTTTTGATCAGCGCACTGGACATTGAATACTCCTCCTCCATTTGTGTGCCCGCGTAAAGCGGGCGGTAAATCCCCGCTATTCGTAGTACTATATTACCCGGCTGCGGTGAAATTGAATCAGCGCGGACGTTTTCCAAAGAAAAACCAACCGATCCGGGATGCCCTCCGGATTTACGGTGGCAGCCCAATCGTATCCGCAGACCGGCGTGCCGGAAACGTGATTCATCCACCGGCATGCGTACCGGTGGATGAATGAAAACCATGTTCCAAGGAAAGCCGCCGGCGGATCTTAACGCTCCGGCACAATCGCGATGCTCAACGCGTCCAACTGCTCCTGTTTAACGTCGCAGGGGGTTTCCATCATCAGGCAGTTGGCGTTCTGCGCCTTGGGGAAGGCGATGACGTCCCGCAGGCTGTCGCTGCCCGTCAGCATCATGACCAGCCGGTCGATGCCGAAGGCGAAACCGCCGTGGGGCGGGGTGCCGTACTTAAAGGCTTCCAGCAGGAAGCCGAAGCGATGCTGCGCTTCTTCTTCCGAGATGCCGATCAGCCGGAACATGCGCCGTTGCAGCGCCGGATCATGGATGCGGATGGAGCCGGAGCCCATCTCGATGCCGTTGAACACCAGGTCGTAGGCTTTGGCGCGCACGCTGCCCGGATCGGTCTCCATCAGCGGCTCGTCTTCATCCATGGCGCTGGTGAAGGGATGGTGCATCGCGACGAAGCGCTTGTCCTCCTCGTCGTACTCAAGGAGCGGGAACTCGGTGACCCAGAACAGGTCGTCCCGGTTTTTGTCGATCAGGTTGTGGCGGCGGGCGATCTCCTTGCGCAGTTCGCCCAGCGCCTGGAATACCACGGTATTTTTGTCGGCCACGAAGAACAGCGCGTCGCCCTTCTCCGCGCCCATGCCGTTCAGCAGAGCCGACTGGAAGGACTCCGTCAGGAACTTGGAGAAGGAGGAGCGCAGGCCGTCCTCGCCCACGACGATCCAGGCCAGGCCCTTGGCCCGGTAGGTCTTGGCGAACTCGGCCAGGCTGTCGATCTCCTTGCGGCTCATTGCGTGGGCCAAGCCCTTGGCATTGATGCCCCGGACGCTGTAGCCGTCCGCCGCCGCGCCTTCAAACACCGGGAAGCCGCAGCCGGGGCACAGCCCGGTCACATTGATCAGTTCCATGCCGAAGCGGCGGTCGGGCTTGTCCGAGCCGTAGCGCTCCATGGCATCCCGCCAGGTCATGCGGGGGAGGGGAAGGGGCAGCGCGTGTCCGCGGATGGCTTCGAACACCGCGTTGAACGCGCCTTCGACCACCGTCTGAACGTCGATGGGTTCCACAAAGCTCATCTCGATGTCGCACTGGGTGAATTCCGGCTGCCGGTCGGCGCGGCTGTCCTCATCCCGGAAGCAGCGGGCAAACTGGTAATACTTGTCAAAGCCCGCCAGCATCAAAAGCTGTTTGTAGATCTGAGGGGACTGGGGCAGCGCGTAGAATTCGCCGTGGTGTAGGCGGGCGGGGACCAGGAAATCCCGCGCGCCTTCGGGCGTGGATTTTGTGAGGATGGAGATCGGAAGAGCACACGTCTGAACTCCAGTCACTTAGGCATCTCGT
>CALGYL010000126.1 GCA_937934775.1 uncultured Clostridia bacterium
AGCGGCACATGCTTGTGGGCCGCGGCGTGGAACACGACCTCCGGCCGGACGGCCTCAAACACCTGCTCCAGCCGGTTCAGGTCCCGCACCGAGCCGATCAGGACGGTCAGCGGCAGGGCTTTTCCGTATTTCGCGTTCAGCTCATTGGCCAGCTCATAGGCGTTGTTTTCATAGATGTCGAATATCACCAGCCGCCCGGGTTCAAACCTTGCGATCTGGCGGCACAGTTCCGAGCCGATGGAGCCGCCGCCGCCGGTCACCAACACCACCCGGTCCTTGAGATACGCGGAGATGGCGCCCATGTCCAGGCGCACCTCTTCCCGGCACAGAAGGTCCGCGATGTTGACGTCCCGGGTTTCGCCGATCTTCTCGGTCTTGCCGGTCACATCCCGGAGGGTGGGCACCAGCTTCAGTTTGCAGCTGGTTTGGGTACAGATATCCAGAATCTGCTTGCGCTGGACCAGCGAAGCCGACGGAATCGCGATGACGATTTCGTTGATCTGGTATTTTTCTACATATTCTGGGATGTTCTCGATGCCCTTCAGAACCGGGATGCCCATGATGCGGGTATTTGCCTTTGCCGGGTCGTCGGCCACCGCCACCACCGGCAGCCCCTCTCGAAAGCCGCGGGCGTTCAGTTCCCGGATCATGCTGGCCCCGGCCCAGCCCGCGCCCACCACCATCACCCGGGAGCAGCTTTCTTTTTTCAGCGCCCGGTTTTTTACGCCGATCTGGTTGACCAGCCGGACGCCGAAGCGCTGCGCGCCCGCCATCATCAGAAGCAGCAGCCACGCGATCGGGTAGACGGTCTTGGAGCCCATTAAAAACAGGTTGGGATGGGCAAAAAGGTCCATCACCATGCCGAATGCCAGCGTCGCGGCCATCGTAAGGCCGGTGCCCAAAGCGATGTGCAGCGCGTCTCCCACGCTGGCGTAGCGCCAGAGCGTGCGGTACATCTTGGTGACATAAAAGGAAACAAGTCCCAGCACCGTCATCACCGGCCAGAGGTTTGAAAAAATCCGGATCTGGTACGGCGGCACGCTGGGCTCATAGCGCATCTGCATCGCCAGCAGCATCGACAGGTTGATGATCGCGGCGTCAAACAGAACCTGCGCCACAAGAAAGCCAATCGACCGGAGGCGGCCGCCGGAAGAATCCTTGTTCATGGGCACGGTGCTCCTTATATTTCCGGCGTTTCGTCGCGGGCCGGAAATCAACATGTACAATTATAGCACACGCACGCCTGTCGGGCAACCGCGGAGGCGTGAGTCCGCGGCCGCTTCGCCGATCTTGACAGAATATTTGCTTTTGTGTCATTCCAAGGCTGAAACGAACGCCGGCGCGCCAGCGTCTAACCGGCAGAAACCACATATAAGGAGATGCTCAAGGATGAAATTGGGAAGGCCGGTTTCGATTCTCGTGGCGCTGGTTCTCTGCCTGGCCGTTCTGCCGGTGGCGTCCGCCCGCGCTGAGACGGACGCGCAGGCGCTTTTAAGCTCAATCGACCTGCTGGCGCGCCAGGGCTGGATTCTCAACTGCGGCTACCGCGTGGAGAAGGACACCGTAGACGAAGTGACGGACGAAATCGGGAAGCCCGATTCATCCGCCTACGTGGCCTCAGCCAAGGGCACCTACGCCACCTTTAATCAGGCCCGCATCGTGGTGGGTTTTAATAAAGGCGATCAGATCTTTGAACTGCGCTCAATGGATGCGCGCCTGTCCGATATCACCTTGAAGGACGTTCAAACCTTTTATGGCGCGCCCGATCACACCGCATCCGGAAACGGCGAACAGTACCTGAGCTACAAGCTCTCGGATTCGCTGAACATCAAGTTCGTATTCTCCGCGACCGGCAAGAACCCGAAGCTTTCGCACTACAATGTGCTCTGGCCCGAGGGCAGCGCGAACCTGATGGCCGACGACCCGGGGAGGACCTGGTAACAGGAGAAAATCATCTCGGAATCTTCTTTGATAACGACAAACGCCGGGGGAGGGCATCGCCTCTCCCAGTTCTGAGCATCAAAAAACCCGTTTGGTTTTTTTGATGCGATGGAAGAAGAACTTCGTGCGCCTGAAATCCTGCCGGATTTCCGGGCGGCGCACTGACTTATGGTACTGTTTCTACGACCAGTGTGCGCACTGTTCGTAGAAACACGCTTCCGGCGCACAGGTCGCCGGAAGCGAATGAAGCAGAACGGGACTTTGTTGATGGCCTGAGCTGGGAGCGGGCATCGCCTCTTCCAGCTTCTGTTAGTAATAAATCGGGTTTCCAGGTCAGAACATCGAAACAGCGAAAGAAGGTTTCATCCCCTCTACCGGATGTCGTACACGCTCCGGACGGAGAACTTCGTGCCGCTTCCGCGCTGAATGTTCACCGTACGGCTGCCGCCGTTCATGTCGAAGTAGTTGTCGGAGAACAGGCAGTCGCCGTCCTCGCAGAGGATCTCCACGCCCTTTGCGAAGGCGCGGGCAGTGACGGTGATCTCGTCGCCGTTTACATCAAGCTGCAGCTTCGGGTCGAGGAATTCAAAGTGCTTGGGCGGGCAGAACAGCGCCGTGCCTCCGGAGACCCATTCCCCGTCCGTCAGAAGCTCGTAGGAGATGTAACTGCCGCGCAGCGGCGCTTTGGGGAACTCCCGCTCGGTCAGCCACGCGGCGCAGAGCGCCGGGATGCAGAAGGCCTCCTCGCCCGACTCGATCACCGACGCGTCCGGCGCGCGGAGCGCCCATCGCACCGCACAGCAGACGGCGTCCATCGTTTCGTTGGAGACGTTCAGCTTCATTGCCTTTTTTACGTCGTAGGGCTCTGCGTTGACGTTGGCGTCCTGGGTCAGGACGCCTTCCTCGGCGCAGGACAAAAGGACCGGCGCGAAGAAGCGGCGCGCCGCGTAGTGCAGCGCCTTCCAGCGGCCGTAGTAATCGATGGACGACCAGGATGCCACCGGCCAGCAGTCGTTCAGCTGCCAGTAGATCGCGCCCATGCAGCGGCCGCGGTTTCTGCGCCAGTGCTCGACGCCGCAGCGGATGGCCTCCATCTGGAGGAGCTGCGACGCGTACACCAGAAGGTCCAGCGTGCCGGGGTACAGGAAGGTCTGGGCCAGGTAGCCCAGGATCTTGCCGTTGGCGGCGTTGTTGCGCTGATGCCTCTCCATCACGTAGGAGAACACGTTCCGGTCGGCGGGCAGCGTGAAGCTCTCGATGGTTTTCATCGACGGGAATGACTGGAAGCCGAACTCCGACGCGTACCGGAAGAAGAACTTGCGGTACTCGGTGAAGGGCTTGCCGCCGTGCCACACGTCCCAGTAATGGACGTCGCCGCGGTTTTCGTCGTTGGGTTCGTCAAACGCGCCGCCGGAGGATGGCGAGGCCGGCCAGTAGAAGGTGTCCGGATCGACTTCCTTGAGCGCTTTGGGGATCAGGTATTCGAACATGCGGATGTAGTCCGCCTTCTGCTTGGGGGTGTTGACCCACAGGCCTTCCTTGACGAACTGCTCCATCTCGTTATTACCGCACCACAGGCCCAGGGAGGCGTGGTGGCGAAGCCTGCGGGCGTTGTCCCACACCTCGCGGCGGATGTTTTCGCCGAAGGATTCGGTCAGCTCGTAGACGGCGCAGGCGAACATGAAGTCCTGCCAGACGACCAGGCCCAACTCGTCGCAGATGTCGAAGAAGAAGTCGTCCGGATAGTAGCCGCCGCCCCAGACGCGGATGGCGTTGAAGTGGGCCAGCTTCGCGTCCTCCAGCAGGGCGCGGGTGCGCGCCGGGGTGACGCGGCCCAGAAGATTGTCCTCCGGGATGTAGTCCGCGCCCATCGCGAAGATGGAGACGCCGTTGACCTGGGTTTCAAACGACTCGCCCCAGGCGTCCTTCACGCGGCGCATGGTCATGGTGCGAAGGCCGATTCGGCGGACCCACGTGTCCACCTCGCGCCCGGCGGCGAGAAGCGCCACGCGGACTTCGTACAGCGCCTGCGCGCCGTAGCCGTTGGGCCACCAGAGTTCGGGGTTTTCGATCAGAATTGAGTCGCCATCGGAGAGAAACGCGCGCCCGTCCGGCGCGGTCACCTGAACGCGCACAGAAAAATTGTCCTCCGAGCAGGAGCACAGCCCGGTGTAGCTCTGAATCTCCGGTGTGAAGTCCAGCGCCACCTTGCCGTGCGCGTGGGCCTGATGGACCCGGACGGACAGGAGCCGCGCCCGGTCCACTTTGTACAGGTTCACATCGCGGAACAGCCCCGCGTCAGGCAGCCTCGGGCCCCAGTCCCAGCCGAACATGCAGTGGGCCTTGCGCAGGTGCGGGAAGCCCTGCGTCGCGTCGGAAGAGCCGTCCGCCTTCACCTGTTGGTAGGCGGCGCGGATGTAGCGCAGCGGAGAGTCCAGCTTGACTTCCAGCGTATTCATGCCCTCCGCGGCCTGGCACTTGATATCAAACGTCCATGTTCTGTGCATGTTGTCGCACACGCCCACGAATTCACCGTTGAGCGCGACGGAGGCAAGCGTGTCCATGCCTTCAAATTCGAGGAGCAGCGCGTCGCCCTCCAGATCCTCCGCCGTTAGCCGGAAGAACCTGCGGTAGACGTAGTCCTCGTTCATCCGCTCGAAGGCGGCCAGTTCGTTGTCCCGGTAGAACGGATCGTCCATCTGGCCCGCCGCCATCAGCGTCTGGTAAACGGTGCCGGGCACGCTGGCGCTCAGCCAGTCGCCGCCCTGAGCCTGGCGCAATTCCCACGCGCCGCTCAGCGAAATTTTCTGCATCGAGCCTTCCTCCTTGTGGTCATAGCGTCTGGAGCCAATCGCCAAGGTCCATCAGATCGAGGGTTCGGGCGCACTCGGCCAGCTTCGCACCCGAATAGGGACAGCCTTCCAAACGTGTGGAGAGTTTTTCGGACAGTGTCTCGTCCATCGCGTCGGTAAACACGCGAACGCCGAGCAGGCGGCCGTCGCTCACCGTGGCGTTCACCTCCACGCCGCCCCAGGGGAAGCGGGTGGCGAGGGAAAGACCGCCCTCCGGGGCTTTGCCGTAATTCCAGCCTTCGCTTTGGTAGCGGGCCAGGAGCGTCTCCTCCAGCGGCAGATCGTCCGTGCGCTCCACCGGCGCTGGGCCGTATTCCTTGGAGAACGCGTCGACCACCGACCGGTGCATGGCGTCCACTGTGACGGCGGGGGAGAGCTCGGAGAGGTTTACCACCCGGGACGGCACCGACTTCACGCCCTTGGCCTGCAGCTTGTCCTTGGACACGTTCAGGTAGCGGCCGATCAGGCCCATGTCCACGTTCACCAGCAGCGTCCCGTGGTGCAGCGCGGCGTCCTTCAGCACGCGGAACGCGTTGCCGGAGAACTTGCGGCCCTCCGCGGTCAGGTCGTTCCGGCCGGAAGGCTCCGCCGCGACGCCCAGCGCGCGCACAGCCTCCAGAATCACCTTCAGCTGCCGGGAAACGTCGTAGTCCTCCCGCGGCACGATGAAGGAGAAGTTCAGGTTGCCCATGTCGTGGTAGACCGCGCCGCCGCCGGAGGACCGGCGGGCCAGCGTGCCGCCCTCGGACTCCAGAAGCGCGATGCGGCATTCGGCAAAGGCGTTCTGTCCCGCGCCGATGACCACCGTGTGCCGGTTCTGCCACAGGTAGAGGACGGCCTGCCCTTCCGGAAGGGAGGTCAGAAGCGCCTCCTCCAGCGCCAGATTCCGGTGGGGATCGTTGCAGGCGGTCGTGAGGATGCGTGTTGTACGGATCATGGAAATCCCCCTATTGTGGTCATGTTCAGGCCCGCGCGGAATTCCACCCGCGCGAGGTCAGGCCGCGCGGCGAACCCATATCGCTACAGGTAGGGGACCAACGCCATGTAGGCCGGGATCGCGATCAGGGAGCACAGCGCGGTCAGGGTCACGCCGCCGGCCGCGTACTCCTCGTCTCCGCCGCAGGCCTTGGCCACGATGGGCGTCTGGGACATGACCGGCATGGCCGCCTGAATGAGCAGCGCGTTTCGCATCAGCTCCGGCGCGGTGGGGAAGAGGCGGGCGGTCAGCAGCAGAAGGCCGGGCGCAACGAGAAAGCGTCCGATCAGTAGAAGCACATACCCCTTCTGCCAGCGCACCTTGCCGCTTTTGAGCATGCGCATCAGCACCATGCCGGTGAAGATCATCGATAGCGGCGTCACGAGGTTGCCGATGTACTTGGCCGCGTCCAGTATGAAGGTTGGAAGCCACACGCCCAGCAGCACCAGCGCAATGCAGATCAGGAACGTGGTCAGCGGCAGCGGCAGCAGCTTTTTTACATCCACCGCGCCATTCTGCCCGGAATCCCTGCGCATCAGGGTATAGCCCAGGGACCAGAAGAGGGAGGTGTTGGCGATGTAGTACATCAGTGCGTAGGGCATCGCCTTTTCGCCGAACAGGGCCAGCGACACCGGCACACCGATGAACACGGAATTGGAAAATGTCACCATGCATACGAATACGCCGCGCCGCGCCTTCTCGATATGGAAGACGCGGGCGGCGGCAAGACCGACAAGACCCGTGACGAAGATCGACACCACCGGAATCAGGATGCCGACCGCGGAGGAGAGAAGCTCGTCCCGGGTGAATTGGGTGAAGATGTTGTTGATGATCATCGCTGGCAAACCGACCGAGACGACCAGGCGGGAGATCACTTCCGCGTGCTCGTCCTTCAGCCAGCCCAGCTGGATCAGGAGCATGCCCACGCCGATCATCAGGAAGATCGACAGGACGATGCCGACGGCGTTTAGAACCATGCCGGCGGTTTAGAAGTCGATCTTCTGCGCGACGTAGGCTTCGAGCGCATCGATCGGCAGGCGCTGCTGGGTCATGGTGTCGCGGTCGCGCACGGTGACGGTGCCATCCTCCAGCGTGTCGAAGTCCACTGTGATGCACATGGGCGTGCCGACCTCGTCCTGGCGGCGGTAGCGCTTGCCGATGGAACCGGTCTCGTCATAATCGCACATGAACTTCTTGGCCAGCAGGGAGTAGACTTCGCGGGCCTTTTCGCCCAGCTTGTTCTTCTGCAGCGGCAGGATCGCGGCCTTGACGGGCGCGAGCGCCGGGTGCAGGTGCATGACGACGCGGCTGTCGCCCTCGCCAAGGTCTTGCTCCTCGTAGGCGTCGCACAGGAATGCCAAGAGCGAGCGGTCCACGCCCACCGAGGGCTCCACGCAGTAGGGGATGAACTTTTCGCCCGTCATCGGG
>CALGYL010000127.1 GCA_937934775.1 uncultured Clostridia bacterium
CTTCTGGACAATCCGGAGGCGCTGGCCCGGATGGTGGATGCCTCAGGCGCAAAATCCACCGACATGATCGCCCCCGAGGACGTACATACGCTCAGCGGCAAGTGCCATCAGGCAGCCGAAGGCTGGGCGGTCGCCGCCGACCGACTGTGGGCGGAAAAGTCCGGCTGCGGCGCATGCGAGGCCTGCTCGGCCTGCAAGTCCGGCGAGAAGAGCGCGTCTCTAGGCGCGTAGCCGGCCTTCCGGACCCCCCGGGGAGCCTTCCGGACTGCCTGCCGGGCCGCGTCAGCCGATCCCCCCTCGGCTTACGGTCAGTCTTCCCGACCCTCTCACTTTAAGCCGGAGAGCGCTTTCACGCACTCCGGCCCAAAGCGCCGAACCATCCCCGCGCGTTTAGGCCTCCGCACGCCTCTTGCAGCGTGTTACACGCCCGTTCCAAACCATAACTTGAGGTACCCAGCATGACCAAGATTACCGCCGACAGTACCTGCGACCTCTCCCCGGAGATACTCAAACGCCTGGATGTGACGCTTGCGCCGCTGTACGCGCAGGTGGACGGCGAATCCTACCGGGACGGCCTGGACATCGCGCCCGCGGACATCATCCGGCACGTGGAGGCCGGACGAAAGGTGCGTACGGCGGCGGTCAACCAGTACGACTATGAACAGCTGTTCGGGCGGTTCGCAGACGATTTTCAGGCGCTCATCCACATTGCTCTCGGCCAGCGGTTCTCCGCCTGCTATGACAATGCGCGGCAAGCCGCCCAAGGCTTTCAAAACGTGTATGTGGTCGACACCCGCAGCCTGTCCAGTGGCAGCGGTCACGCGGTGATGGACGCCGCCGAAATGGCCCACAGCGGCATGCGCGCGGGGGACATCGTCCGGCGGCTTCAGGAGAGCATCCCCCGGGTAGACGCCAGCTTCGTCATTGAGAGTCTGGACTACTTACAGCGCGGCGGGCGCTGTTCGGGTCTTGAGGCGATAGGCGCGCGCCTGTTACAGATCAAGCCCTGCATCGAAGTGGTGAACGGAGAAATGAAGGTGGGCGAAAAATACCGCGGCAGCACCGGACGCTGTCTGGAGCACTATGTGCGCGACCGTCTGGAGAAAAGGGACATTGACTACAGCCGCGTGTTCATCACCCATTCCCTGTGTCCGCCCGAGACCGTGCGCGCGGTTCATGAGCTGGTTCAAAGTCTTGCGCCGTTTGAACAGACTCTGGAAACCCAGGCGGGCTGTACGGTGTCGGGTCACTGCGGCCCGGGGACGCTGGGCATCCTGTTCAAGCGCACCCGCCCCAAGACGGCGGTGGAGACGCGCTGAATCATGCCGGAACCGGAATACCCGCGGGCCGACGCCATCCCCCGGGCGCAGGCTGCCCAGTCCCAGGAAAATCGGGAACTCCCGTCGCATCCCAAACGGAGCCGTCCCATCGCGAAAGTCTCGCGCGAGAGACGGCCCCGTTCCTTAATAATGTGTTCAAATGCTCCGGCAGGCGCGCCGGACGCGATCACATGGCCGCGGGGTTGCGCGCAATTTCGGTGTTGTCGCTGGCGCGATCGGCCAGAGCGGGCACAGGGTTGGGCTTTGCCTCCGCTCGGTAGTCCGCCTGATACCGGTTCTGATGCTGCAACACCGCCTGATGGCTGGCCACCCGGTCGACGTTTTTGTTGACGCGGCCCTGGTAGGCGAAGTAGTCAAAGCTGGGCGGCAGTTCCCGGACACTGCGATAGTTTTCCCGGTCGGCGGTCAGCAGAATCTGTTCGGCGAGAATCTGCCGTACGTATTCCCGGGTGTCGTGGAACTGGAGGAGCTTGGGAAAATTGCCGCCGGGCAGCACCTGCTGCCATTCCTTGCGCTCATAGCGCTTCAGGAGCTCCGCCGCCTTGTGCAGGTGCGCGACCTCCATCTGGAAATGCGACTCCCATATGGGCTTGACAGTCCGGTCCTGCTCGTCCTCCAGGAAGGAATAGTAGAGATAGCATTCCATGTACTCATGCAAGAGCAGGTTCTCAAGCCAGGTGACATCCGGGTCCAGCAGCGAACCGTAGTGGGTCACGTGCTGCTCCTCGATCATCGCGATCTCCTGATACAGTTGCCTGCCCAGGTCGTTTCCGTAGGTGTTGCCGATGTTCATGTAAAAATTCATGGTCTGCTGCTCCCCGGACGTGATGATCAGCGCGTTCAGCCGGGTGCGCAGCTCCGCCTTGGAAAAATCCAGCGCGTTCTTCACCGAGTCGAAGGGGTGCCTGTGCTCGGCAATGGTGGGGCGGCCGGGGGTGATGTCCACATAGCTTTTCACAATCTGCTGGGCGGGAATCTGCGCGTCCAGGTCCAGCAGGTTGGAATAGCGGTACAGGTGGTCGAAGTCCTCCAGCAGCGCGAAATCCAGCGCCTTCTTGGCGTATGCGTCCGGCTCGTTCTGGGCCAGCCAAGCCGTCAGATCCACGGCTACGTGTTCGTAGCCGATGGTGGTCTCCAACTGCGTCTCGTCGATGGGCTTGAGCCAGTTAATGCGCTTTTGCTGCTGCTGTTCGACGCGGCGCATCAGGGCCAGCTCACGCCGGATGTCGTTGTCCGCGCAGTTCCTGTGGAACTGGTGCTTGAAGAACACCTGCTCCACCTCGATGCCGTTCATCAGAATGATGCGGATGCGGGTGTAGGGGTTCACCACGTTTTTGTCGTAGGGCTTGGGGTAGATGCCCGCCCAGTCGGCGATGCCGTCCTCCAGCTTCATGGGTTTGAGTTCAAACGGGTTCAATAGGCCACCTCCCGGTGATTTCTTCCGGTAGCCTTTGCCGGTTTTTGAAAAACTATGCGCAAAAAAACCCCAGCGCGCGGCTGAGGGTTTGGAATTGACGAACTAAGGCGATGGCCTATTTGATCAACGACGGCCTTCCAAATGAATCGGCAGTTTCTTAGCCTTTCGGCTGCGGATATCGGAATATGCGGCCCTGGAAGTTTTCAAGCACGACCTCCTGGTCGTCTTTTTTCAGCAAATACTCGTACTGCAGTGGGATCTTGCCGCCGCCGCCCGGCGCGTCGATCACATACCGGGGCAGCGCGTAGCCGGAGATGTTGCCGGTGAGCTGATGCAGGATGTCGATGCCGGTCTCCACGCGGGTACGGAAGTGAGAGATGCCCCTGCTCAGGTCGCACTGGTAGAGGTAGTACGGGCGCACGCGCATGCCGACCAGCTTTAGTAGCAGCGTCTTCATCGTCTCGGCGCTGTCGTTAATACCCTTCAGAAGCACGCTCTGGTTGCCCAGCGGGATGCCCGCGTCCACAATGGCCTCGCAGGCGCGCCTAGCCTCCGGGGTAATCTCCCGGGGATGGTTGAAGTGGGTGTTGATCCAGATGGGATGGTACTTCCGCAGCATGTCGGTCAGCTCCGGCGTCACGCGCATCGGCAGAACCACCGGTACGCGGGTACCGATGCGGATGACTTCCACATGGGGAATCTCCCGGATGGCCGACAGGATGCGCTCAAGGCGCGACGTGGTCATGGTGAGCGGATCGCCGCCCGACACCAGCACGTCCCGGATCTCGGGATGCTCCCGGATGTAGCCCAGCGCGCGAGCCAGCGCCCTATCGGAAATGGCCCGGTCCTCCTCGCCCACCGCGCGCCTTCGGGTACAGTGGCGGCAGTACATGGCGCACTGGTAGGTGACCAGCAGCAGCACCCGGTCGGGGTAGCGGTGCACGATGTGGGGCACCGGGCTGTCGCCGGTTTCATTGAGCGGGTCGTTCAGGTCGTCCGGGCACAGATCCAACTCGAGGCGCGAGGGCACCGCCTGCATGCGGATGGGGTCCTGCGGATCGTTCGGATCGATCAAAGACGCGTAGTAGGGGGTGATCGCCATCCGGAAGGAGAGAAGGCACCGGTCGATGTCCGCCTTTTCGCCGTCGGTCAGCGGAATGACTTTGGAGAGCGCGTCCGCGGTGGTGATGCGGTGGGCGTACTGCCACTTCCAATCATTCCAGCGTTCAGAGGTGGTCATTCCCAATCCCCGCCCATCCGCACGAAAAGCCGTAACGCGAGGCCGCGGCCGATAAAATAGCGCGAATCAGGTCGCCATAGGCGACGCCCTGGAACTGGGTCAGCATGGGATAATCGCTGTACCCGGGCGCCAGCCCCGGCAGGGGGTTGATCTCAATAAACCACGGCCTGCCGGCCTCGTCCAGGCGGAAGTCCGCCCGGGAAA
>CALGYL010000128.1 GCA_937934775.1 uncultured Clostridia bacterium
CGACCCAATAGGCGCATTCGCCGTTCCGCCCCAGCGGATGGCGGGGCGGCTGGCGTCGGATGACTTCAATCATGATTGCTCTTCGCGCCACTGGGCAAGGCGCATAAGGTCCTCACGGTAGGTATCCGCCAGGGCGCGGTTGTAGATCAGGGACGCCGGATGATAAATCGGGTAGAGCAGGCGGCCTTCCGCTTCCAAAAACTGCCCGTGCACCTGCCCGATGACCGCCTTGCCATGCAGCGCCGTCAGCGCCGTGTTGCCCAGCGTCACCACGCATTTCGGCTTGACGGACGCGATCTCCTTTTTTAGCCAGGGCAGAAACAGCTGGACCTCCTCGCGGGTGGGCGCGCGGTTGACGGTGCGACCCGCGGCGGATACCTTTGTGGGCCGGAATTTCACGGTGTTGGTGATGTACAACTCTTCCCGCCTGAAGCCGGAGAGTTCCAAAAACTCGTCCAGATTCTTGCCTGCCTTGCCGACGAAAGGACGGCCCAGAAGCGCCTCCTGCGCGCCGGGCGCCTCGCCCACCAGCATGATCCGGGCGTTTTTTGCGCCTTCGCCGAACACCAGCACCTTTTCTTCGCCCGCGTACAGTTCCCGGAAGAACTGTGCCATTTCCTGATTGAGCTTTTTCATGCTTCCTCCAGCCGACGCAGCTTTTCCTGAACCGACAGAAAATCATTCCACGCGTCAATGCGCTGGGACGGATCCCGGAGCAGCGCCGACGGATGGAACGTGGGCATCATCCAGATGCCCTTGCGTTCGGTCCATGTGCCGTGATCACGACGAATGCGCACGTCGCCGCCCAGCGTGTATTTTGCGGCGGTCGCGCCCAATAGCACCAGGATGCGGGGCCGGATCAGTCGGAACTGCGCGCGCAAAAAAGGCAGGCAGGCCTGGGCCTCCTCCTCAGCGGGCGTCCGGTTTCCCGGCGGACGGCATTTGACGATGTTGGCGATGTACACTTCGGTGCGCTCCAGGCCGATCTCGTGCAGGTATCGGGTCAGAAGCTCGCCCGACGCGCCGACGAATGGCCGGCCCAGCCGGTCTTCCTGCGCGCCGGGGCCTTCACCGATCAGCATCAACTGAGCGTTCGGGTTGCCCTCGCCGGGTACGACGTGGGTGCGCCGCTGGCACAGGCCGCAGCGTTTACAAGCCTGAATCGCCTCAAAAAGCTCCATCCAGCCCTCCACAGCCGCACCTCCCGAATCAGAATACTGGATATTATAACACAGACAAAACCAAAATAACAGCCGGAACGCACGGTTCCGGCTGACAGACGATCAACAAAACCTGTTCTGCTCTACTTGCCGCCCATGGACTGGGGTTGCACAAGGGCGCTGGCGGCCACCGTCTCCAGCGTGGACATGGTCTGTGAAAAGTCGGACCTGAGCCAGGTAAACAGCGTCGTAATCAGGGTCACACACAGAACGATAACGACAAAGCTGCCAATGGACGCGAAAAAGTCTGCCAGGCCGTTCACCGCGCGCCACCAGGCGCGCTTGCGCCCGACTTCGCGCCGGGTCATGTATCTGGCCATGCGACCGCCCTCCTTGCGTAGGGAATTCTTTCGTACCGGTTAGACGCGCGGAAAGCGCGTTTGGATGCGGGTTTTCCTAAATATAATCCTGCCACTCAGGCTCTTCGGGAATTTTGGTCAGACGGCCCTCCCCCACAAGACCCGGAAAGCCCTGCTGCCGGAGCGCCTCGTACAGTACCACCGCGACCGAGTTGGCCAGGTTCAGGGATCTTGCGCCTTCACGCATCGGGATTCGTACACACTGGTCGTAGCGCCGCGCCAAAAGTTCCTCCGGCAGGCCCTTCGTCTCACGGCCAAATACTAGAAAATCGTCCGGGCCGTAGGCGACGCCCGCGTAATCCCGCGGCGCCTTGGTGGTGGCATAGCGCATGACCGCGCCGGGATGCCGCGCCTCGAAATCTTCCCAGGAGGGGTAGAGCGCCATGCGCATCATATGCCAGTAGTCCAGCCCGGCGCGCTTCAAATACTTGTCATCCAGGCTGAAACCCAGCGGCTCAATCAGGTGCAGCGTCGCACCCGTAGCCGCGCAGGTCCTGGCGATGTTGCCGGTATTCTGCGGAATCTCCGGATTCACCAGCACCACGTGCATCATGCGCCGTCACCGCCCAGAACCAGCGTTTGCAGCGTCCGTCCGACGCCCGATTCGTTATGGTGCGGCGCGATATGACGCGCAATCACTTTCAGCGGCGCCACCGCGTTGTCCATCGCAACCGGAACACCGGCGCTTTTCAGCATTTCAATGTCGTTCAAGTTATCGCCGAAGGCCATGACCTTCTCCTTGGGAATGCCCAGCGCGGAGATGAGATCGCTGAGCGCGGTGCCCTTCCCTGCCCCGGGCCGCAAAACCTCCACGTTGTCAAACCAGGACGAGGACAGGCTGCAGGGCGTTTCGTTTGAAAGCCTTTCCTGCAGCGCCCGGAGCCGCGCGGCGTCCGGTGTGAAGGCGACAAACTTGTGTACGTGGCCGAGGCCCTCGGTAACCGTCAGGGCGGGATCGTCCACCACGTCAATCAGCGAGGGCTCCTTTTTTTCATTCCATTTCAGGGCGTTGGTCCCGCGGTTCGCCTCGCCCGCGGACGCGTTGCACTTGAACAGCCGCCCTGCGGTATAGATAATGAAATAGAGGCCGCTGTCCATCATCAGGTCGTAGACGCGCCGCGCGAGCGCCGGGTCAAAGGGATAATCAGCCAGCATCGGTCCGTTGGGCGAAATATCCACCCGCGCGCCGTTGGAGGAGATGATGGGGCTGGAAAGTCCGATTTCCAGCGCCATCCTGCGCAGCGACTCGAAACTGCGCCCGCTGGAGAACACCATTTTGATTCCCTGCGCCTCGCAGGCGCGAAGCGCCCGAATGTTTTCCTCCGAGATGCGCTTGTTCACGTCGAGCAGCGTGCCGTCCAGATCCATTGCGACCAACCGGATTTCCAAACAAAACCCCCGAATCTTGCATTGCGAATTTAGAATATGGACCTTCCCCACGAGAACGCGCTGGCGTAGTAGCCGGTCAGCGAACTGATGACCACCCTGCCCTGCCCGGAAGACGCATGCAGGAATGAACCATTGCCCAGGTAAATGCCCACGTGATCCACCAGATCGCTGTCAGAGATGGTGTTAAAGCACACGATGTCTCCGCGCGTAAGCTCGCTGCGGCTAACCTTTTTTCCGATGCCGTATCCGATCGTGCAGGCTGAGTGCGGGAGCGAGATGCCCACCGACCCAAAAGCGACCATCAGAAGGCCGGAACAGTCGTAGCTGTTGGGCCCCACCGAGCCGAACACATACGGCTTGCCCAGCTTGGTTTTGGCGATGGAGATCACCTTTTCGGCCTTGGACGACGAACCGGACGATTCGTTTTTCGTTTTGGCCGGCTTGGGCGTGGCCGTGGCCGCGGGTTTGGGCGTCGCGGTCGGCTTGGGCGTAGCCGTGGGCGCCGGGGTCGGCGTCGCCTGCTTGACGGCGCTGGCCTTGGGCGCTTTGGAAGAATAGAGGCTCTTGATCGTCGCCGGGCCGGCGGAACCGTCTTCCTTCAATCCCGCGGCCGCCTGATACGCGGCCACAGCCTCCTGGGTGGACGAGCCGTACACGCCGTTGACCTTGTCCTTGAAGTAGCCCTTGGCGCGTAGCCGCATCTGCAGCCGCTGCACGCCCGTCCCCTTGGCGCCCAGCTTGATGGACGCCGACAGGAGCGCGGATTTTTTAGCGTTTGCCGCATACAGCGCGGACTGGGTGTCGCTGTCGGCGATGCCGCTCTTATTCAGGCCGTTCATCGACTGAAACAGCTTGACCGCGGTGGCCGTGGTGGACGCGTATTTCCCGTTCGGCACCACATCCAGAAAGCCCAGCGCTTCCAGCCGCTTCTGCAGTTTGAGCACCGACGCGCCGCTGGAGCCGGTTTTCAGCGTTTTAAAGGCGGACGTCTTCGTCTCCTTGGCGGTTTCCGCAGCCTTCACATCCACAAAAGCCTTTTTCAGGATGAATCCGGTGGTACCTGATTGATCAACCTTGTACCAGCCGCCCTTTTCATCGAGCACAGTCACTTTGGTACCAGCTTTGATGGACTTACTGGCGGCAGACTGGCTCGCCTTGGCGAAGATCTTCGCGTCGACCGTCGTGGTCAGCGTCTTCCGGATTTCGGTGGACTTGGCGGCCACCTTTTCCGCGGACTTGGCAGACACTTTCGCCGCTGCCTTTTCCTCGAGAACTCTGAAGGATTCCTTCAGGATAAAGCCGGTCTGGCCATCCTTCTGGACCTTGGCCCAACTGCCCTTCGTGTCAAGCAGCTGCACCGTATCCCCCGACTGAAGCTTGCCCAGCTGTTTGGAGGAGGTGCTGGCTGACTTGTAGACGACCGCGTCGCGCAGGAGCTTTTTTTCGTCTTCCGCCGCCGAAAGGCTCAGGCAGCTGGTGAGCAGGTATCCGGTCTTCCCTTTGTAGGTGATGCGGGCGACGCCACCCTTGACGGCCGTAACAGTCACCCGCGCGCCTTTTTTCAGCGTAAAGACGGCTTTGCCGTTGCCATCGGCCGAGGCTCGCGCGGTGACGCCGTTTGTTTTGACCAGCGCCTCCCGGGCCGCAAGCGCGCCGTCCAGCGGAGCGGCAAGCAGCATCATGGCTGCCAGCAGCACGCAAAATGGCCTGATCCATGCGCCCCAGTTCTTCATCCGTTCAACCTCCGCAAATCGGGAAAATTGCGGGCAGCGCCCGACACGCGGAGATTATACCATGGTTCTACACAAAAAAGCAATACTAGGAAATAGTTTTGTAATAAACTTCCAGATATTTCATGGCATTTCTCAGGCGCAACCAGCGCGAACGCCGCCGCGCGCCAAGCGGGCCAAGAAGGTGGTCACCGCGCCGGAGGCACCGCCTCCCGGGCTGCGGGCGACAGATCGACAAACCAGGTCAGTTCGCCGCGCCAGCCCAGCTGCACGCTGCCCAGCGAGCCATTGCGCTGTTTGGCGATGATGATTTCAGCGATGTTCTTCAGCTCGGTTTCCTTGTCGTAGTAATCTTCGCGGTGGATGAACATCACGACGTCCGCGTCCTGCTCGATGGCGCCGGAATCTCGGATGTCAGAGAGAATCGGCTTGTGGTCGGAGCGGTTCGCCGTCGCGCGGGACAACTGCGACAGCGCGATGACCGGCACCCGCAGTTCCTGCGCAAGCCCTTTCAGCGCGCGGGAGATGGAACTGACCTCCTCCTGGCGGCTGCCGAACTTGCCCGCGCCGCTCATCAGCTGCAGGTAGTCGATCATGATCAGGTCAAGCCCGTGCTCCATTTGCAGCCTTCGGGCCTTGGAGCGGATCTCCGGCACGGTGATGCCGGAGGTTGCGTCCACGTGGATGGAGGACTGGCCAATGGAACCCATGGAGTCGCAAAGGCGCAGCCATTCGTCATCGGACAGCGCGCCGCGCCGGACGTTCTGCATGTCCACGCGGGCTTCAGTGCACATCATACGCATGGCGAGCTGTTCGGCGGGCATTTCAAGAGAAAAGACCGCCGCCTTGCAGCCGCCGCGGATGGCGGCGTTTTCCACGATGTTCATGCCGAAGCTGGTCTTGCCCATCGAGGGGCGGCCGGCGATCAGGATCAGCTCGCCGGGGTGCAGGCCGGTCAGAAGGTCGTCCAGTTCCCGGTATCCGGTGGGAACGCCCTCTATGCGGCCCTTATTTTTCACAAGCCGGTCAATCTGTTCGTAGGTCCGGATCAGGATGGGTTGAATGGGCTGCAGCATCTCGCCGCCCTTGCGCATCGAGATGTCGTAAATCAGCTTTTCCGAAGAGGCCAGGATGTCCGCCGTCTCCAACTCGCCGGTGTAGCTCATCTGGGAAATCTCGCCGGAGGCGGAGATCAGCCGCCGGAGGGTGGACTTCTCGTCGACGATGCGCACATAGGCCGCAACGTTTGCGGCCGACGGCACAAAACGGGACAGTTCCACTAGGTATGTCAGCCCGCCGATCCCCTCCAGGCGACCCCGCCGGGACAATTCTTCATCCACCGTCACCAGATCGATCTTTCGGGTCTGGTTGGCCAGATGGCACATGGCGTCGAAGATCTCCCGGTGCGCCGGATCGTAAAAATCGTCCGGATCCAGCATTTCCTGCGCCAGAAGCACCGCCTCGTGGGACAGAAGCATACTGCCCAGCACCGAGCGTTCCGCGTCCTGGTGATGCGGCGGAATCCGGTCCGTCATCCTTTGTTCCATGGCGGCCTACTTCGCCTTGTCCTTGCCCTCGGCCACGACATTGAGAAGCATGCGGGTGGCGACGCCGGCCGTCAGGCGAACGCTGAAGGTGGTCTGTCCGGCGGCGCGAATGGGCTCTTCCAACTCGATTTTGCGGCGGTCGACATCCATGCCGTGCTGCTCTTTGAGCGCCTCGGCGATTTCCTGCGCGGTGACGGAGCCGTACAGCCTGCCGCCCTCGCCCGCCTTGGCCTTGACGACCACCAGCTTGCCCTTGAGCTCCCGGGCCCTCTGCTCGGCTTCGGCCTTTTTCACATCCACGCGGTGCTGCGCGGCTTCCTTGGCCTTTTCGATGGAGTTGAGCGCCTCATTGGTCGCCTCCCGGGCCAGCTTCCTGGGCAGCAGATAATTTCTGGCGAATCCATCAGAAACCTCCAGAATCTGATCCTTCTTGCCGCTCCCCTTGACATCCTGAAGCAAAATGACCTTCACGCTACTCGTCCCCCTTGCCATCCATTCGTTTCTTGATCTGCTTGGTTATAAGCCCCTGCGAACCGAACAGGGCGGAATACATGCCCAACAGCGGCATCAGCCGCATGCCGATTACCAGCGCCAGAACGATCAGCGCGGTTCGCTTTCCGGGAGGCATCCCGCTTGCCTTCATCCTGCGCTCCAGCGCGCCAACCGCCTGTACGGAGAAGAAGAGCTGCGAAAGGCTCACCATCGAAACATAGGCCGCGTCCGCCCCGTTTACGTTCAGGCTGTTTAGCCCCAGGCAAACGAGCGCCAGCGCGGGGGGGTAGATGATGAGGTTCGCGGTCAGCCGCCAGTTGGCCGGTTTTTCAAACGGAATGGCCGGATTGTCGCCTCTGCGCACCCGCACCCAACCGGCGACTGCGTAGGAGAGCGAGCCGGTAACCGCGCCGGTCGTCAGAACGATGGAGGGGAGTTCCTGCCGGAGAACGGAATTGACCGAATTGAGCAACTGCTCAATCAGGCCCTGCAACTGCGCGTCGCTCAGTATAACTGAGGAGAAATTGATGCCCGTGTTTTCCCCGAAGTAGCCCATCTGGCCCAGCCGCAGCACGAGAAAATGCTGCTGGGCGAGCGGAATTCCCCCGACCAGCCCGCGTATCGCGCCGATGATCACATCCACCAGGTCCTGCTGGAAGTAGAGCCAGGCGATCGCCGTCAGGAGCAGCAGCGAGACCAACTGCATTGCCGCGGAGTACCCGACGGCGCGGAAAAAAGGCTGCCTGCGCTCCGTCAGGATGGCTGCCAGAACGCCTGGAACCGCCAGAAACAGGATGGCTGCCGAGAACGGCCAGCCCAGAAACGCGTACTGGGAGCCGATCAGCATCACGCCCGCCGCCCCCACCAGCACGCTGGGCCACCCGGCCCATACCCAGAGAAACGCGAAGATCACCGTCACGGGCAGCACCCATGCGGAGAACACTGAAAGAAGCGGCAGCGTCAGGCCGCAGGCGATTCCAATCAGGCAGCCCGCAAAAAGGCGGCCTCTAGAATTACTCAGCACAAATTGCCTCCAGCGAACATCGATCGTATCAATCAGTATAACATAAAACCTTTCCCCGTTCAATTGGAATGCCAGTAAACCTTTCGACAAATCGGCGCCGCGCCGACAATTCTGCGTTCATGTTTGGAATCGGTATACGTGAAATAGAAAACCCGGTCCCCGGAGGATTCGACGCTCAGGGAGCCGGGGCTACGCGAACTGATGATTGACTAGAGGCCGGCCAGGATGCGGTCGGTCATCTGGCGGCAAGTGACGAACGCGCCGCCTGCCGCGATGTCGCGGGTGCGGAAGCCCGCCTCCAGCGCCGATTCGACGGCGGCCTCCACCGCATTCGCCTCTTTGGAGAGGTGAAAGGACATGCGCAGCATCATCGCGCAGGACAGGATGGTCGCGATCGGGTTGGCAACGCCCTGACCGGCGATGTCGGGAGCGGAGCCATGGATGGGCTCGTACATGCCGCGCGTGCCATCCCCCAGGGACGCCGAGGCCAGAAGGCCGATGGAACCAGTCAACTGCGACGCCTCGTCCGACAGGATGTCGCCAAACATGTTGCTGGTCAGGACCACATCGAACTGCGACGGCCTCGCGATCAACTGCATGGCGGCGTTGTCCACCAGCATGTCCGCGCATTCCACATCCGGGTATCCGGTCGCGATTCTATGGATGGTCTCCCGCCAGAGCCTGGAGGACTCCAGCACGTTGGCCTTGTCGATGCTGGTCACCTTCCCCCGCCGCTTTCGGGCGGCTTCAAAGGCAATGCGCGCGATGCGTTCAATCTCCCCCGCGCCGTAGGACTCGGTGTCGAAGGCGGTCTCCCCGAACGGGCCTTCCATACGGCCGCTTTTTCCGAAGTACATGCCGCCGGTCAGTTCCCGCACGATCAGCATGTCAAACCCCACGTCGGCGGTGGCTTCCCGCAGCGGGCAGGCGGCCTTCAGAACCGGCATCAGCCGCGCCGGGCGCAGGTTGGCGTACAGGTTCATCTCCTTGCGGATGCCCAGAAGCGCCCGCTCAGGCCGGAGGTGCCCCGGCAGCTTCTCCCACTTTGGCCCGCCCACAGCGCCCAGGAGAACGCTGTCGCTGGCGAGGCATGCGTCGAGGGTGGCCTGTGGCAGCGGCTCTCCGGTCAGGTCGATGGCGCAGCCGCCCGCGGGCAGCGTTTCCACCGCAAATTCGTGGCCGTATTTCCTGCCTACCGCCTGCATGACTTCCAGGGCGGCTTCCACAGATCGGAAGAGCACACGTCTGAACTCCAGTCACTTAGGCATCTC
>CALGYL010000129.1 GCA_937934775.1 uncultured Clostridia bacterium
TTCTGTACAGGCTCAAAAACGGCGGTACCGGCCATGTGAAGTACCGGCTGGACTATTCGTCGGCAAATGAGCTCTACCGGGGCACAACCTACATCGAATTTGACGTAGCGGCTGCGCCGGAAAACCTGCCCACCGGCATCGAGCTCAAGCAGGATTCGTTCACAATCCATACGGGCGAATCACTCACGCTGGACGGTGACAACATCCAGTTCGTCGATGGCTCCGTTTCGCAGGGCGCGAACTACTGGTGGCGCATCCTCAATGACGCCGGAAACTGGGACAATGTGGATACCGAGTGGGGCGAGGCCAACAGCGCGCGCACCGATACCTTCCGCGAGGCCGGGCGTTACATTGTCCGCTACGACGTGGGCATCGGAAACCGTTACTACAATGCGCAGGCCTCCATCACGGTGCTTGACAACGGGCAGACCAGCCTGGATCCGGATCTGAGAGTTTATCAGGGATATACGATCGCCTACGAGAACGGCGATCCGGAGTGCTGGCTGGGCGACGCCTACCCCGAGAGCGCCGTAATGTCCGATGCGGAAAAGAAGGACGCTGTTTGGACGCTGACGCCACTGGATGGCACAGATTTCGCCGAGGTCTATCTGGAAGTCAAGGATGGCGAGCCGGAAAGCCGACGGATTCAAATCCGGCTCAAGAGCGGCTGCGGTCATGTGAAATACCAGCTCGATTACTCCGCGGTGAACGGGCTGTATCAGGACAGCGCCTTCATCGAATTTGACGTCGCCTCCGCTCTCACCGACCGTCCCACAGGCATCGCGTACGCCGATCCGGTGATCACCATCCATCCGGGCGGACAGGCTGCCCTGGAACGTGACAAGATCCAGTTCCTGGGCGGCAATGTGCCGGCGGGCGTTGACTACCGCTTCCAGATCTGGAAAAACGAGGGCGACTGGGGCAGCGTACAGGAGGAATGGAATCAGGACGAAACCATCCAGACCAATACCTTCTCAAACGTGGGGCGCTACTTGCTGGATGTCGCTGTGCGCGTTGGCAATTACACCTACGATACGCCGGTGGCGGTCAACGTGCTGCCGGAGGGACAGGATCATTTCAGCGCGGGCTTCAACAAGTACCAGCGGACAGAGACAGTGTATGTGGATGCTGACAGAACGCACGACGTGCTTGCGGACATCTACGCAAACGGGACGACGCTGACGGAGGAAGAACGGAAGGCAGCCGTCTGGGACTTTGAGCAGACAGAAGGCGCAGACGTCGCCACGGTGACCTGTGACCCGATGCATTGGAACTCGAACGGGCGGCACCTGGAGTACACGCTCAAGGGGATTACCGGCCAGGTGCAGTGCAAGATCACCTATTCGGCTGGCGGCGGTGCGTACCGGGATGTGATCTACGTGAATCTGGATGTGCAGTCCGCCCTTGCCGATCCGCCCACGGGCATCACCTACCCCGAAACCAGCTTCAGGATTCAGCCGGGCGAACAGGTTAAGTTGAATAAGAACGAAATTCAATTCACCGGCGGAACCATCCCCTCAGGCACGGCGACATGGACGGAAATCTGGAACGATCAGGGCAACTGGGACAGCACCGAGGAGTCTTGGAATAAGGACAACACGATCCGTACAAACACTTTCCCGAAGGAAGGCCGCTATACGCTGAATATGGCGGCGGGCATTGGCAATTATGTCTACACCGTGCCGGTGATGATCACTGTGGTGGAAGACAGTGGGCACCTGACGCCGACGCTTGACGCCACGCCCAGATCATCGGTCCTTTATACCGGCGGTTCGCAGGAAGACTATCTCGGCGACGCAAATGTGAACAATATGGTGCTGACAGAAGCGGAGGAGGGCGCCGCCAGCTGGATTTTGACGCCGGTTTCCGGGTCGGACATCGCGACAGTCGATTTCGACGGAAGCAGGAGGGCTGGAAACCGTGTGCTCACCTACAAAATGAAGGGCGGCACGGGCCATGTGAAATACCGGCTGGACTACTCGGCGGCGAGCGGTCTGTATCAGACTTCCACGATGATCGAGTTTGATGTGAAGACGGATCCTGAGAATCTGCCAACCGGCATCACCTATCCTCAGATGAGTTTTAACATCAAGCCGGGTGGGACGGTTTCACTGGATTTGGACCAGATTGCTTTCGCGGGCGGCGAAGTTCCGAACGAGGCGCTGTGGCGTCAGATCTGGAACGATCAGGGCGACTGGGGCAGCGTGACGGAGACGTGGAACAGCGAAGGCAATGTTCGCACCAACACATTCGAGAACGAAGGGCGCTATACGCTGAATATGGCGGCGGGCATTGGCAATTATGTCTACACCGTGCCGGTGATGATCACTGTGGTGGAAGACAGTGGGCACCTGACGCCGACGCTTGACGCCACGCCCAGATCATCGGTCCTTTATACCGGCGGTTCGCAGGAAGACTATCTCGGCGACGCAAATGTGAACAATATGGTGCTGACAGAAGCGGAGGAGGGCGCCGCCAGCTGGATTTTGACGCCGGTTTCCGGGTCGGACATCGCGACAGTCGATTTCGACGGAAGCAGGAGGGCTGGAAACCGTGTGCTCACCTACAAAATGAAGGGCGGCACGGGCCATGTGAAATACCGGCTGGACTACTCGGCGGCGAGCGGTCTGTATCAGACTTCCACGATGATCGAGTTTGATGTGAAGACGGATCCTGAGAATCTGCCAACCGGCATCACCTATCCTCAGACGAGTTTTAACATCAAGCCGGGTGGAACGGTTTCACTGGATTTGGACCAGATTGCTTTCGTAGGCGGCGAAGTTCCGAACGAGGCGCTGTGGCGTCAGATCTGGAACGACCAGGGCGACTGGTCAAACGTTACGGAAACCTGGAACAGTGGAGGCAACATCCGAACCAATACCTTCCCGAGCGAAGGGCGCTATGTGATGCAAGTTGTTGCGGGCGCCGGGAATTATACCTATTTCGCACAGGTGTACGTCACCGTGCTGGCGGAAGACAGCGGGCACCTGACGCTGGGTGCCAGGAGAATTCAGGAATACAATACGCTCTATCTGAGCGGCAGTCAGGAAGACGCGATCTGTGACATCTATCTGGATGTCGGCAGTCTGTCGGAAGCCGAACAGCAGGGAATTGTCTGGAAAATCACGCAGCAGGAAGGCGCGTCCGTTACCCCCGTGACCCTGGAGGATATGGATTGGAACCCGTACGGACGGCGGGTGAAATACGCCTTGCACGATGTGACGGGAACGGTGAAGGCTACGGTCAGCTATGCTACCGAGGATGGGTTGTTCCAGGGCGCGACCGATGTGCAGTTTACGGTGGAACCTGGCCTGACCGGGATTCCCACAGGCATCACCTATCCCACCTACAGCATCGCGATCAAGCCCGGGGAGCAGGTTTTCCTGCAGAAGAGCTTGATCCAGTTTGCGGGGGGGGATATACCGGATGACGCCGCGGTCTGGCGCAATTTCTGGGATGATTCCAGCAACTGGGGCAGCGTGCAAGTGAACTGGAACGCGGATCAGAGCATTCGCACAAACACCTTCCCGAGCGAGGGGGTCTATCAGGTGAAGGCTGCGGGTGGCATCGGGAACCACGTTTTCACCCAAATCATCACCATCACGGTGGCCCCCTAGGTAACTGCTAATTTATTCGGCGGCAGGTTTGCCGGTCGCTTTTCCGCCCCCCACGATGTCGCCCATCCGGTCGCCGTAGCGCTGCTGCGACTCCCTTCTGGCTCCTTGTGGGGACAGAAAATCACCTCGGCAATCCACCACCTCATTCAATCAGCGGTTACCTAGCGTGCGGGAAGCGGGATGGGACGCCCGCACGCAATCGTAAAACAGGAAGCGGCCACGGCGCGAACAGGAGCCGTGGCCGTTTTGCGCATGAAAAACCTGTCTGTTTATGGCGCAATGGAAGAAGCGCTTCGTGCGCCGGAAACCCTTCGGGATTTCCGGACGGCGCACTGGCTGATACCAATCCAGAACACTCTTTCTTCGTAGTGCCGGGCCTTTTTCCACCCTGCGGTGACGCTCTCCGCTTAAAATAGCGCGGCGGCTCCTGCGCTTCAGCTCCTTGCAGGATGAAAAATCCCTCGCCGCTTTGGAAGAAATAATGTTTGGTATTGGTATGACGCTGCCGTTTCAACCACCAGTGCGCGCTACTTCTGGTGGGAACCCGTTTCCGGCGCACAGGTCACCGGAAGCGAAGGAAGCGGGACGGGGCGTTGCGGCACTCTGCGCGGCCGGACGGCCAGCGCCCACGCCTGTCCGGTCTACTGAAGACCCCGTGTCCGGCGTCGGTTGACATTGACAACGCCGTTTGGATTTGTTATGCTAATGACCAACAACCTTGATCGGTACAGGATACGTTCGCGCAGGCTGATGCAGTCTGAAACCCATTGTTTTTTCCATTCCAAAGCTGACGACAGATTTGTCGAAGCATGAAAAGAAGGTACCATGAACGAAAAGGTTGGGTTTGTGGTCTTGCATTATATGGCGCTTGACGCGACCGCAAACTGTGTAAAGTCCATCGTTGAAACGCAGAGGGGCGAAAATTTCTGCATCATTGTTGTCAATAACGGCGATGAACGCACGGAAGAGTTGGAAAAACTGTGCCATGGCGCTTCGGACGACGTCGTAATCATCAACAGCAAGATCAACAACGGCTTTGCGCGTGGTATGAATATTGGATACTGCGAAGCAAAGTATCGTCAGAGATGTGAGTTTATTGTCCTGCTCAACAACGACACGTTGATGGTTCAAAATGATTTTTCCGCGCAGATGATCGCGGAATACCAAAAAAAGGCGTATGCCGCGGCCGGGCCGAAGATGCTGATGCCCGATGGGCGCACGGACAGCAAGTCAAATCCGCTCCGGAAAGACGGACTGGGCCTGAGGCTGGCTTTCTTTAAATACATGATGACGGTCGCAAAGTATCTGACGGCGTTTTCTGACCTGGACCTGAAGCTGTTACGGTGGGAGCGCCGGGTGGATCGGGCAACGCGAAGAGCTTTGACAAAAGACGCCGGAGCATGCCCGGATGGCCCCAACCTGACGCGCCTGGACAACTGCGTTCTTCACGGATGCTGCATCATTCTCTCGCCGCAGTACGTCAGGCGGTATGACGGCTTGAATCCCAAGACGTTTTTGTACGTGGAAGAACAGATTTTATTCGTCAGGATTCTGGCCAATTCATGGACGACGGCGTACCTGAAAAATCTGTCTATCATTCATGTGGGTGATGTGGCGACGAGCATGACCGTACATTCAAATCGGGAAAAGCGCCGGTTCAAATACCGGCATCATTTTCATTCTTATCAGGTTCTGATTATTGAACTTCTGAAAGACAAGTGGAAACGGCGATGCGATCGGCGGGACCCGGGCGCAAGGCAATCCCCAAAGGACGGGTTGCCCGGCTCTGAATGAACCGTAATTCCAAAGGCCGGACCCGCGGATGTCTGCCCGGATTTCCTGCATACCGCAGCCGCCAGCGTATGCGCGGATGATAAAACCCGCGCTTCCGGTGCGCAAGTCACCGGAAGCGGGACGGGGCGTTGCGGATGGTCTTGGCTTAGAGTTCCAATCTCATTTGGGCTGCAATCATACGTGCGGATGAGGCTTTGGCGGGGGACGGGATTACTTTATTTCAGGGAATCCGCCGCCGCTCGCATTTTTGCGCCCTCGCCCATCCAGAACTGCCGCAATACCGCGAACTGATCGCCCAGGCAGAAGTGCCTGACGCCCAGGTCCATGTAGTACTGCGCGGCTTCGGCGGTGGGAATTTCGCAGCGGGGCTGAACGCCATGCTTCAGCGCGACCTCGATCATTTTCCGCTCCGCCGCCTTTGCCTCCGGCATGTGGTCCGCAAAATTGACACCCATGCTCATGGAATAGTCCGACGGGCCGAACTGCACCATGTCCACGCCCGGCACCGCGCAGATGGCCTCGATGTTCTTCATCGCCTCCGCCTTTTCAATCATGAAGCAAAGCACGATCTCGCTCAGCCGCTTCGCATGTTCCATCTGCGGCATGTGGCTCTGCGTACCGATGAAGCGTCGGTTGGGGAAGCCGTACATGCCGCCAAACGCGGGCGTTTCGGGCTTCATCATGTTCACGGACTCCGCCACTTGCCCCGCGTTTCGGCAATCGGTGAAGAGAACCGCTTGAAAGCCGGCCGCGACGGCTTTCTGCGCCACGTAGCCGCGGTTCAGAAAATCCACCTTGATCATCGATCCCATGTCGTGAAGCTCCGCCGCCCGCGCCAGATTTTCGAGATCGGCCTGTGTGAAGGGAGCGTATTCGGCGACAAACTCGGCATAGTCAAAATTCTCGGTCGCGCCCAGCGCCTCCATATAGAACGGCCACGTGCTCCACAACCGGGTTGCCGTGGAGGGCAGGTTGTGATCCAGAAGACTCCGCAGCGTATTTTCTTTCATATCGGCTTTCCTTTCACAATTGCGGGCACCCCTCCAATGGGAGAGGCGCCCGCATCCAAATTATCGGTTGAGCCAGTTGGGCGGCTCCTTGCCGTTCATGACGTCGAGGATGACCTGCGCGTCAAAGTAACTGACGGCGTCGAAGGTTTCCTTGGTGTCGCCTGCCTGATGGGGCGTGAGGACGATGTTGTTCAGCGTAAACAGCGGATTGCCACGGCCGGTGGGTTCAGCCTCGTACACGTCGAGGCCCGCGCCGGCGATCCAGTGTTCCTTGAGCGCGCGATACAGCGCGCTCTGGCTGACCACCGAGCCCCGCGCCACATTGATCAGGATCGCCTCGCTTTTCATTTTCCGGAAGACGGATTCGTTAAAGAGGCCGGCCGTATCCTTTGTGCCGGGCACGTGCAGCGAAATGATGTCGGACTTTGTGACGACGGACTCAAAGTCGGTCAGCGTAACGCCCAGCCGCCCGGCCGCCTCGTGGTTTGGGAACATGTCGTACGCCAGAATTTCCCTGACGCCGAAGCCGGACAGCAGTTTCGCCACATTCTGCGCGATCGCGCCGAAGCCGATCAGGCCGTACACCTTGTTGTGGATGGTGTGGCCCGCATAGCGCATCCAGTCCCCTTCCCGGGTGGTCCGGTCCAGATTGATCAGGTTTCTGTAGACGGCAAGCACCTGCAGGATGGTCATCTCGGCCACCGAGTCGCTGTTCATGCCGCGGGCATTGCACACCTTGACACCGTGGCGCTTCGCGGCTTCCAGATCGATGGACTCGACACCGATGCCGAAGCGCGCCAGCACCTTGAGCTTGGGGCACGCCGCGATGACTTCTTCGGTCCAGGCGTCGCAGCCTACGATCGCGGCGCAGAGGTCGCTGCCGACCGCCTTGATTTCATCCGCGGTCATGACGCGCTCGCCCTGGTAGGTAAGGACTTCAAATCCGTTGTCTTCCAGCAGCTTTTTGGCTCGTTTGCAGTGCGTCTCAAACAGTGATTTCGGAATGGTGTTGAGGACTTTTGGTTTCATGGCGTTACGCTCCTGTCTTTTGGTTGTTTATCCCTTGACCGCGCCGGCGGTAAGGCCCGCGATGATGTAGCGCTGGAGGAAGAACGAGATGACGATGATCGGCAGCGTGATGACCACGGAAGCCGCCATGATGCCGCCCCAATCGACATTGGAGTATGAGATGAACTGGTAGATCGCAAGCGGCAGGGTCAGCGTCTTCGTGGAGCTCAGGATCAGCGCGAACATGAAGTTGTTCCAAGAGAAGATGAACGCGAGAATCCCGCAGGTCAGGATGCCGGGCGACGCCAGCGGCAGCATGATGCGTATGAACGCGCCGAATTTTGAGCAGCCGTCAACCCACGCCGACTGTTCCAGCTCCTTGGGCAGCGTTTCAAAGTACGGGATCATGATCCAGATGATCAGTGGCAGCGAGACGATCAGGTGACACAGGATCAGCGCGGTGTAGGTGCCGGTCAGGTGAAGCTTGGAGAACAGCGTGTACCAGGGAACCAGAAAGGAGATCGCCGGTACGATACGGATCATCAGGATGATGCCGGAGAACAGGTGCATTTTCTCCCGCGCGATCGAGTAGGAGGCAGGAAGCCCCATCACGAGCGCGATCAGGGTTGATACGAAACTGATGATGAAGCTGTTCAGGATCGGCAGTTTGAAGTTGTACTTCACAAAGACGTTGTAGAAGTTCTTTGCGGTCGGCGTAAAGTCGAACATCTTCTTGACGTTCAGGATCTGCGCGTTGGTCTTGAACGAAGCCAGAAGCATCCAAAGCAGCGGGAACAGTACCCCGACCAGGATGACGGTCACCAGTGTGTAAAACAGAACCCTGTTTCGGAGCTTCTTCGCGCGGGACTGGGCGAAGGCGTTCATCAGATTTCCACCTCCGTCCGGCTCTTGATCTTGATGGTCAGCGCCGCGATCAGCATGACGATCAGAAAGAAGACGATGAGTGTCGAGGATGCCTGTCCGAACTCCATGAACTCAAATGCCTGGCGATAGGCGAGGATGTTCATCGTCTCGGTGGAGAAACCCGGGCCGCCCTGCGTCATGGAATACAGAATGTCGAATGTCTTGAGTACGTCGATCAGCCGCAGGAGCGCCGCCGTGTAGATTGTGGGGCGCAATAGCGGCAGCGTGATTCTGGTGGCCGTCTGGAAGGGCGTCGCGCCGTCAACCAGCGCGGATTCATAGCACTCCGTTGGAATCGCGGACAGACCCGCCAGCACGATCAGCATGACCATCGGCGTCCATTGCCAGATATCCACCGCGATCAGCGAGAACAGCGCGTTGGTTGTGGAGCCGAGCCAGTCAATCTTCGGGCCGCCGAGGCTGCGAATGATGTAATTGAGGACGCCGATCGAAGGCTCGTAAATCAGCTTCCACACCATGCCGACCGCCACCGGCGTCGCGACCATCGGAAGGAGGAACGCGGTCTTGGTCAGACTCTTGCCGCGGAAATCCCGGTTGAGAAGCAGGGCGATCAGAATGCCCAGCGTCAGTTCGAAGAATAGCGCGATGACCGCGAATAGGAACGTGCGCCATGCGGCCAGCGGGAAGCGGCTGGACGTGAACATCTCGATGTAGTTGCCAAGGCCGATGTACTCCCAGGGGATATTGGCCGACATGCGCCAGGAATGGAAGCTGAGTATCAGCGTATAGATGATCGGGAACAGCACCATTGCAAGCACGAAGAGGATCGTTGGCACGGTGAACAGGTATTTCAGGTTTCTGTCCGCCCAACTTCCGGCTCTTTGCATGCTGCTTCACCTCCATTTCATAAGCGTAGGCCGATTCGATTGCTAAGTGACGCCCCGCGCAGGCCTTCGGGCGTCATAGAAAGCCCGCGCAGCGCTTGCCGGGAGCAAGCGCTGCGCGGCGTGGTCGTACCGAATGCTACTTCTTTTCGGAATCCAGCAGCGTCTGGAATTCGGCGTTCTTCTCATCCGCGAGCGCCTGGATGTCGGTGTTGCCCTCGATCGCGGCGACGATCACCTGGCCGATGATGTCGCGGGCCTTGGCGACATTGATCATGTACGGGCGGTCGGTGGAGACGGCCACCTTGGCGGCCGCGTCGGCGACGGTCTGCAGTTCGGCCGGCCAGCTGCTGTATTTTTCGGCCCAGGCTGAAGCGCGGGCGCCGGAGCCGCCCTTTTTCTGCACCTCGATCTGCATTTCGGGACTGGCGACCCAGTTGGCGAACGTGTACGCCGCATCCTTGTTGGCGGAACCGGCGCTGACGCCAATCGCCCACGCGGTGATCAGGAAGTCGCCGTGGTTGCCGCTCGGGCCGACGGGGATCTGGAAATAGCCGATGTCATCCAGCGTGATGAGCGAATTGTCGGGATCCCAACTGCCGATGTTGGTGTCGGCATCCAGGCGCATCGCGGCCTTGCCCTGGGTGAACAGGTTCCAGGTGTCGGTCCAGCCCATATTCAAGACGCCGTCCGGGCCGTAATCGCGCAGCAGTTTTCCGTAGAATTCAAACGCGCTGACGGCTTCGGGGGTGTTGATGGTCGCCTTGCCGTCCTTGTCGAAGAAGTCGCCGCCGAAGGCGCGGAGGAAGGTGGAGAACTGGGTGACCGCCGGGTTGCCGGCGCCGCGGCATGCAAAGCCGCAGATGTCGTTGTCCGGGTCGTCCAGTTTGGCGGCGGTGTCATACAATTCCTGCATCGTGGTGGGCAGCTTGTCGATGCCCTTTTCCTTGAAGAGCGTCTTGTTGTAGAACACGACCGCGCTCTCCACCATCAGCGGGAAGCCGACGATGTTGCCGGTGGAAGCGTCCTTGCAAAGGCCCAGCGAGGCGGGATAATAGTCGTCGATCTTGGCGGCGTCGGGGTCTTTGTCGATGTAGGGCTGCAGGTTCTCCAGCCAGCCGTTCTGCACGAACAGCAGCGTCTCGTCCAGCGGGCGGAACATGAACGCGTCGATGTCGCTGCCACCGGCGGCAAAGCTGACCGCCAGCTTGTTGGATGCCTGCTCGTTGCTGAACTGCTGGAAGTTGATCTTGATGCCGTACTTCTCAAGCAATTCATCCTGATGCGCCAGTATGACTTCGGAGATGACGTTGTTGACGCCTACGACGTTCAGCGTGACGTCGTACTTCTTGGCTTCTTCCGCGAACGCAGGTACCGCGATGATCGAAGTCATCAGAAGCACGGCCATCAACAGTGAAAACATGGATTTGCCGTTTTTCATAGAAACTTACCTCCGTTTTGTTCGCATTTGACATCAAAATCATCATAACATGTTCTGTTTTCGTCAACAATTCGATATTATCATCTGAAGATTCGAAAATGGAATGCGTTCGGCGACAGGACGTCAGAACTTCGTCACGTCCAGATATGCGAGGCGGTCGATGGCGGCAAAGTATTCTTCGCGCTCTGCGTCGGTCAATGCGCGCAGCGGACTGCGGACGGTCGCAGTACCGATGACGCCGCGGCGTTTCAAGCCCTCTTTATAGCGCGCCATGTTGTTGGGGCCGCTGATGAAATCGATCAGGCGGTTCGTCTTGCGCTGGAGCTTCTTTGCCAGTTCGTGGTTGCCCGCCTTGAAGGCGTTGTAGATGGCGACAAAGTGCTCCGGGATGACGTTGGAATTGCCGGAGATCGTGCCGTCGCCGCCGAGCGCGAGCGTCGGATAGAACAGATCGTCCGGGCCCGCGAGCACTGAAAAGCGGCCGCCGTTGACGTTCATGAACTTGATCAGGCGCGGCATGTCGGGGTAGCTGTACTTGATGCCCACCACGTTCTCCGCCCGGTCCGCGACGCGCTGCGCGAGTTGGGGCGTGATGTCGTTGACGGCAAGTTGGGGAATGCCGTAGAGATAGACCGGGAAATTGCGAGATACGCTTTTGGCGACGCGCACAAAGTGCTCGGTCAGCTCGTCCGCGTCCAGTTTGAAATAGTAGGGCGTTACGATGCCCACGCCGTCGGCGCCGACCGCTTCGGCGTGCCGCGCCAGCGCGATGGTCTCCGCGGTGGTCATCGCACCCACCATGGAAAACACGTTGACGCGCCCGGCTGCTTTCTTCACGCACACTTCCAGCACCTTTTTCCGCTCCTCGCAGGAGAGGTAGCCCATCTCGCCGGTGGAGCCGTTGGGGTACAAGCCGTGAACGCCTGTTCCGATCAGGAATTCGCAGAGGGATTCGAGGCTTTCGAAGTCGAGCTTCTGATCCTCGGTCATGGGCGCGCTGATGGGCGTATTGACACCGAACATTTTCTTCATGGTTC
>CALGYL010000130.1 GCA_937934775.1 uncultured Clostridia bacterium
CCTGAACCGTTCGGCGGAAAGCACCATCATCGCGATGGGCATGGCGCTGGTCATCGCGCTGGGCGGCACGGACCTGTCCGTGGGCGCGCTGGTTGCCGTGTCCGGCGCGATGGCGCTGAAATTTCTCCGGTGGGACGTGACGCAGTATCCGACGCCCGGCGACTACACCGTTATGCCCTTCTATCTGGTCATTCTGGTGCCGCTGCTCGTCTGCACGGTCATGGGTGCGTTCAACGGCCTTCTGATTTCGAGATTGGGCATGCAGCCCATCATCGCGACGCTGATATTGATGGTGGCCGGGCGAGGCATCGCGCAGATCACCACCAACGGCAAGCAGTTTACCACAATGTATTCACCTTTCCAGTTCATCGGGCAGGGGCACATGTTCGCGCTGCCGCTGCCGATCATCATCACGATCGTGGTGGTTCTTCTGGTGGCGCTGTTCACGCGCAAGACATCCTTTGGCATGTTTGTGGAATCGGTCGGCGTCAACCCCAGCGCAAGCCGCGTATCCGGTCTGCAGTCCGACAGGATCATCCTGATCGCTTTCATGCTGACGGGCCTGTTATCCGGCATCTCCGGCCTGATCTACGCCAGCCGCATCTCCTCCTGCGACTCCAACAACGCCGGCGTCAACAACGAGATGAACGCGATCCTGGCGGTGGTCATTGGCGGCACTTCGATGTCTGGCGGCAAGTTCAGTCTGGCGGGTACGCTGGTCGGTTCGCTGATCATCCAGACGATCGTGACGCTGGTGTACTTCTTCGGCGTCGTTTCGGAGGCGATTATGGCGTTTGAAGCCATGATCATCGCGGTGGTCATCGTGCTGCAGTCGGAGCCGGTGCGGCAGGCGATGGCCAAACGCAAGAAAGTTCGCAAAAACGCGATGGGGGGTGCCGTTCGTGCTTAACGCGGAACCTAAACGACAGAGCCGGACGGCCAAGTTCTTCAACTTCGACATCCGCCAGAGCCTGAAGGCCAAGCTCTTCAACCCCAAGTACATTATGGTGTACGCCACACTGGGCGTGTTCCTGATAATCTACCTGTTCGGCGCGATCATGTACGGGGAAAAGGGCTTTACGTCCCTCCGGACGATCTGCCTGATGTTCTCCGACAACGCCTACATCGGCGTCTCGGCGGTGGGCATGACGATGGTGCTGATCACCGGCGGCATTGACCTTTCGGTGGCCGCGGTCGCATCGCTGACGGGCATGTTCATCGCCTATGGCACCACGGTGCTGGGCGTTGATCCATGGCTTTGCATGCTGTTTTCGCTGGCCATGGGCGCGTTGCTGGGCTATATCATGGGCGCCGCGATCCATTACCTGAACGTGCCTCCCTTTATCACAACGCTGACCGGTATGTTTCTGGCGCGCGGCGTATGCGCCTTGATCAGCCGAGAATCGATCTCCATCCAGCACCCCACCATCGACTGGCTGGCCGGCATGAAGTGGAACATCATGGTGCTCAAAGAGGGGGCCTGGGTCAAGCTCAAACCGGTCGCCTATATCAATCTGAGCGTGATCATCTTCCTTGCGATGATCATCATTGGCACGATCATTTTGCAAAAGACCCGCTTTGGCCGCAACGTCTACGCCATCGGTGGAAACGAGCAATCCGCAAAGCTGATGGGTCTTCCGGTGGGCCGCACGAAGATCGCGGTGTACGCCATCAACGGCTTCTGCTCGGCGCTGGCGGGCATTGTATACGTATTATACGTGAAATCCGGATGGAACCTGGCGCTCTCGGGCGGCGAACTGGATGTTATTTCCGCCGCGGTGATCGGCGGCGTCATGCTGACCGGCGGCGTGGGTTATATGGTCGGTACCATGTTTGGCGTGATGCTGAAGGCGACCATACCGGCGCTGATTACCTTCGAAGGGACCCTGTCGTCCTGGTGGGGCAAGATCGCGACCGGCGTACTGCTACTAATCTTCATCGTCATCCAGCGCATCGTCGTCACCTATACCGCCAGAAAGAAATCGCTATAGCGGGGTATGCTGATTCCAGAGAGCTTGGCGTTTGACGCGCCGGGCTCTTTTTGGTATGATGCGGCGGGAGGGATTGAAATGCGTTACGAGTGGCTGGATGCGGAGCTCCTTCGGAAGCCCGGAGCGGTCAAGGACTTCAAAGCGGAATGGCAATGGGTCCGGTACATGGTGGGCGGCAAGATGTTCGCGGCCACCTTGACGGACGGGGAAGGCTGTGCGGTCGTGTCCCTGAAATTGGAGCCGCTGGAAGGCGAATTCCTACGGGGCCAGTACCCGGACATCGCGCCCGGATATTATATGAACAAACAGCATTGGAACTCGATCCGGTTCGATGGGGAAGTACCGGACGATCTACTGCGGGAATTGACGGAAAAATCTTACCAGCTGGTGCTGAAGGGCCTTTCCAAGAAACAGCGTGAGGCGCTGGACATCTGATCGGCGGCGCTTTTCCAAGGATCAGACGGGCGGCAATGGCCGCTTGTTGGCGGCAGGTGTTTGTGCTACAATGGTTCGGGTGATGCGCGTGAATGTGTTCAAGCAGCATACGGCTCTAAATGATGCGCTGGTTTTTCTTCTGACGATGGCTGTGGCGGTGGGAACCTCACTGCCGCTCAGGCTTGTGCGCGACGGCGGTGTGTACATGCCGATGATCTTTCTGGCGGCGGTCCTGGTGACCGCCCGCTTTACATCTGGCTACCTCTACAGCGTCGCGGCTTCGGTCGTCGGTGTTCTTTGGATCAGCTATTCGTTTCGACAGCCGTATTATGAATATGACTTCCTCTATGGCGATCTATTGACGTTTGCCTGCATGCTGATTGTCGCGCTGCTCACTTCCCGCATGACCCAGCAGATCCGTGAACAGGAGGGCGCATACGCGGAAGCCGAGCGGGAGCGCGTGCGAGGAAACCTCCTGCGCGCCGTGTCCCATGATCTCAGGACGCCGCTCACTTCCATTCTGGGCGCCACTTCCGCGATTCTTGAAAACGATGGAACGTTGACCGCCGAACGCCGGACCGAGCTGATTCGCGGCGTTTATGAGGACTCCGAATGGCTGATTCGCATGGTGGAGAACCTGCTGCTGATCACCAAGGTAGAAGGTGCGGCGCAGATCGTCAAGCGCAATGAAGCGCTTGAGGAAGTGGTGGCCGAGGCGGTGCAGAAGTTTCAAAAACACTACCCGGACAGCGTCATCGAAGGCAGCGCGCCGGAAGAACTTCTGATGGCGCCGATGGATGCGTTATTGATCGAGCAGGTGCTGTTCAACCTGCTGGAGAACGCGGTCTTGCACGGCAAGGCAGGGCACATCACACTGACGGCAAGCAGGGAAGAGAACGATGCGGTTTTTGAGGTGCGGGACGACGGGCAGGGAATTCCGAAATCAGACTTTCCGCACCTGTTTGATGGTTATATGGGCCGCGTAGAGCGCGCCTCCAGCGACAACAGCCGCAACATGGGCATTGGCTTATCAGTATGCGTGTCGATCATACAGGCACACGGGGGGCGCATGGAAGCCCGGAACGTGCGACCCAGCGGCGCGGTCTTCCGGTTCACTCTTCCGTTGGAGGAGGTGGACAATGGACAATAAGCCATGCGTACTGATTGTCGAAGATGAGCACAATATTCTAAACTTCATGCGCACTGTGCTGCAGATGAGCGGCTACCGCGTGATCGAGGCCTGCGATGCCACGCAGGCGCTGGCGATGATCCCATCGCACCTTCCGGATCTGATGATTCTGGATCTGGGCCTTCCGGATATGGATGGCATGAATGTGATCAAGTCGGTAAGGGCTTGGTCCAAACTGCCCATCCTGGTGGTGTCGGCTCGTGATCAGGAGCGGGACAAGGTGATGGCGCTGGATCTGGGCGCGGACGATTATGTGACCAAACCTTTTGGCACGTCGGAACTGCTGGCGCGCATTCGAACCGAGCTTCGCCACGCGCAGTTGAGCGCGTCCGCCGAGGAGGCGTTTGTCTGCGGCGGCCTGTCGGTGGATTTCTTCCGGCGTCGTGTCTTTGTCGACGGGGAAGAAGCCCATCTGACGCAGAATGAGTTTCGGATCGTCACGGTGCTGGCCCGCAATCCCGGTCGTGTGCTGACGTATGATGCGCTGATTGCGGAAGTCTGGGGCCCCAACGCACTGGGCGACAACCAGATTTTACGGGTAAATATGGCCAACATCCGAAGAAAACTGGAGAAGAATCCCGCGCAGCCCCGCTACATCATCACGGAAATCGGTGTGGGTTACCGGATGAACGAGTTTTAGCGGTCTATCCGCGCGATGCCGGTCCGGGGGCGCAGGGTACGTCGGCCGATTGCTTCAAGCGAGAGCGAAAGAGGACACGCGCGGCCAAAGGATGCTTGCATTGCCAGGGCGGAACGGACTGTAATTTAGGCAATTCCAAGGCCCGGCACAACGGCGGGAAAAGTTCGGTGCAGATGTTATCCGCAAGCGCTACGACGTGAATCTTGTCATCTTCTTTATGGCGGAACGGCGTCATTTATGGTATAATCGTGCTTGTGTGGTCGGAGTGCGGAGGTTCCGAGGTTCACGGGAGGTTATTAGCCCGCGGAAACGGGCACGTGGAGGTATGGGAATGAAAGTCAATCGGGGTACGTTTTTCATCGTGCTGGGCTTGACGCTCTTGATCGCTTGGGTTGCATTCTTCGGTGTGCATATCCCGTTTGGCGACAGCTTTGCGATCAACATCCCCGGCGCGAACCAGATGCGTTTCGGTATTGATATCCGCGGCGGCGTGGATGCGATCTATCAGCCGGTCGGCCTGGACCGTGTGCCGACGGCGGACGAGCTAGAGAGCGCCCGGTCGGTCATCGAAGTCCGCCTGGACCAGAAGAACATTCTGGACCGCGATGTGACGGTTGACCGAACCAACGGCGACATCATCGTTCGTTTCCCCTGGAAGTCTGACGAGAAGACATTTGACGCCCAGAAGGCCATCTCGGAGCTGGGTGAAACCGCCAAGCTGACCTTCCGTGACAGCGAGGGCAACGTTCTCGTGGACGGTTCCCATGTCACCAAATCGGTCGTTGCCTCCAATGGCGAGGGCGGATATAACGTGGCGCTGACCTTCGACTCAGAAGGCGCGAAGCTCTTCGCCGACGCCACAAAGAAGTTCCTTGGCAAAGAGATTTCTATCTACATGGATGAAGTCGAGATTTCCTCGCCCACCGTGCAGAGCGCGATTACCGATGGCCAGGGTGTCATCACCAACGGCAAAGCCGGTAATGAAAGCCTGAAGGAAGCCTCGGACCTCGCGCAGAAGATCGCGGCCGGTGCGCTGCCTTTCTCCATGGAGGCGCGCAACTACTCCACCATCAGCCCGACGTTGGGCGCCGGCGCCTTGAGCGTCATGATCTGGGCCGGTTCGCTCGCGTTCCTGCTCATCTGCATCCTGCTGATCCTCTACTACAAGATGTCGGGCGTTGTTGCCTGTATATCGCTGCTGATTCAGGTTTGCGGCGTTCTGCTGGCGCTGTCCATTCCCCAGATTACGGTGACCCTGCCCGGTATTGCGGGTATCATCCTGTCAATCGGCATGGGCGTTGACGCCAACATCATCATCAGCGAGCGCATCTCCGAGGAGATCAAGGTCGGACGGAAGATTCAGGCTGCCGTCATGACCGGGTTTAAGAACGCGTTCTCGTCTGTGTTCGATGGCAACATCACCGTGATGATCGCCGCGATCATCCTGATGGTCTTGGGTTCCGGCGCGATGCTGTCCTTCGCTTACTCGATGCTGACCGGCATCCTGCTCAACTTCCTGGCGGGCGTCACCGCATCGCATCTGATGATGCGCTCGCTCGTCCTGTACCCGAAGCTCTCCAATGAGAAGCTGTATACCTGCTATACGAGGAGGGTCACGCTGTGAATGTAAGGAAACCAATACACTTTTACGCCCACCGCAAAGTGCTCTACTCGATCTCTATCGGGATTATGCTCATCGGCATCCTCGGCATCATTCTGCGCGGCGGCGTAGCGCTGGATATCCAGTTCACCGGCGGCGCGTTGCTCAAGTACTCCTACCAGGGCGAAATCAGTTCCGATGCGGTGGCTGATTCGGCAACCGAAATCCTGGGCCGCAGTACCACCGCGCAGCTTACCACGGACTATGTGACGCATGAAAACCGCGTGGTGCTGACGCTGGCGGGCGAATACGGCATGTCTTCCGACGAACAAACCAACCTTCTAGAAAAGCTCAACGAGAAGTTCCCGGATGCGAAGTTTGTCTCCGCCGAATCTTCGCTGGTTCAGCCCTTCTACGGCCACCGGTTCCTGGAACGCAGCCTTATCGCGGTCATTCTGGCGATTTTCCTGATCCTGATCTACGAATGGATCACCTTCCGGAAAATCGGTGGACTTCTGGCTGGTCTGTCCGCAATCATCGCCCTGTTCCATGACCTGCTGATCGCGTTCTTCACCTGCGTGATCGCGGGCATCCCGATTGGCGATTCCTTCGTCGCGGTTGCGCTGACAATCGTTGGTTATTCGATCAACGACACCATCGTCGTGTTTGACCGTATCCGCGAGAACCGCAGGGTTTACCCCAAGGAATCGCTGGAGACCATCGCGGATCTGTCGGTCAGCCAGACGATGACGCGTTCGATCAACACCAACATCGCGGTCACGATCTCGGTGACGATGATCTACTTACTCGCGATGCGCTCCAGCCTGGATTCCGTCGTCAGCTTCGCGCTGCCGATGGCCATCAGCTCCATGCTCAGTATTTACTCGACGCTGGCCCTGTGCGCCCCGCTGTGGGTTGACATGCAGAAGCGCCGCATGAAGAACAAGCCTGAGAGCGGCAAGAAGCCTGCGCCCGCGAAGGCGTAATCCCCACGAAATGTGACAAAGGCCCGCCGGATGCAAATCCAGCGGGCCTTTCATGCGCTTCAGGCGTTGGCGGAGTGGCTTTGGTGGAAGAGAAAGGTAGACGGAGGCCTCCGGCGTATAAAGGCTCTCAGGCCTCTACAGGCCGTATGCTGACCTCACCGGCGCACAATGGCAGGATGCCGTGGGCGGTCTCGATGAGCAAACGGCAGTCATCGTCGATGGAAAGCGCCCGTGCCGGGAAGTTTTCCTCGCCGAGAAAGACCTGAATGGGCTTCCCAAGCACGATGGAACGCTTTCGGTAGGCTGGAAGAAAAACACGCTCCTCAAGCACCCTGTAACGGAAGAAACGCGTAAGGATCGATGCGGCCAACCGCGCCCGCAAGTCGTCCCGGACCTCGCCATTAAACACCGCGCAGGCGATGTCGCGAAGGTTATCTGGGAACCCGCCCAGCGGCGGCGCTAGGTTGACGCCGATTCCCAATACCGCGAACTGCATCGCGCCGTCCGATCCAACAGAGCCTTCCGTCAGGATGCCGCAGACCTTTTTCTCGTTTAAAAAAATATCATTGACCCACTTGATCCCGGCGGAACGGCCGGAGACCTCTTCAATCGCCTCGGCAACCGCCACCGCAGCTGCGGCAGTCACCAGTACAGAATCACTTGCGCGCATGGTAGGCCTGAGCAAAACGCTCATGTAGAGCCCCGTGCCGTCCGGGGAGAAAAAAGCCCGGCGCAGGCGGCCTCTGCCCGCCGTCTGCCGGTCTGCGATGACGACAAGCCCTTCAGGTTCCTCTTGCCGGGCGGCAATCTTCACATCGTCGTTGGTTGAATTGGATTCAGCCAGCGTCCGAACCCGGTAAAATCCGCCGGTTTCGTGAAGCAACCGCTCAATGGCGCGGGAATCGAGGGTTGAAACAGCGGAATGGTCCATGAACGCACACCTCGCAGGAAAACGGAATACCGTAAAACCATGATACGACCTGCCTTTCCCGCTGTCAAGCGGAAGAAGAGGAGGCGAACGAAAAAGGTTTATGGACGAATTCATGAAATGGGAGCATACATCGAATAATGCAAAATAGCGATCCGTCGGGCGGACAGCCGCTGGCAATCAGAAGAAACCGAACTTTGGTGCAGCTGCATTCACTGAATGAAAAGAACAGAGCCTGGATCGTCTTCTAAAAACCATAACGAAGCCCCGGGCGAACCCGAGGCTTCTGAGTGCGGCGTTTGAACCGAATTACTCGTAACGCAGTGCTTCGATGGGCAGGAGCGACGCCGCCATGTTGGCCGGGTAGGAGCCGAAGATGACGCCCACCAGCACCGAGAACACGACCGACAGAAGCGCGACGCCGGATGACATGACCATCGTGACGTTGATGAGCGGGGCGACGACGTTGACCACGAAATACCCCAGACCCAAGCCGATCAGGCCGCCCATCAGGGAGATTGAAACCGCCTCGATCAGGAACTGGAGCATGATGTCCAGCTTCTGCGCGCCGATGGCTTTGCGGATGCCGATCTCACGGGTGCGTTCCGAGACAGAGACCAGCATGATGTTCATGATGCCGATGCCGCCGACCAGGAGTGAGATGCCCGCGATGCCTGCCAGGAGCATCGAAAGGGTGTTGGCGACTTCGCTCATCGTCTCCAGAAGCTGAGACTGGCTGGTGACGGTGTAGTAGTCCTCGTCGCCGGTCTTTTCATACATGAAGTTTTCAAGCGTTGTCACCGCGCGGTCGATGTCTTCGTCCGCGCCGCTATCCGCGCTGGCGTAGAAGGTGGAGATGGTGGTGTTGCGGAAGGTACGCTGTGCGATGGTGAAGGGGATGAATACCATGGAGTCCAACGAGGTGCCCTCGCTGTCGCCCATCTCCGTGAAGAGTCCGACGACGGTGTAGGCGCGGCCGTCGATGCGGACGGTTTCGCCGATCACGTCTCGCTGGGCGAACAGTTCGTCGGCTACTTCGACGCCGATTACGCAGACGGAACTGCGGTTTTCCACATCGCTTGCGGTGATGAACCGGCCGGTGGACAGCGTGTAAGAACGGATGGTGTCATATCCTTCGGTGGTGCCATACACGGTGGTATCGTAGGTGTTGATGCCTGCTTTGCAGGTGAGGCTCGAGGAGATGACCGGAGCTACCTGGCTGACGCCGCCCGAACCGCGTAGTTCTTCGACTTCATCCAGAGTCAGATGCATGACGCGCGGATTGTTGTTGCGTACGGTGATCAAGTTGGTGCCAAGGCTGGAAATACGGCTGGTGATATCGCTTGTGGAGCCCTGGCCGATGGCCACCATCACCGTAACCGACAAAACACCGATGATGATGCCCAGCATCGTCAGGAAGGCGCGCATCTTGTTGGCGAGGATGGCGTTCAGGGCCATCTTCAGGCATTGGAGAATTTTCATGACGCGCTCTCCTCGCTTTCAGGCTCGCTGGGTTCCGGCGTTCTGGTGACATCGTGATTTCCGTTGACCAATGCGATCTGGCCGTCTTTGATTGACATACGGCGCTGCGCTTCCAGCGAAATCGCATTGTCATGGGTGATCAGCATGATCGTGTTGCCCTGCGCATGCAGCTCGTGCAGCATTCGCATGATGTCCTGACCGGATTTGGAATCCAGGTTGCCGGTGGGTTCGTCGGCCAGGATCAGCAAGGGGTGGGTGGACAGCGCCCGGGCGATGGCCACGCGTTGCTGCTGGCCGCCGGAGAGCTGGTTGGGGCGGTGTTTCATGCGTTCCGCGAGGCCTACGCGCTCCAGCGCCTCGGTGACGCGCTCTTTCCGTTCTGCGGAAGAAAGGCCCTGGTAGATCAGCGGAAGCTCCACGTTTTCGTAGGCGGTGAGCTTTCCGAGGAGATTGAATTGCTGAAAGATGAAGCCGATTTTTTTGTTTCGAATAATGGCCAGCTCACGCGGGGAAAACTCGGATACATCCTCGCCATCGAGCAGGTACTCTCCCTCGTCAGGGTAGTCAAGGCAGCCGACGATGTTCATCAGTGTGGATTTGCCGCTGCCGGATGGGCCGATGATCGCCACGAATTCGTGGTCATCGATCAAAAGATCCACATGGTCAAGCGCGTTGATGACTTCGCCGCCCATCTTGTAGCGCTTGACAATCTGTTTAAGCTCTATCAATGAAATCCCTCCTGTCAGGCGATTTTTTTTGGCGGCCGGACATTTTGCGGGGGCGGGGCTGCCGCCCCCGCGTTCTATGGTCGGACGTTTATGGTTTCAGATCTTGGTTTAGAACCCGCCGCCCGGGCCGCCGCCGCTGGGCATGCCGCCGCCCATGCCGCCACCCATGTCGCCTCCAGGTCCGCCCATCTGGCTGGTCTGAGTCGAGCTGCTGTCGGACGAGTCGCGCTTGATCAGCACCTGATCACCTTCCTCGACGCCGGAGAGGATCTGGACGTATTCGTCATTGGAAGCGCCGATGGTGACGTTGGAGGTCTGGCCGTTGGCCATCGTGACGTAGTTCTGGCTGTTGGAGGTGGAAACCGCCTCGACGGGCACCAGCAGCGCATCCTCAATGTCGGTGGTGACGATGTTGATGCTGGCGGTCATGCCATCCATGAGGCCCACAGCGCTGTCCAGCGCAACGGTGACCGAGTAGGTCGCGACGCCGCCGGATACCGTGCCGACGCCGGAGATCTTGGTGACCTTGCCAGTGAAGGTCTGGCCGGAGAATGCGTCGATTTCCACATTGACGTCCTGACCGACGCTGATTTTCGGGATGTCGAGCTCATCAACAGATGCAACAACATTGAACTGGCTGTTGGACTGCATTGTGATAGCGGCAGAAGTCGAGGAACTCTTCTCGAGGTACTGGCCGACAGAGGCGTTGACCGCCGTGATGACGCCGTCGATCGGGGCCTTGACCGTCAGGTTCTCCTGATCAGTCAGCGCGTTATCCAGCGCGGTACGGGCTTCATCATACGTGTAGAGCGCCTGCTGCAATTCCGCGGACGGGATGCGGCCTGTGACGTAGAACAGTTTCGCACCAGAGGCAACCGAGTCGTTGTCATCATAATAGATGGTGTCGATGGTTCCGCCAACTCCGGTTACCGGAACGGGCATGTTGATTTGCAAGGTGCCTTCGCCGAGCTTGGTTCCCTGCAATGTGGTGACCAGAGCCGCCACGCCGACGTCGTAATCATCATCCGGTACGGTGACGGAGATGTTGCCACCCAGTCCGTCCGCCTGGTCCACGGTGCCTTCGACTTCGACATTGTCGATCCAGACGCTGACCTTGTCGCCAACCGTGAAAACATCGTCGCCCTGGGGCTCGAATTCCACCTTCATTTTGTCGTCGCGGGAGATAACGCACAGGTAGCCGGTGGTCTTCATAATGACCGAGATGTCGTCGTCCTCATCCACGTCGTCGATCAGCTTGACTGTGCCGGCAGACGGAGCATAGACGTAGTAGTCGGTACCGGTGTCGCGAACATCGCTCAGCGCAACCTGCGCGTTGAAGAGCGAGGACTGCAGCGTGGAGATCGAAGTCTCAAGATCGGTGGAGGACAGCTTCATCAGCGTGTCGCCTGCCTTGACCGTGTCGCCGACATCGACGTTGATCGATTCCACCGTACCCTCAGCTTCATTGTAGATGCTCTTGGTGGAAGCTGGCTCGAGGCTGCCTGAGCCGTAGACTGTGACTTCAAGTTCACCCTTTTTAACGGTGGAGTAACTGCCTGCCGATACCGAGCTGGAAGAACCGCTGGAACCGCTGCTTCCGGAAGAAGTGCTTCCGGATGTGCTGGCGCTCTGTCGATTGCCGTTTGAGCCGCCAAGCATCGAAGAGACCGTTGGCCAGGCAAACGCCGCGAGTACTGCCAGAACAACCACAAGTACGACCCATTTGACCCATTTGGCGCCGACTCCGCGTTTTTTCATCATGGATAATCCCTCCCAAACAAGTTGATGACCATATTCTAGTGGGAATATGCGGCAATTCTGTGGCGGAGACTCAGGATGTTTGTGAACGTTGCCGGACAAAAATCCGTCGCGGTGGGTTCTGCCCGGAATTTTGTTAACGAAGTGTGCTAGACATGCGGCGAGCTTCACGGTATCATCTATTTTATTGTCATTATAAGGGTGGAGGCAACATGGACATGCATGTCACGCGCCGCAAAGGCGCCAAGCAGTCGCTGTACCTGATCCGAAGGTTTCTTCCATATTATAAGCCGTACCGTGGAATCTTGGCGGTGGATCTGCTCTGCGCTGCGCTGACCACGGTGTGCGAGTTGGTTCTGCCGTTGATCATTCGCTTTATTACCGATACCGCCATGCGGGATCTGGCCAGCCTGACGGCCCAGACCATTTTCCGCTTGGGCGGCGTTTATGTTTTATTGCGCCTGATGGATGCCGGCGCGTTCTTCTATATGGCGTCCATCGGGCACATTATGGGCTCGCGCATTGAAACCGACCTGCGTCGGGATTTGTTCTCTCATCTTCAAGCGCTTTCCAATTCTTTTTATGATACCGCCAAGACCGGACAATTGATGAGCCGCATCACCTCTGACCTCAACGATGTGACCGAGTTCGCGCATCATTGCCCGGAGGAATTCTTCAACGCGGCGATCAAGCTGGTGGGCGTATTCATCATTCTCTGCACAATGAACGTTGGACTGACGCTGATCATCTTCATCGCGCTGCCGCTGATGCTGTTTTCACTGGGCTTTTTCAATAAAAACATGCGTAGCGCCTTTAAAAGCGCCCGTTATCAGCTGGGCGAGCTGAACGCCCAGGTGGAGGACAGCCTTCTGGGGATTCGCGTGGTCAAGGCCTTCGCCAACGAGAACCTGGAGCGCGAAAAGTTCGAAAGCGGCAACAAACGCTTTCTGTCCATCAAGCGGAATATGTACCTTTGGCTGGGCGCGTTCCATTCAAGTACCCGCTTTTTTGATGGAATCATGTACATTCTGGTGGTGGTGGCGGGCTCTTTGTATATGATCCGCGGCGCGATTATGCCGGCGGATCTGGTGGCATATCTTCTCTATGTCACCACGTTGCTCACATCCATCAGTCGTATCGTTGAGTTCACCGAGCAGTTCCAGCGCGGCATGACCGGCATTGAACGCTTTGTAGAGGTGATGGACGAGCCGGTCACCGTTCTGGACACCCCTGGCGCAAAGGAGCATGCGGTAGAGCGCGGCGAAGTCAGATTTGAGCACGTCAGCTTTGCGTATGAAGCGGGTGGGGACGAGGTTCTCTCCGACATCAGTCTGACCGTTGAACCAGGCGAATCGATTGCGCTGGTCGGACCATCCGGAGGAGGCAAAACCACGCTGTGCAGCCTGATACCGCGCTTCTATGAGCCGACTTCGGGGAGCATATTGATCGACGGCATCGACATTCGGGACTTTACGCTGGATTCGCTTCGGTCTCAAATCGGCATTGTACAGCAGGACGTGTATCTATTCTGCGGCTCAGTGCGCGACAACATTGAGTACGGAAAACCGGGGGCTTCGACGCAGGAGATCATTGCCGCCGCCCGTATGGCTGGCGCCCATGAATTCATCGAACAGCTGCCGGAAGGCTACGACACTTTCCTGGGCGAGCGGGGCGTACGGCTCTCCGGCGGGCAAAAACAGCGCGTATCCATTGCCCGGGTATTCCTGAAAAACCCACCCATACTGATCCTGGACGAGGCGACATCGGCGCTGGACAATGAATCCGAACAGATCGTTCAGCGCTCGCTGGAAACGCTGATGCGCGGAAGGACAACTTTCACTATAGCGCACAGGCTGACCACCATCCGGGGCGCCAAACTGATCCTTGTGCTGACCGACAAGGGAATTGAGGAGCAGGGCAGCCATGCTGCGCTTATGGCAAGAGACGGTTTGTATCATTCGCTGTACAGTGCCTACGCATTGGGACAGAGAGAAGAAAAGACCGACGGACAATAGACCAAAGTCTCAAGGCCCGTATGGCAGAGCAATTATAAACACCGGTCTCTCTGAAACAAAAAGACCAAAGTATGTTTTGCGGTTTGTGAAGATTGCGGCAGATAAACCGGAGGATAGGCTGTTTGTATGTGAAGAATTACCATCGCCCGATGTTTTAATTTGCAAACCCTTCATTTGTGTGCTAGAATGAAGACAGGAGCCAAGCGGTCTGGGAGAAGGGATACACTCGAATGTTTAGCCGCTTCATGATGACGTTGCCCGTGTTTATCGGGCAGTTTTTCAAGTTTGCGCTGATCGTGGCATTTATCGGTGCCGTCGCGCACTATGTGGGCCAGCTCCTGCCCCGCAAGAATTTTGACTACACACAACCTCCATACGCTTCATATGAATGGGAACAGGATGGCGTGTTCTACACCAAGTTCAAAATCCAGTTCTGGAAGGACAAGGTTCCGGACATGAGCCAGTACGTCAAGAGCATGTTCCGGAAGAAGATTTCTGTTTTTCGGGATTTCGACTACATTAAAGAACTGATTCTGGAGACCTGCGTCGCGGAATTCGTCCATTGGATGCTGGTGTTTATCAGTCCTGTCTTTCTGGTTTTGATGGAAGGGCTGGCAGGCCGCATCGGCGCTGTTCTCTACGCGCTTGGCAATCTGCCATTCGTGATGATCCAACGTTACAACCGCCCTCGCCTCGTGCGCCTCATGAACCGGCAAAAGCGCCAGGACCTCGCGGATAACCTGCAATGATTTGAGGTGCAAAGTCACTTGATTCTTCAATGGACCCTGATTTTGGGTTTGGTATTTACGATTTATGGTTGCTATTTTCTGGCTGTAGCCATTGCGGGCAACATGACGAAGCGCCGCACCATCCCGGCTGCGCCTCCCGTCAGCCGCATCGCGGCCATCATCCCGGCCAGAAATGAGCAGACAGTGGTCCCCAAGCTGGTGGACAGCCTGCTCAAACAGCGCTATCCTCGCACACTCTTTGATGTCTACGTGGTGCCCAACAACTGTACCGACAACACCCGCAAGGCTGCGCTGGACGCGGGCGCGCTGGTATTGGATTGCGATGTGGAAGTGCATTCCAAGGGCGAAGTGCTGCGCTGGACGTTTGATAAGCTGCTCAGCGGTGATAAGAAGTATGATGCCTTCTGTATCTTTGACGCCGACAACATCGCGGACGGCGGATTTTTTCAGGCGGTCAACAACGCGTTGGCCGCAGGGTACGGCGTAGCGCAGGGCTATCGGGACAGCAAGAATCCGGATGATAACTGGGTGGCAGGCTGCACTTCGATCTTCTTCTGGTTTATGAACCGCTTTTTCAACCACGCCCGTTTTGCCATGAAGATGTCGGTTTCTCTCAACGGCACAGGCATCATGTTCAGCGCGGATACGATCCGAAAAATCGGCTTTAACACCTGCACGCTGACGGAGGATCAGGAATTTACCGGTATCTGCGCGCTGAACGGCGTCAAGATCGGTTGGATGGAAGACGCCATCACCTACGACGAACAGCCCATTACGTTGCGGGATTCGTTCGTGCAACGCAGGCGCTGGGGCGCCGGAACGTTGCAGTGTTTCATCCATTACGGCAGGAACCTGGCAAAAAAGGTCCGGGAGAAA
>CALGYL010000131.1 GCA_937934775.1 uncultured Clostridia bacterium
CGGCGCTACGGCCAGTACCCGCATCAATTGTCGGGTGGCCTTCGCCAGCGGGTCATGATCGGCATGGCGATGGTCTGCTCGCCCGATCTTCTGATCGCGGACGAGCCCACCACCGCGCTGGATGTGACCATCGAGGCGCAGATTCTGCGGCTGATGGGCGCGCTCCAGAAGGAGCAGGGCACGTCGATCCTGATGATCACCCACAACCTGGGCGTCGTGGCCGAAATCTGCGACCGGGTGTACGTGATGTACGCCGGACAGGTGGTGGAGCAGGCGGATGTGTACCAGCTGTTCAAAAGCCCCGCCCACCCCTACACCCTGGGCCTTCTGAAATCGCTGCCCCGCATCCGCGAGGATCAGGGCAGGCTCGAAAGCATCCGCGGCATGGTGCCTTCCCTCGCCCACATGCCCAAGGGCTGCCGCTTCTCGCCCCGCTGCGATCAGGCCTGCGACCGCTGCCGGAACGAGGCGCCGCCGCTTTATGACCTGGGCGGCGGCCACAAGGCGCGCTGCTTCCTGATGGAAAAGGAGGGCGGCGTGTGATGGAGGTTCTGCTCAGGGCCGAACACCTGGTCAAGGAATTCCCGGTCAAGCGCGGCGTGGTTCACGCTGTGTCCGACGTCACCTTTGACATCCTGAAGGGCGAAACCCTGTGCGTGGTCGGCGAGTCCGGCTGCGGCAAGTCCACGTTGGGCAGGCTTCTGCTCCGGCTGATCGAACCCACTTCCGGCAAGGTGATCATAGGCGCGGACGAGATTACCGCGCTCGCTCCGGGCGCGCTCCGGCAGGCGCGCCGCAGGATGCAGATGATCTTTCAGGACCCTTACGCCTCCTTGGACCCCCGCATGACCGTCGGGCAGATCATCCGCGAGCCGCTGGACACCTATTTGATCGGTACGTCCAAGGACCGCGAGGCGCGGGTGCGCGAGCTGATGGAGAAGGTGGGCATCCGGCCCGAATTCTACAGCCGTTACCCCCACCAGTTCTCCGGCGGACAGCGGCAGCGCATCGGCATCGCCCGCGCGCTGGCGCTGAGCCCGGCGATAATTGTCTGCGATGAGCCAGTATCGGCGCTGGATGTGTCCATTCAGGCGCAGATCCTGAACCTGCTGTGTGACCTGCAGAAGGAGTTCGGGCTGACCTACCTGTTCATCTCCCACGATCTGTCGGTGGTTCGCTACATCGCCGACCGGGTGTGCGTGATGTTTCTGGGCAAAATCTGCGAGATGGGCGACGCCCCCTCGCTGTACGAGCACCCGCTGCACCCCTATACCCGGTTCCTTCTGGAATCCGTGCCCCAGCCTGACCCGGATAACCGTCACCGCGCGCGTCAGATCCTGACCGGCGAGGTCGGTTCACCCCTGAACCCGCCCCAGGGCTGCCGCTTCCATCCCCGCTGTCCCTATGCGACCGACCTGTGCAAAACCGTGGAACCGCCGCTTACCGATCAGGGTGGGCGGCAGGTAGCCTGCCATCACGCGCTGAAAATAACAAGGGGGTTATAAATTGAAGCGTACGCTGATCGCTCTTCTGACCCTCGCGCTGACGCTGACGCCGATGTGGGCGCTGGCCGAAGTCGCGACGCCCACCGATGGACCCGCCGATTCGGCCGCGGAGGATTCCTTTCAGGATGCCGGCGACATCGACAGCCCCGAAATCTGGGTTGTGCCCGAGGACGGCGGCCTGACATGGGATGAGACATCCATGACCATCGCGCTGCCGGAGGACACCTCCACCGGCTACGCCTGGACCGCCGAGTTGGACGACGAAACCGTGCTCACCCAGGACGTCGACTCCGTCGGAGAGGCGCAGGACGGCGCGCTGCCGCTGCATACCTACGTTTACAAGCCCGCAGCCGACGGCACGGCGCTGGTCACCCTGTACTATGAGCAGCAGGAAAGCGACGACACATCGGCCACGCTCAGTTACACCGTCACCGTCGAAGGCGGAAAAATCGTAGACGTCACCTACGAGGACCTGTCCGATTGGGGCGCGGAGGGCGACGACGCGGGCGGCGTGCTCTATGAGGGCGAATCCGGCGGCGTGCCGCTGTATCTGCCCGACGACATGACGAAGGTCTCCGATGAAAACGGCGTCACCCGGCTGGAAAACGAGGACAAATCCATCTGGATGACCATCCAGTACGACCCAAACGGCGACGCGGAGGCGCTCCTGGCCGAGTTTGAGGACGAGGCCGCCATGGAAAAGGAATACAACGACCCGTCGAAGGGCTTCAGTTTCAGCTCCACCACCGTCGACCGGGAGAGCGACCCGCCCCGTGGCATTCTGGTGTACGAGGTTGAGAAGGACGGCGTGCACACGATCATGGAGCGCACCGGCTACCAGGCGCCCAACGGCGGCGTCCTGATCGTCGAGACCGGATACATATTGCAGGAATAACTTGCGCCTTCACGGCGAAGCAAATGGAATCCGCGATGCGGATTCCATTTGCGTTAAGAAGTCAAACCGGTTCCCTGAAACGCCAACGGGCGTTTCCGAGCGGAAACCGGATTTGATCAAGTATAGGGGCCCGGCCCCCAACCCCCATTTGGGCAGAGGACGAAAAACGCATGAATCATTTGAGATCAACCCCTAGCGAGGGGTCAAGGGGGAATCATTCACCCTTGCAGGGGTCCGGGGGCGGAGCCCCCGGGCATCCCTCCGTAAACCTCGCCATCGGCGGCGTGGTGCTGGCCTCGGGAGCGGCGGCACGGTTCGGTGAAAACAAGCTGCTCCAGGAATTTCAGGGGCGGGCGTTGGTGGCGCGCGCCTTTGACTGTCTGCCGGAGACGCTTGCGCTCAGGGTCGTCACCACCCGCTGGCCGGAGGTTGCCGTGCTGGGAGAAGCCGCGGGGCTGCGTGCGGTTCTTCATGATTTTCCGGACGTCTCGGACAGCATCCGACTGGCGGCGGAGGCGATGGAGGGATTGGACGGCGCGCTGTTTCTGGTGGGCGACCAGCCGCTTCTGACGGCGCGGTCGGTGGATCAACTGATCGAGGCGTTCCGGGAAACGCCGGGCGAAGCCGTCCGGCTCGCCTTTCGCGGCGTTCCGGGCAACCCGATCCTGTTCCCGGCGTCCGTATTTCCATTACTCCGGTCGCTGCAGCCGGGTGAAACCGGGCGCGCAGCCCTGAAGCGCGCCGGGACTGCGGCGCGGCTGATCGAGGCGGCGCACGAATGGGAACTGCTGGACTGCGACACGCCCGAGGCGCTGGAAAAGGCGCGGCGGATCGCGGCGCGAGAGGGGAAATTATGATCATTCTTGCCGTCGCCCTTTCAGGTACGGGTTTGCTTGCGGCCATCGTGCCCGGAGTCTATGCGCTGACGCACCGTGCGGGCCTTGTTTCAAAAACCAATTCGGACGGGTCGCGGGTGATGCGCAAGGGAGCGAAGATCTCCCTCGCGGCGGCGTACGCGCTGGTGTTTGGGGCGGCCGCCAGCGGGTACACTCTCTACCGCGCGCTTACGGCTGGCGAAGCCGCGATCGAGCTCACCGTGATGGGCCTTTTCTTCGTCCTGTTTGGCATCTTCTTTCTCCGGTACGCCGCCGAGGAGCGGATCGAGTATGATGACCGGGAGATCCGGATGTACCGCGTTTTCCGGAAAGCGCCGCAGCGCATCGCCTGGGACACAGTTGAGGCGCTGACGATCCACCGGACGGGGCCGCTGATGGAGATTCGCGGCGGTGACGCGAGGATCTATGTGGAGTTTCAAAACCCCGGCATGCCCGCGCTGCTCCAGTTCATGGAATCGAAGACGGATGGAGAGAATCAGGCGCTGGTGAAGGAACTTCTTGAACCCTCGGACGCCGGTCCGGAATGATCCGTCGGGAATGCCCGCGCCGTACTTGCGCCACGCTGAGCCCGCAACTTTCCCCGCGCGCCTGCCTTTCCCGCCGCCTGCACGGAAACCTGCGGCCGTCCCCGCGCGCCTGCCCTTCCCGCCGCTCGCACGGAAACCTGCGGCCGTCCCGGGCGCCGCAGCACCCGGCCCGCACACGGTCCGGCCCACCGGCAAGGCATCGAAACCTGCCCCGAAAAAGACCGGTTCCGCCAGGAAAAACCCTCTTGACAGCCGAAAAAAAACATGATAGGCTATGGCCAAAGAGAATATCGGGGCTGTAAGGTAGTGCTTTGCGCACGGGCTTTCCTGTTTAAAGATGGGATTGCCGGAGGCCTTCTCATCTGCGGACAGGATTCGCAGATTTTTTATTGTCTCAGGAAGTTCACGTAAACCTGCGAAGGAGGAGAACCCATGCTGCTGATCGGAAACGGAACCGTGGTCACGCGGGACGCCGCAAGGCCGCTGATCTCAGGCGGCGCGGTGGCCGTGGAAGGCAACCGGATTCTAAAGGTCGGTTCCTGTGAAGCGCTTCGCGCCCAATACCCGGACGCGGAATTCCTCGATGCCCGCGGCGGGGTCATCATGCCCGGCATGATCAACGCCCACAACCACATCTATTCGGCCTTCGCCCGGGGCATGGCCATCAAGGGCTACAGCGCGAAGGGCTTTCTGGAGATCCTGGACGGCCTGTGGTGGACGCTGGACCGCAACCTTAAAAACCCTGACACCCGCCTGTCGGCCGATATGACGTTCGTCGACTGCATCGAAAACGGCGTCACCACGGTGATCGATCACCACGCCAGCTATGGCGAAATCGAGGGCAGCCTGTTCCAGATCGCGGACAGCGCAAAGGAATACGGCGTGCGCGCCTGCCTGTGCTACGAGGTCTCCGACCGGGACGGCCAGGAGAAGATGAGGGCGGGCGTCCTTGAAAACGAAGCCTTTATCAAATTTGCGCAGAAAGACGAGAGCGGCAGGATCGCCGCGCTGTTCGGCCTGCACGCGCCCTTCACGCTTTCCAATGCGACGCTGGACCATTGCGCCGCCCACAATCCGGGCGCGGGCTACCACATCCACGTGGCGGAGGGCATCGACGACGTACTAATCAACCTGCGCGAGCACGGCAAGCGCCCCGCATTCCGGCTGCACGATTTTGGCATCCTGAATGAGCGGACGCTCCTGGGCCACTGCACCCACGTGTCAGAGGCCGAAATCGACCTGATTCAGGAGACCGGCGCCATGGTGGGCCACAACCCGGAGAGCAACATGGGCAACGCCATCGGCTGCCCGCCGGTGCTCAGGATGTTCCACAAGGGCGTATTGATCGGTCTGGGCACCGACGGCTACACAAACGACATGCTGGAGAGCTACAAGGTGGGCAACCTCCTGCACAAGCACAACCTGGCGGATCCCTCCGCCGCCTGGACGGAGATTCCCGCCATGCTGTTTGAAAACAACGCGAAGATGGCGACAAAGATGTTCGGCCGGGAGATCGGCATCCTCCGGGAAGGCGCGGCGGCCGACGTGATCGTGATGGATTACGACCCGCCGACGCCCCTGAACGAGGGCAACATCAACGGTCATGTGATGTTCGGCATGAACGGCCGCATGGTATCGTCCACTGTCATCGACGGTGTGGTCCGCATGAAGGACCGGAAACTCCCGGACGTGGACAAGCCGAGGCTGATGGCCCGGTGCCGCGAGGCCGCGGGCAACGTTTGGGCGCGCATCAACGAGGGGAGGTAAGCCTATGTCCGACCGGATGAAACCGATGCCCTTCGGGGCGCTGATGAATGAGCTTACGAGCGGCTATGCCCGCGAGGGCCGCGTGTTCGGCGTGTACGACCTGTACCGCCACCAGGGCGGCACGCTGCCGCTGTTCGGCGAAAAGATCGAGACCCCCTTCGGCCCGGCGGCGGGCCCCCACACTCAGCTGGCCCAAAACATCATCGCTGCCTACGCGGCGGGCGCGCGCTATTTTGAACTGAAAACCGTGCAGACCTTGGACGGCGAGGATCTGCCGGTGGAAAAGCCCTGCATCCTGGCCGCCGACGAGGGCTACAACGTGGAGTGGTCCACCGAGCTGACCGTGCCCCAGGCGCTGGACGAGTACGTCAAGGCCTGGTTCGCGCTGAAGCTGATTTCCAAGGCCTGGGGCATGGGCGCGCCGGACGGGTTCGCGTTCAACATGAGCGTGGGCTACGACCTGACGGGCATCCAGTCCGAAAAGATCGATCGCTTCATCGAGGGTCTGAAGAACGCCTCCGCCCTTCCGGTATTTGAGGAGTGCCGCGCGTGGGCGCGCGCAAACCTCGCGATGCTGGGTTTGGACGAGGCGTATGTGGACGGCATCAGCCCGGTGGTCTGCCGCTCCATCACGCTGTCCACGCTGCACGGTTGCCCCGCGGGCGAGATCGAGCGCATCGCCGCCTACCTGATCTCCGGCAAGCGGCTGAACACGCTGGTCAAGATGAACCCGACGCTCCTGGGCTACGAATTCGCGCGAAAGACGCTGGACGACCTGGGCTACGAGCTGTCCTTTGACGACCACCACTTCCGGGAGGACCTGCAGTTTGAGGACGCGGTGCCGATGGTGAAGCGCCTGAGGCAGCTGGCGGACGCGACCGGCGTCGAGTTTGGCGTGAAGCTGACCAACACCTTCCCGGTCAACATCGTGAACCACGAGTTGCCCGGCGGCGAAATGTACATGAGCGGCAAGGCGCTCTATCCCCTCACCATCTCGCTGGTCGAGAAGGTGGAGCGCGCCTTTGACGGAAGCCTCCGGGCCTCCTACTCAGGCGGCGCGGATCAGATGAACATCGAGCGCATCTTCTCCGCGGGCATCTGGCCGATCACGCTGGCCACGACGCTGCTCAAGCCCGGCGGCTACAACCGGCTGAAGCCCATCGCGGAGCAGCTTTCGCTCCTGCCTTACCAGCCCTTCAGCCGCGTGGACCTGACGGCGCTCTCCTCGCTGGCCAGGGACGCCCGGCGGGACAGCCGCATCCGGAAGGGCGCCCAGACCCACCCCAAGATGCCCAGGAAAGTGCCGCTGCTCGACTGCTACCGCGCGCCCTGCTCCGACGGCTGCCCGATCCATCAGGACGTGCCCGCCTATGTGGAGCTGGCCGGGCGCGGCAAATATCGTGAGGCGATGGAGGTCATCTGCGAGAAGAACCCGCTGCCCTTCATTACCGGCACCATCTGCGCGCACCGCTGCACCAAGGGCTGCACCCGCAACTTCTATGAAGAGAACATCCACATCCGCGAGGTCAAGCTGGTATCTGCCGGCCGCGGGTATGAGGAATTCCTGCCGACGCTCGCGCCCCGCGCGATCCGCTCCGAACGGGTGGCCATCGTGGGCGGCGGCCCCGGCGGCATGTCGGCGGCGTTCCTTTTGGCACGGGGCGGCGCGCGCGTAACGCTGTTTGAGAAGCGGTCGGCGCTGGGCGGCATCGTGCGGTTTGCGATCCCGCGCTTCCGCGTCTCCGAGGCGTCCATTGAAAAGGACGCGGCGATGTTGCACAAGCTGGGCGTTGAGATCAAGCTCAACAGCGAGATTCTGTCCCCCGCGACGCTGTTTCATGAAGGCTTCACCCACGTGGTGCTGGCCGTGGGCGCGTGGGTCAGCGGCGAACTGCCCTTGGAAAAGGGCTGCGCCGTTGACGCGCTGAACTTCCTGCAATCCTACAACCGGGGCGAAGTGCAGGTGGGCGCCAGCGTGGCCATCGTGGGCGGCGGCAACACCGCCATCGACGCGGCCCGTACCGCGTTGCGCGCCCGGGGCGTGACCAGGGTTTCCATGATCTACCGCCGCACCAAGCGCGAAATGCCCTGCGACGAGCACGAACTGAGATTTGCCTTGGAAGAGGGCATGGAGCTGAAAGAGCTGCTGGCCCCGGTGGCCCATGAAAACGGCATCCTGACCTGCCGGAAGATGAAGCTGGGGGAACCGGACGCCAGCGGACGCCGCGCGCCGGTGCCCACGGACGAGCTGATTGAGGTCCCTGCCGACACCGTCGTCGCCGCCATCGGCGAAAAGCCGGACTGCCAGCTTTTGAGCGCGGCGGGCGCCTGCGTGCCCGACAGGGGTTCCGCGGCGGTTCAGCAAAGCGAGAAACTGTTTCTGGTGGGCGACGCCCGGCGCGGCCCGGCCACGGTGGTGGAGGCCATCGCGGACGCGGCCGAGGTCGCCCGGCTGATCTTGGGCGAGGAAGAGGATGAGGCGCTGCCGATGAACGCCGACATGCTGCGCCTGCGGCGGTCGAGCCTGAAGCGCCCCGCCGCGCCGGAGCAGGAACGCCAGCGCTGCCTGGGCTGCGGCAGCGTCTGCGGCAACTGCGTGGACGTGTGCCCCAACCGCGCCAACCAGGTGGTGGCGGTGGACGGCCGCGAGCAGATCCTGCACATCGACGCCCTGTGCAACGAGTGCGGCAACTGCGAAACCTTCTGCCCCTACGACAGCGCGCCCTATCAGGAAAAGTTCACCCTGTTCGAAACGGAGAAGGACATGGACGAAAGCGAAAACCCCGGCTTCGTCATCCTGCCCGGCGGCGCCTTCCGCGTGCGGCCGGAAGCCTTCGGCGGGCCGATGCGGCGCTTTATGGAGACTGTGAGGGATTTGAAATGAAGCTGATTCGGGGCGGCATCGTCGTAAACTCGAAGGAGGACTTCCGCGCGGACGTCCTGATCGACGGTGAAAAGATTGTTTCGGTGGAGCCGGGCATTCAGCCCGGCCCTTCCGACGAAGTGATTGACGCCTCCGGCCTTCTGGTTTTCCCAGGCTTCATCGACGTGCATACACACTTCGATATGGACAACGGCGTGACCGTGACCGCCGATGACTTTGAATCCGGCACCCGGGCGGCGATTGCGGGCGGCACCACCGCCATCGTGGACTTCGCCACTCAAGACCGGGGCGGCACGCTTTCGGACGCCCTCGCCGCCTGGCACAAAAAGGCGGACGGGAAGTGCTATTCAGACTACGGCTTCCACATGGCCATCACCGACTGGAATGGCAATGTACGCGCCGAGCTTCCCAAGATGTTTGAAGCGGGGGTCACCTCGTTCAAACTGTACATGGCCTACGACGCGCTGCGGCTCCTGGACGACCAGGTCTTTGATGTGATGCGCGCCCTGAAGGAATTGGGCGGCGTTACCTGGTGCCACTGCGAAAACGGGCAGGTGATCAACCGCCTCGTGGCGGAGGCTAGGGCCGATCGCCGCCTCGGCCCCGCGGAGCACCCGCTCTGCCGCCCGGCGCTTCTGGAGGCCGAGGCGATCAGCCGCCTTGCGTATCTGGCGGAACTGGCGGGCGCGCCCGCCGGCGTGGTGCACCTGAGCAGCGAGGCGGGCCTGCGGGAGGCTTTGAAGGCCCGCGCCCGGGGCGTCAAGCTGCTACTGGAAACCTGCCCCCAGTACCTGACGCTGGACGACAGCCGGTACGAAGAACCGGGCTTTGACGCCGCGAGGTACGTCTGCTCGCCGCCGCTTAGGAAAAAGAGCGACCAGCTGGCGCTGATCGACGCGGTGCAGGAAGGCGTGATCGACACCATCTCCACCGACCACTGCAGCTACACACTTCGGCAGAAGGCGCTGGGCTTTGAGGACTTCTCGAAGATCCCCAACGGCCTGCCGGGCGTGGAGCACCGGCCCGCGCTCATCTATTCGGCGCTGGTGAATACCCATCTGATTGGGCCAAGCGACATGTGCCGCATGCTTTCGGAAAATCCCGCCCGCCTCTACGGCCTGTACCCCCGCAAGGGCGCCATCCGGACGGGCGCGGACGCGGACCTGGTGCTCTGGGAACGGGACTACAAGTGGGTGCTGCGCGCGTCCCATCAGCACATGAAGGCGGACTACACGCCCTGGGAGGGCTTCGAAATCACCGGGCGGCCCCGGCAGGTGCTGCTGCGGGGCAAGACCGTCCTGAAGGATGGCGAGACATTCGGCCCCGCCGGAACCTACCTGAAGCGGAACAAACCCCAACTGTAGGCGAATGAGAAATCACGATTGATCGGCGAGCGGAGGTGCGGCATGGCGCGGTTTCTGGTGAATGGGCGGCAGGTGGAAGCCGAGCGCGGCAAGCTGATTGACTTCCTGCGGGGGACGCTTCGCCTCACCTCCGTCAAAAATGCCTGCGGTTCGGGCGCCTGCGGCGCGTGTACGGTATTGATCGACGGGCAGAAGCGCAGGGCCTGCGTTACCGATGTTTCCAAGCTGGAAGGCAAGCAGGTTCTGACCGTGGAGGGCCTGACGGACCGCGAACGAGCGGTCTACGCCCACGCCTTCGCGGCGGCGGGCGCGGTGCAGTGCGGCTTCTGCATCCCCGGCATGGTGATCAGCGCCAAGGCGCTGCTGGACGCGAACCTGTCCCCCAACCGGGCGGACGTGAAGGCCGCGATCCGCGGCAACATCTGCCGCTGCACCGGCTATCAGAAGATCGAGGACGCCATCCTGCTGGCGGCGGACTTCTTCCGGGAGAACCGCCCGGTGGAAGCGCCCGGGGCCTTCGGCCTGCTGGGCGACGACCTGCCCCGCGTCGACGCGGCGGCGAAAACGCTGGGCGAAGGGCTGTTCGCGGACGATGTGGTGCTGCCGGACATGCTCTACGCCAAGGCGCTGCGCTCGAAATACCCCCGCGCGCGGGTGGTGAAAATTGATCTGACCCGCGCGCTGAACCACCCGGACTGTGCGCGCATTCTGACAGCGAAGGACGTCCCCTTCAATAAGACCGGCCACCTGGTGCCCGACTGGGACGTGATGATCGCAGAGGGCGACATCACCCGCTACGTGGGCGACGCCATCGTGCTGGCCGCGTCCGAAAACCGGGACGCGCTGGACGAGATCCTCGAACTGGTGGACGTGGAATACGAGGTGCTGACACCGCTTCTGACCCCGGAGGAAGCCCTTCGGGAAGGCGCGCCGCTCCTTCACGAGAAGGGGAACCTTCTGTTTAAACAGGAGGTGCGGCGGGGCGACGCGGAGGGCGCGATCGCAAACGCCGCCCATGTGGTCACCCGCGTGTACGAAACCCCGATGACCGACCACGCCTTCATGGAGCCGGAGTGTGCCATCGCGCAGCCGGACGGCGAGGGCGGCATCCTGATGTTCACAGGTTCACAGTCGGTCTACGACGAGCAGCGGGAAATCGCCCGCATGCTGAACCTGCCCAAGGAAAAGATCCGCTCCCGCACGATGCTGGTGGGCGGCGGCTTTGGCGGCAAGGAAGACATGAGCGTGCAGCACCATGCGGCGCTGATGGCCTACCTGACCGGTCGCCCGGTCAAGGTGCGCTTCTCCCGGGAGGAGAGCCTGCTGGTGCACACCAAGCGCCATTCCGCCCGCATTGAGATGACCACCGGCTGCGACGGGCGCGGGATCATCACTGGCATGAAGGCGCGCATCGTGTTTGATACCGGCGCGTACGCGTCGCTGGGCGGGCCGGTTTTGCAGCGGGCCTGTACCCACGCCGCCGGTCCCTACAATTTCCAGAACGTGGACATCGCCGGGATGGCGGTCTACACCAACAACGTGCCGGGCGGCGCGTTCCGCGGCTTCGGCGTGACCCAGAGTTGCTTTGCCTTTGAAATGAACCTGAACCTTCTGGCCGGGGAAGCGGGCATCTCCCCCTGGGAGATCCGGTACCGGAACGCCATCCGGCCCGGGCAGGTGCTGCCCAACGGCCAGATCGCGGCCCCGGACACCGCCTACGTCGAGTGTCTCGAAGCCGTGAAGGAGGCATTTGAATCCAGCCCCTATGCGGGGATCGCGGGCGCGATGAAGAACAGCGGCCTGGGCGTGGGCGTGCCGGACACCGGCCGGTGCGAAATCGTGGTCCGGGACGGCAAGGCGCACATCTTAACGTCCGCGGCCTGCATGGGCCAGGGCATCGCCACGGTGGTCATCCAGATGGCCGCGCAGGAGACCGGGCTCCCGGCGGAGATGTTCGTACACGAGGCGGCGGACACCATGACCACCCCCAACTCCGGCACCTCCACCGCCAGCCGCCAGAGCCTGTTCACCGGCGAGGCCACCCGAAGGGCCGCCCGGAAACTGATGGACGCGCTGGCCGGACGCCCGCTCTCCGCGCTGGAGGGCCGAGGCTTCTACGGCGAGTACAGCGCCGTCACCGACAAGATTGGCGCCGATGTGCCCAACCCCGTCAGCCACGTCGCCTACGGCTACGCGGCACAGGTGGTGATCTTGGATGAGAGCGGCAAGGTGACGAGGGTCGTCGCCGCGCATGACGTGGGCCGCGCGGTCAACCCGAAATCCTGCGAGGGGCAGATTGAAGGCGGCGTCGCGATGGGCCTGGGCTACGCGCTGACGGAGGACTTCAAGGTGGAGGGCGGCTACGTCAAAAGCACTTATGCCACGCTGGGCCTGTTCCGCGCCACCGAAATGCCGCCGGTGGAGGTAATCCTCCTGGGCAAGCCCTCGGGCGACCAGCCCGCGTTCGGCGTCAAGGGCGTCGGCGAAATCTGCACCATCCCCACCGCCCCCGCCGCGGCGCTGGCCGTCTGCCGGTGGGACGGGGTGTTCCGGACCAGGCTGCCGCTTGAGAACACCTTCTACCAAAAGCGCAAACCGACCTGATACCAATTCCAAACAGGAAGGCGTCGTTCCCATTGGTATAATGCCAACTTGAAATATTAACGCATGTTGCGCCGGGTTCTTTCGCGCATCGCTGTGTCGCTTTCCGCTCGAGCGCATCGCTGCATTTCACGCCGAAGGCGTATCCCGAAGGGTCGCCTCGCTCCAGCTCCTTGCGCTGCATCGAAAATCCCTCGGCGCTTTGGATGCGTTAATATTTCGCATTGGTATAATCCGTATTCCAGCGGCCTCCGGCCGAAAGGAGAAAGCCTATGAAACCCATCCAGTGGACGCTGAACCACATGCCCAAATCGGAAGACAGACAGCTTTCCGTGATGTCCCGCGAAAACGTCAAGCGCGCGCGCGGCTTCCACCAAAGCTTCCCGGAGTACAGCGTGACGCCGCTTCAGCGGCTGAAGGCGCTGGCGGACAAGCTGGGCGTCAAGGAAGTGTTCGTCAAGGACGAATCCTACCGCTTCGGCCTGAACGCCTTCAAGGTGCTGGGCGGTTCCTTCGCCATCGCACGCTACATCGCGGGCGAGCTGGACATGGACGTGGCCAAGGCGGACTATAAGTTCCTGACCAGCGAGAAGCTGACGCGGGAGTTCGGCCAGGCTACCTTCTTCACCGCCACCGACGGCAACCACGGCCGCGGCGTGGCCTGGGCCGCCAACCGGCTGGGGCAGAAGGCCGTGGTGCGCATGCCCAAGGGCACCGTGCGCATCCGCTACGAGAACATCCGCAAGGAAGGCGCCGAAGTCACCATCGAAGAGATGAACTACGACGACTGTGTGCGGCTGGCCGCTTCCCAGGCCGCCGCCGTCAAGCGGGGCGTCATCGTGCAGGACACCGCCTGGGATGGGTACGAGGAGATCCCCGCCTGGATCATGCAGGGCTACGGCACCATGGCGATGGAAGCCGCCGAGCAGCTCCAGCACGCGGGCTTCCGCCGCCCCACCCACATCTTCGTGCAGGCGGGCGTCGGATCGCTGGCGGGTGCGGTCACCGGGTTCTTCATGAACCTCTTTCCGGATGATCCGCCCAAGGTCGTGGTGGTGGAAGCCGACGTGGCCGACTGCCTGTACAAGAGCGTGGTGGCGGGGGACGGCAATCCCCGCTTCGTGGGCGGCGACATGCAGACCATCATGGCGGGTCTGGCCTGCGGCGAGCCCAACACCATCTCTTGGGACATCCTGAGGAACCACGTGGACGCCTTCGTCTCCTGCCCCGACTGGGTCAGCGCCAAGGGCATGCGCACGATGGCCGCGCCGGTTGGGGACGACCCAAAGGTGGTCAGCGGTGAATCCGGCGCGGTGGGCGTGGGGCTCCTGGCCGCGATGTGCGAGCGGACGGAAGAGGAGAAGCTGAAAAGGGCGCTGGAAATCGACGAGAATTCCGCCGTGCTCCTGTTCTCTACCGAGGGCGACACCGATCCGGAGAACTACCGCCAGATCGTCTGGGATGGCAAATACCCGTCCTGCGAGTGAAGGTAAAGGGGACGCCAAAGGGCGCTGCCCTTTGGAAACCCGCAAGGGGGATCATCCCCCTTGACCCTGCCCTGAACTTTGAAATGTCCGCCGGTGTGTCCATTTTTCGGGTCAGAAATGGATGAGGGGCCGGCGACAGACCATTCGTTGCATGATGTCTGTCTGGTATCCGAAAAGCGTTTGGGTGCGATAGTATGAAACCCTTGCGGGGAGTCCAGAGGGATTCAATCCCTCTGGCAGGAGTCCGGGGCGGAGTCCCCGGCAGCCTCCCCCATGAATTTGTTGGAATGGCTTGAAAGACAAAGGAGGAAATACCATGGATTTTGAACGCATCAAATTGTCCGCCGAGGGCTACAAGGCCGCAATGACCAAATTTCTGCGCGATCTGATCGCCATCCCAGGCGAGAGCTGCGGCGAGGAAGGCCACATCCGCCGCATCGCCAAGGAAATGGAAGCGGTGGGTTTTGACAGGGTCGTCATCGACCCGATGGGCAACGTGCTGGGCTACATGGGCACCGGCAAGACGCTGATCGCCTACGACGCGCACATCGACACCGTCGGCGTGGGCAACCTGTCCAACTGGACCTTCGACCCTTACAAGGGCTACGAGAACGATGAGGAAATCGGCGGCCGCGGCGGTTCCGACCAGATGGGCGGCATCGTCAGCGCGGTCTACGGCGCGAAGATCATGAAGGATCTGGGCCTCCTGTCCGACAAGTATACGGTGCTGGTCACCGGCACGGTGCAGGAAGAAGATTGCGACGGCCTGTGCTGGCAGTACATCATCAACGAGGACAAGGTGCGGCCCGAATTCGTGGTCGTGACCGAGCCGACCGACGGCAACATCTACCGCGGCCAGCGCGGCCGCATGGAGATCCGCGTGGATGTGCAGGGTGTAAGCTGCCACGGCTCCGCGCCGGAACGCGGCGATAACGCGATTTACAAGATGGCCGAGATCCTGCTGGAGATCAAGGAGCTCAACAACCACCTGCATTACGATCCCTTCCTGGGCAAGGGCACCGTCACCACCAGCGAAATCTTCTTCACCTCCCCGTCCCGCTGCGCCGTGGCCGACAGCTGCTCGGTGTCGCTTGACCGCCGCCTGACCGACGGCGAAACCTACCAGATGGCCCTTGAGGAAGTGCGCAACCTGCCCGCCTGCCAGAAATACAACGCCAATGTCACGATGTACAGCTACGAGCGCCCCTCCTGGACCGGCCTGACTTACCCGACCGACTGCTACTTCCCCACCTGGGTCATCCCGGCGGACCACCCGGCCACGCTGGCCATGGTGGAGTCCTTCCGCGGCATGTACGGCGAACCGGTGGTCGACAAGTGGACCTTTTCCACCAACGGCGTTTCGATCATGGGTCGCTACGGCATCCCCTGCATCGGCTTCGGCCCCGGCAAGGAGAAAGAAGCCCACGCCCCCAACGAAAAGACCTGGAAGGCCGACCTGGTGAAGTGCGCGG
>CALGYL010000132.1 GCA_937934775.1 uncultured Clostridia bacterium
TTCCATCGTAGCCTACCGCCTGCGCGCCCAGTATGCGGCCCGTGCTCTTTTCAAAGATCACCTTGATGGACATGTTGACCGCGCCGGGGTAATAGCCCGCGTGGTTGGCCGAATAGGTGTAGGACTTGTCGTAGTCCAACTTCAGGCGCTTGGCGGTCTTTTCGTTGATGCCCGTGGAGGCGACGGTCAGGTCGAACACCTTGAGGACGGATGAACCCTGCGTGCCTTCGTAGCGGCTGTCAAGCCCCGAAATGTTGTCCGCGGCGATGCGGCCCTGCTTGTTGGCCGGGCCAGCCAGCGGAACATAGCCCTTGTCGCCGGTCACAAAGTCGGTGATCTCAATGGCGTCGCCGACGGCGTAGATGTCGGGGTCAGAGGTTTGCATGTGGTCGTTTACCGCGATTGCGCTGCGGGGATTGAGCGCAAGCCCCGCCTCCTTGGCCAGGCGGCTGTCGGGCCGGACGCCCACCGCCATGATCAGCATGTCGGCCGGGATGTCGCTGTCGCCCACGGTTACGACCAGGCTTTCGCCCGCCTCGCGGATGCGCGCGACCGACTTGCCCAGCATCAGGCGCACGCCCTTCTGCTCCATGTGACGGTGTACGTCCTGCGCCATCTCATAGTCGATCGGCGCGATCACCTGATCCAGCATCTCCACCAGCGTCACCTGAAGCCCCGCCAGGATCAGATTTTCCGCCATCTCCACGCCGATGAATCCGCCGCCCGCCACGATGGCCGTGCGCGGCTTTTTCTGTTCAATATAGTCCTTGATGCGGTAGGTATCGGGGATGTTCCGGAGGGTGAACACCTTGTCTGACTTCGCGCCTTCGATGGGCGGCACGAAGGGTTCCGCGCCAGGTGACAAAATCAGCTTGTCGTATCCCAGTTCATAGGTCTCGCTGGTGGCATGGTTCAAGACCGAAACGACCTTCCGGGCCGGATCGATTCTGACGGCTTCGCTGAGCGTACGCACGTCCACGTTGAAGCGCGCGTTGAAGCTCTTGGGCGTCTGAAGCGTCAGCGCGGATTTCTGCTTGATCTCGCCGCCGATGTAGTAGGGCAGGCCGCAGTTGGCGAAGGAGATGTACTCGCCCTTCTCCAGCATCACGATCTCGGCCTTCTCGTCCAGCCTCCTGAGCCGCGCCGCGGCCGAAGCGCCGCCCGCCACGCCGCCGATGATGACAACCTTCATGGCCATTGCCTCCTAAATAGACTTTTCGATGTCGCCCGTTTATGATATTATAGTGTTGAAAGGGGATTTTTACAATGCCGGAAAGGGATCTATCCGCCGTCTTTCCCCGCTTCTTGCCATTTTGGAATCAATTGACATCTGCGCAGCGGGAAATGCTGATCGAGGGCACCGCCTGCCACCACTACCCCAAGGGTTCCAACATTCACGGAGGGTCCAACGACTGCGCCGGCGTCCTTATGGTCCTTTCGGGGGAGCTTCGGGTCTACATGCTGTCCGAGGAGGGGCGCGAGGTCACTCTCTACCGGATGAATGGCGGCGACGTGTGCGTGATGAGCGCCAGCTGCGCGCTGTCCGCGATCACCTTTGAGGTGCGCATCGATGCCGCGGCCGATTGCGAGCTGTGCGTCATCAAGCCATCCGTCTTCGATCAGGTTCAGCGCGAAAACATCTACGTGGAGGCCTTCGCCTACAGGCAGGTCACCGAACGGTTCTCCGACGTGATGTGGGCGATGCAGCAGATCCTGTTTATGAGCTTTGACAAGCGCCTGGCGGTGTTCCTTCTGGACGAGGTCGCCCGCGGCGGTGATACCGTGCGGATGACGCAGGAGGAAATCGCGCGCTACCTGGGGGGCGCGCGCGAATCCGTCACGCGGATGCTGAAGTACTTTCAGCAGGAAGGACTGGTTTCGCTGTCCCGGGGCGGTGTCACCGTGCTGAACCGGAAGGGCCTAAGGGCGCTGCTTTAAGTGAGCGGACTTCTAGTCCAGCATCGCCAGGATCGCGGCCTTGGGCCGCGCGCCGACGGCGGTTTTGGCCACCTTGCCTTCTTTAAAGACCATCAGGGTGGGGATGCTCATTACACGGAAGGCGTTCGCCAGTTCCGGCTGGGCGTCGATGTCCACCTTGGCGACTTTGACGTCCTCGTTTTCGGTGGCGATCTGATCCACCAGCGGGGACACCATCCGGCAGGGGCCGCACCAGCTGGCCCAGAAATCGACGAGCACCGGCTTATCGCTGTTCAAGACTTCCCGCTGGAAGTTTTCCATGGTCAAATTTACAACGGACATTGTGTATCGCGCTCCTTTATTATTTGTGGCTCAAGTATACTCCGCCCGGACGCCCGCTTCCGTGACCAAGTCACATAAGGAAAAAACTGGAGGTTGCCATGCGCTATTCCTGTCTGGTCCTGGACCATGACGACACGCTGGTCCGCTCTACGCCGGAGATCCACTACCCGTCCTTCGTAGAAACCGTGCGGCTGCTTCGGCCCGAGATGCCGGAGCCAACGCTGGGGGAGTTCATCACCCATAACTTCGACCCCGGCTTTTTGCCCATGTGCCGGAACGTCTACCAGTTTACCGACGCGGAGATGGGGATTGAGCAGGAAATCTGGAAGCGCTATACGCAGCGCGTTCCCGACTGCTACGAGGGTTTTGAGCGGTTTCTGACCCGTTACCGCGCACAGGGCGGAAGGGTGTGCGTGGTATCCCATTCGGAGAAGCGCACCATCCTGCGCGACTACCGGGCGCACTTTGGCTTCGAACCGGACATGGTCTTCGGCTGGGAGCTGCCGGAGCTTCAGCGAAAGCCCCACCCGTATCCGCTGGACGCGATCATGGGAACGCTGGGTTTTGAACCGAAGGATCTTCTGATGGTGGACGACCTGAAGCTGGGGTTTGACATGGCCCGGAGCCGGAATGTAGACTTCGCCTGGGCCGGTTGGTCGGACACGGCGTTTGTGACCCGGGACTATATGCTGAAAAACGCGGCGTACCAATTTGGCGCGCCGCGTGAGTTGGAAGCATTTTTGATGGAAGATTGAAAGAGATTGGGCGTGCCATAGAATCCCCGGAAAGACCGGAAAATTTCAGGCGTACGCGTCTGCTTCCTTTCAGAGCATCAAAGAATCTGCAGGATTCTTTGATGCTCTGAAATGTCGGCGAAGCATCGCGCGTTCGCCGGCATTTTTTGGTTTTGTTTCTACGCTACGGGTTCCTCGGCTGCGTCCAGCGTGAAGGTGAACGTGGAGCCTTCGCCCAGCTTCGTTTTAACCGAGATTTCGCCGCCCATCAGTTCCACCACGAGCTTTGCGATGGAAAGGCCCAAGCCCGTGCCGGACGTTCGCATGCGGGACTTGTCCGCTTTGTAGAACCGTTCCCAAATGTAGGGGAGGTCTCCGGGATCGATGCCCGCGCCGGTGTCCCGTACGCTGAGCGCCACTTTTTTCCCCGTCCGGTGGGCAGACAGCGTCACCTTGCCGCCCGGAGGCGTAAAGCTGAGCGCGTTGTCCATGAGGATGATCAGCACCTGCAGGATACGGTCCTCGTTGCCCATTACCAGAAGGCCCTCTTGAGCCTCCACATCCAGTTCCACTTCGCCCTCGGCGGCTCTTCCCTTCAGGCGGCGCTGGGCGGCCTCCAAAATCCCGGCAGGTTCCATCGGTTCCAGTTCCAGCTTGATTCGGCCTTCCTGCAATCGGCTCAGGTCCAACATCTCGCCGATCAATTTTTCAAGCCGAAGGGATTCGTCATAGATGACCCGGTAGCACTCCTGCCGCTCCTGCTCGGTTTCGATGTAGCCGTCGAGCAGCGGCTCCGCCATGCCGCGGATGCCGGTGAGCGGCGTCCGCAACTCGTGGGAGATATTTGCAATGTAGTCCCTGCGCATCTGCTCCAGGCGTTCGGCTTCGGAAATGTCGCGCAGCAGGCAAACCGCGCCGATCGTCGCGCCGTCGCCCTCGCTGCGGATGGGGGAGGCGACGGCCTCGATGATTCGGTCCCGTACCTTGAAGCGGCTGACCACCCGCTCATCCCCGTCGGTGGCTCGGCGCAGCATATCGGTCAGGTTCTGCCGGATGCTCTGCGATTGAGTCGCCTTGGGCGGCATGGAAAGAAGCGAAAGCGCCGCCTGATTGTGGTGTACCACCTGACCCTGACGGTCGACGGCGATGATGCCCTCGCCGATGGAAGAGAGCACCTTTTCCAGCTTGCTCTTTTCCTCGTTCAGATTGCTGATCACTGTGGCAAGGCGGCCGGAGAGCAGATTCAGCGTCGTGCCCAACTGCCCGATCTCGTCATTCTGCGTGATGCCTACGCGCTCCCCGTAAAAGCCCTCCGCCATATGCGCCGCCGTCCGGTTGAGCGCGGTCAGGGGGCGGGTGATTCGCCTGCTGAAGACATAGGCAATGCAGGAGGCCATCACGCCTGAGATCAGGAAGGCGATGGCCATCAACCGAATCAGACTCTGGCTGGCGACACTGACCTCCCGGAGCGGGCGGCACAGAAGCAATGCGCCCTTGGTGATCCCGTCGCTGTTTTTAATGGGCGCGCCTGCAAAGACCATTTGATCCTGCATGAAGTCCAGCTTGCGTACGTCGACCGCGGTGTTTCCGTCAAGCAGCGACTTGAGCAGCTGCTGATCCAGCGAGTCAATCACATCCAGAAGTTGGAAATCCTGGGGTACGCCCTGGTTCATCAGGTCCGGCCGTCGCGAGTCGGGAATCTGGCGCGCCTGCATCTCACTGTCGATGTAGATGACCTGCGCGTCGGTCAAATTCTGGATTTCACCGATGCGGGGGAGATCCAGCACACGGGAGAAGCCGCCGGGGCGCTGCGCCATCTTGGTGAGCGTTTCCGCCTTGTTGAGCAGGTCATGCTTGTTGTTTTCGATCAGATAGCCTCGCAAAAGAACATAACTGACGACGCCTGTCAGCAAAATGATGACAAGCGTCACAGTCAGGTATCCGGTTAGCAGCTTGAAGAAGATGGAGCCGCGACCGGAGCGTTTATGAAGCAATTTCAAAACGGTATCCGACTCCCCATACAGTTTTTATATCCCAGGGGTTTCCGGTCTGGCAGAGCTTTGCGCGGATGCGCTTGATGTGGCTGTCCACCGCCCGGGTATCGCCCAGGAAGTCATAGCCCCAGATGCTCTGTAAAAGGTGCTCGCGGCTGAACACCATGCCGGGATTGGAGGCCAGCGTCCACAGTATTTCGATCTCCTTGGGTGTGCAGGGAACCACCTGTCCGCCCAGCTTGACAATAAACGCACCCATGTCGATATCGAGGTTCGAGACCACCAGATGCTTGCTCTTTTCCTCCTCCTTCAACTCGTACATGCGGCGCAGCACCGCTTTGACGCGGGCCAGCACCTCGCGCGGGCTGAAGGGTTTTGTGATATAGTCGTCCGCGCCCAACTCAAGCCCCAGGAGCTTGTCAAATTCCTCACCCTTTGCCGTAAGCATGATGATGGGCAGCGTTGAAAACTTGCGTACCTCCCGGCAGACGACCAGACCGTCCATCTTGGGCATCATGATGTCCAGCAGCATCATATCGGGCCGTGACTGACGAACCTGCCGGATGGCATCTTCGCCGTCGTAGGCGGAGAGCGTCTGGTAGCCCTCGCGACGGAAATACGTCGTCAGCGATTGATGCACATGCACATCGTCGTCCGCAATCAAAATGAGGTAGCCGCTACGGGCCTCCTCCATGAAAAGCACCCCCTCTGAATTCTGACCACATCGTACCGAAAATCTTCGGCGAAAATGTGGCGGACCCGGAAATAAAGATGCGTTTCTTTGTTGATTCGGGGCATTTCGCCGTAAAATCCCGGCGATTATGTGTCCTGAGCACCTTCGGAGGTGGGGGAGGCGGGTTCTTCCGGCGCGGAATAAGCGCTGTTTGCGGCGCTGGATTCGCCGTCCATCAGCCGGGCCGGGGGCGCTTCATACCAGGGCCGGTTGGAGCGCGCCGCCTCGGCGTGGGCTTCGGCGATGATTTCCGTGGCGCGGTTCAGCGCCTTCTTCAACGTATCATGGGCCTGATCCAACCGCTGCTGCGATAGGCCGCGCAGATTCTCGGCTTCCTCGTTGGCGTGGCGCATCATCTCGGCGTATTCCACGTCGGCGCGGCTTCCTACGGTGAAGGCGTAGTCCTTGGCATCCCGGACGATCCGTGAGGCCTCCATCCGCGCGCTGCTTAAAAAGACCGTTTCCTCGCTCTGAAGCCGTTCCAGTTGCTCGATCCGGGACTTGGCCAGCGCCAGCTGGTTGGAATTTTCCACAAGCTGCAGGTTCTTGGCGCTCTCCAGTCTGGCCAGCGCTTCCTGCTTCTCCTGCTGGGCTTTGGATACCGTTTCTTCCGCCTTGACGGCTTTTTCCTCCGCCTTGGCGGCCAGGTCCTGTGCGTCCTTCAACTGCCGCTCATGCTCGTCCAGCGCCATTGCCACTGCGTCACCCGAGTGATTCGCCACCCTGAGGCCAATGGCCAGAAACAGAACCATCAGGATCAGCGCGCCGACCACCAGCAAAATTTGCCAGGGTTCGGCCGCCTTCACTACCGACTGCGCGCCCGCGTAAAAATTGATTGCGAACTGTTGTACCGTCTGCCATGCGCTATCCATTGCGTACGCTCCTTACTATATTGCACCATTCTTTCCCTGAATTTATCACGCGGACTCGATCCTGTCAAGCTGGGCTTTCGACCGCTTTTGTGTCGAAGCGATGAATTCTTATTCTTGCCAAATGGACGCGCATGGCGTATCATAAAAACCCGGAGGTGGACTGCAGTGCATTGGTTCCGAAACGACTACTCGGAGGGAGCGGAAACACGCGTCCTTGAACGAATTGTGAACGGAAATCTGGCGAAGACCCCGGGTTATGGCGACGACGAAATCTGCGAAAGCGCGAGAGCGCTCCTCCGCCGAGAGATCGCGAAGCCGAACGCGCTGATCCGCTTCATTCCCGGCGGCACCCAGACAAACCAGCTGATGATCGCCCACGCGCTTCGGCCCCATGAGGCGGTGATCGCGGCCGAAACCGGACACATCAACGTCCATGAGACCGGCGCCATCGAGGCCACCGGCCACAAAGTCCTGACCGCGCCCGCCCGGGACGGCAAGCTGACCCCGGCGCTGATTGCGCGGGTGCTCGCGGCGCACGAAGGCCCGCACATGGTGAAGCCCGCGATGGTGTATCTTTCCGATACGACCGAGGTGGGCACCCATTACACATTGGCAGAATTGAAGGCGATCCGCGCCTGCTGCCTGGAAAACGGGCTGATATTGTACCTGGACGGCGCCAGGCTTTCCTCCGCGCTGGCGGCGTCGGAGAGCGATCTGACCATCCGAGACATTGCGGACCTTACCGACTGCTTCTACATCGGCGGCACCAAGAGCGGCGCGCTTTTCGGCGAGGCGCTGGTGATCCTCCGGGAGGATTTGAAGACGGACATTGATTATACCATCAAGCAGCGCGGCGCGATGATGGCGAAAGGACGGCTTATGGGCCTTCAATTCCTGGCGCTGTTTGAGGATGGGCTGTACTACGAGATCGGCCGCCATGAGAATAAAATGGCGGCGCGCCTACGGGCGGGCGCCGAAAAGGCGGGCCGCGCGCTGTACACCGATTCCCGGACGAATCAGCTCTTCGTCGCGCTGCCGGACGCTGTATTGGAAAGGCTCATAGAGAATTTCCAGTTTGAAATCACCGCGGAGATGGACGGTATGAAGGTCGCCCGCTTTGTGACCAGCTGGGCTACGCAGGAGCAGGATGTGGACGCGCTGGCGGCTGCGCTGCAATAGGCAAAATAAAATATGGGCGCTCGCAACCGCGGGCGTCCATTTTCATGCGATGATAGAAGCCGAATAGAGGAACGCCAGCGCGCCCATCGCGAGAAACACCGCGCCCGCGATTCGGTTCAGCCAAAGGGCGGTTAAGGAACCCGCCCGAAGTTTGTCGGTCAGCTTCGCGGCGAACAGCGCGAGCAGCACGCAGTAGATCGTGCCGGTGGTCGCCAGCGTCGCGCCCAGAAGGAAGAAGGGAAGCGGCCCGTAGGGTTGGTCCGGCAGAATGAACTGGGGGAGGAACGTCAGAAAAAAGAGCGTGACCGCCGGGTTTAAAAGGTTGGTCAAAAGCGCCTGGAAGTAGTATCGCCGGGCGGGGGCTGCTTCCACGGCGGCGGCGCCTCCATCTGCGGTCCGCTTTGCCAGAAGCTGCCGAACTCCCATGTAGATCAGGTACGCCGCGCCCGCGGATTTCACGATCCGGAAAGCCAGCGGCGATTTCTGCAAGAGTACCGAAAGACCCAGACCGCACAGTACGGCCTGAATCAATGTGCCGGTGCCGACGCCCAGCGCGGAACACACGCCCGCCCTGCGCCCCTGCGAGGCGCTGCGGCTGAGTACGAACACCGAATCCGCGCCGGGTGTGATGTTGAGCAGGATGCCGCTGGTAAGAAAAACAAGGTAGTTAGTGATGCCAAGCATGCGAAGAACTCCTTGCGAAAAGCCGCGCCATATATTTCAGGATACGGCGCGGCCTTTTACGTGTCAATGCGGATATCAATATCGGTTGTCGAAGATGCGGGTGGATTTCTTCTCGCTGCGGGGCAGATCTCCAATGTTGACCGGCAGCACGATCACCGAAATGCCGATGCGGTTTTTAAACTCGCGCCCGATTTCGCCCGCGGCTTCCTTGGAATCGTAGCCGGGGTTCAGCTCCACGAACAGGCGGCATTCGTCCTTGCCGTTCATGTGGTCCAGCATGAACTGGTACTCGCTGGAGGCGCAGGGCACGGTTCTCAGCATCTCGTCAATCTGGCTGGGGAAGATGTTGACGCCTTTGACCTTCACCATGTCGTCGGTGCGGCCGATCAGGGTATCGATGCGGGGGAAGGGGGAGCCGCAGGCGCAGTCGCCCGGCAGGAAGCGGGTCAGGTCGTGGGTGCGGTAGCGGATCAGCGGCGCGCCCTCTTTTTTGAGGGTGGTGATGACCAGTTCGCCGATCTCGCCGTCCGGGACAGTCTCGCCGGTCTTGGGGTCGACGATTTCGCAGTAGATGTAATCGTCCCAGATGTGCATGCCGCACTCCTGCGCGCAGCTCATGCCGATTCCGGGGCCGTAGACCTCGGTGAGGCCGTAGATGTCGTAAAGTTCGATGCCCAGTTCGTTTGCGATGCGCCTGCGCATCTTCTCGCCCCAGCGCTCAGAGCCGATGATGCCTTTTTTCAGGTGGATCCGATCCTTCAGGTTGCGCTTGGCGATCTCCTCCGCCAGAAGCAGCGCGTAGGAGGACGTGGCGCAGAGCACCGTGGACTTCATGTCCTCCATCATCCTGAGCTGTTTGTCGGTGTTACCGGGGCCCATTGGGATGACCATCGCGCCCAGTTTTTCCGCGCCGTTCTGAAAGCCGATACCCGCCGTCCACAGGCCGTAGCCCGGCGTGATGTGCACGCGGTCCAGCTTCGTCAGCCCCGCCATCCGGTAGCAACGCTCAAACATGATGGCCCAGTCCTCGACATCTTTCGCGGTGTAGGGGATGATGACCGGGGTGCCCGTGGTGCCGGAGGACGAGTGAATGCGCACAATGTCTTCCTCGGGTACGCTCATCAGGCCCAGCGGGTAGGCCTCCCGAAGGTCGCCTTTCCAGGTGAAGGGCAGCTTCTCAAAGTCCTCCTGGGACTCGATGGCGTCAATGTCCACACCCTCCAGCTTCGTTTTATAGAAGCAGGGCATCGTGGTCAGCTTCTTCAGCTGATTTTTAATCAGTTCAAATTGGGTTTCGGTCATCTTCACGCGAACGTCGCTCCCTTCGTAATGGCCTCTGCGCCCAGGCGCAGCGCGCTCAGGTTAACGGGCAGGAATTTCCCGCCGAGTTCCGCAAGCACTTCTTCAATTTCGCCAAGGGTAAAACCCAGTTCGCCGGTGGCCGCCGCCGCGCCCAGAAGCGCCATGTTGGCCGCCCGGTCACTTCCCGCCGTCCGGCAGATGCCTTCGGTATCGACGGCGTGAAGCTTCGCTCTGGATGCGAGGTAGGCGAGCATCTCCTCCGCCCGGTATCCGCCGCCGGACAGCGCCGCCGTGACCGGCTTGACCGCCTTGGTGCTGGCGATGACCGTTCCCTCCGGCTTTAGGTATTCCAGGCAGCGGACAGCCTCCGCGGGCTCCAGCGCCAGAATCAGGTCCGCCGATCCCTTGGGGATCAGAGGAGAATGGAAAAAACCGACGCGCACGTGGCTGACCACCGCGCCGCCCCGCTGGGCCATGCCGATGGTTTCCGCCGTGCGGGCATCAAGGCCCTTGGCCATGGCCGCTCTGGCCAGCAGTTTGGAGGTGAGCACCACGCCCTGTCCGCCCACGCCGCAGATGAGAATGTTTCTATTCATGGCCGTTCGCCTCCTCAATGGCCCTATGCGGGCAGATCTGCGCGCACAGGGTGCAGCCGTTGCAGAGCGCGGGCTCAATGACGACTTTCTCGCCCTCCACCGCCAGCGCCGGGCAGCCGATCAGCTTCACGCAGGCTTTGCAGCCGGTGCATTTGATTGGGTCGATCCGGCAGACTTTGACCTTTTTAATGTTGGCGACGCAGGGGGACTTGAAGATGATCGCGCGGACGCCCGGCGCGTCAATGGCCTTACGGACCGCCGAAACCGATGCCAAGTGATCCAGCGGATCAGCCTGAATCAGAAGATCCACGCCCAGCGCTTCCAAGACTTTCGGGATGGAGGCGGGGCGCGCCTCGCCGCCCATCATCGCGCGCCCGGTACCGGGGTGGGGCTGGTTGCCGGTCATGGCGGTGGTGGAATTGTCCACGACGACCAGAATCATGTCGCTTTTGTTGTAGACGGCGTTGACCACGCCGGGTATGCCCGAGGCGAAGAACGTGGAATCGCCCACGAAGGCGAACAAAAGCGCGTCCTTGTCAATCCGGCCGATGCCCTGCGCCACGGTGATGCCCGCGCCCATGCACAGGCAGGTATCCACCATGTTGAGGGGCGCGGCGTTGCCCAGCGTGTAGCAGCCGATGTCGCCGGTGAAGAAAGCCCTTCTGCCCCTGGCCGCCACCTTGACCGCATAGAAGGACGCCCGGTGCGGGCACCCGGCGCACAGAACCGGCGGGCGGACGGGCAGGGCGGGACAGGCGTCGTCCGGTACGGGCACCGGCACGCTGCCGCGGCCCAGGAAGCGCTCGATGTCCGAATGGACACTCTCCACGCTGTTCTCTCCGGCGCAGCGGGTGTCTTTGGTCAGCTTTCCGCGGATGGTCACGTTCAGGTGATGCTTCCCGGCGATGTGGATCAGCGCGCGTTCAATCACCGGGTCCAGCTCCTCCAGCACCAGCACCTCGGAAAGCCCATCGAGGAACTCAAGCGCCAGTTTTTCGGGGAACGGGTGTGGCGTCGCGACCTTGAGCACCCTCACCTCGTCCGTGTTCAGCGTCTCCATCGCGTATTCATAGCTGACCCCGCCCGCGGCGACGCCGAGCCGGGCGTCCAGCGAGCCGGAAATCCGGTTGTAGGGGAGGGCGGAGAATTCATCGCCCAGCGCGGGATTGCGCGCCTCAATCTTCAGATGGTTCTGATACGAAAGGCGGGGGAAAATGACGAAGCGGCCAGAATCGCGCACAAAGCCCTCCGGCGCTTTGATTTCGAGCGGAGGCAGAAGCGTTACGCTGGCGCAACCGTGGCAGACGCGGGTGGTGGGGCGGAAGAGCACCGGCGTCGCGTATTTCTCGGAGTATTCGAAGGCGTCCGCGATCATGCGGTAGGCTTCCTCCGGGCTGACCGGGTCAAACACCGGCAGCTTCGAAAAGATCGCGAACTGGCGGGTGTCTTGCTCGGTCTGGGAGGAAATGGGGCCGGGATCGTCCGCGACCACCACCACCATGCCGCCCTTGACGCCCACGTAGGCGAGGCTCATCAGCGGGTCCGAAGCCACGTTGAGCCCCACCTGCTTCATCGTCACCATCGCCCGCGCGCCGGCGTAGGCCGCGCCCGCGGCCACCTCCAGCGCGGACTTCTCGTTGGTAGACCATTCCACATAGATGGAACCGTCGTTCCGCTTGGCGACGGACTCCAGAATCTCGGTGGAGGGCGTGCCGGGGTATCCGGCGACCAGCTTCACGCCCGCGCGCATCGCGCCCAGCGCGATGGCTTCGTTGCCCATCAGGAGGCTGCGCTTCGCAATTCTCTCGCTCATTTCCATTGCTCCCGTATTCATATTTAGAAAGGCGCTGACGAACAACGCCGTACCGTCCAATCGTTCCGGAAGAACCGCGATGGGGCCTTTCTTTATTACCACTGCCGCCCGGCGGATTGTCAAGTCAGGCGCAACAGTTTGCGGCGGTTTTTCAGGGTCTTGCCCAAAACACGCCCAGCGCGATCAGCGCGGCGGAAAGCGCCAGCGCCGCCCAATCGATCCACAGCATCCGGTAGGACTTGTAGCTGGAGCCGCGCACGCGCATTGAAAAGCCGCGCAGTTCCGCAGAGATCGCGCCCCGGTCGATCCGCTCCACCGAACTGATCAAAAGCGGCACGCACAACGGCAGGATCAGCGCGATTTTCCGGAAAATGTTGCGAGTGTCGAAATCGACGCCCCGGGAGGTCTGCGCCGCCATGATGTCCGATGCCTCCGCCGTGAAGATTGGAATGAAGCGCATCGAGGTGGTCAGCGCGAAAACGTATTTAAAGGGCACCCGGAGTTTCTCCACAAGAATGCCGGAGAGGTCCGAAATCTGGGTCACCGACAGCATGATCGCAAGCGGCAGCGTCGCCGCGATCATCCTAAGGACAAAGAGCAGCGAGAACATCACGCCCTGGTCCGTGATGGACAGGCCGGGGAGCAGATCAAATAGCGCCCTGCCGTCCCGGATCACCAGTACCTGCACCACAAAGAGAAGGATTGAAAACTTGACGAGCGCCGTCACCATCCGGAGCGCCCGCCGGAGAATCCCCGCCGAGTATGCCAAACACAATGATACCACAAGTATGCCCAGTACGAAAAGGGGATTCGCGTTCACAAAGCACGCCGCGCACAGCGCGACGGCGACGATCATCTTGGTCAGCGGGTTCAGCCGGTGCAGGAGCGAGTCGCCCGGCACGTAATCCAGAAAGCCGCCCATCATCGCACCCGCCCTTCGATGGCGTCCGCCATCTGCCCGATGGTGAAAACGCCGTGGAATGCATCGCCCAACCGGAGGGCCAGTTGGGGGATCTGCGCCGGAGCCACCGACGCGCGGGCGAGGAGGTCCGCATCCGTCATGATCGATCCGGCGGGGCCGTCTCCGATCAGCCGTCCGCCCGCCACAACCAGAACGCGCAGCGCGAAGTCCTGCACGATCTCCATGTCATGACAGACCATCAGGACCGTCGCGCCCGCCTGGTTCCGGACGGCGATCTTCTCCATGATCTCCATGCACTCCCGGTAGTCCAGGCCCGTCGTGGGTTCGTCCAGGATCAGCACGTCCGGCTGACAGGCCATCAGGGAGGCCAGTGCGATCCGCTGCCGCTCGCCGCGGCTCATGGAAAAGGGATTGCGGGCGCCGTCAAAGCCGAATTCTGAGAGTGCCGCCTCCAGGCGGCGCGACCGCTCCGCCGGGTCGTCCACCGTCAGCGTAAGGCCAAACAGGATTTCCTCCCGGATGGTGTTCCGGCAGATCTGCCGGTCCGGGTTTTGAAACAAAAAACCCACCGACCGAGCGATGCGGCTTACGCGGGTGGTTTTGGTGTCCATGCCGCAGACGGAGACGATGCCCTTGTTGGGTTTTAATAAGCCGTTGCACAGTTTCGAGATGGTGGTCTTGCCCGCGCCGTTTTCGCCGATGATCGCCGCGAACTCGCCCCTCTCCAGGCGGAAGGAGACGTCCCGGATTGTGGGTGTCTCCTGATAGCCGAAGGTTACGTTTTGAAATGCAATCATTTCAGAACCTCCCGCACCATGCGTTCCGCCTCCGGCACGTTCACCGGCAGCGGCCCGCCGTACAGGCCGCGCACTTTCAGTTCGTGTGCGAGGGAAGCCACCCGGGGGGCGTTGACGCCTGCGCCTGTGAGGGATTCGATGTTCTGGATCACGTCCCGCACCGCTCCGTCCAACAGCACCCGGCCCTTGTCCATGACGAGAAGGCGCTCGGCATACTCGCACAGCAGCATGATCTTCTGCTCCACCACCAAAATGGTCATGCCGAATTCACGGTTGAGCTTTTTCAGCATTTCAAAGACCATGACGCTGCTCCGGGGGTCCAGTTCGCCGGTGGGCTCGTCCAGAACCAGTACCTTGGGTTTCAGCGCGATGATGGCCGCGATGGCCACCTTCTGCTTCTGACCGCCGGAGAGTGACGCGATTGCCCGCTTCCGAAGCGGCGCGATGCCCATCGCGTCCAGTGCCGTGCGCATGCGGTCTTCAATTTCACCCCGGGGAACGCCGAAGTTCTCCAGACCGAACAGGAGTTCATCCTCTACGACGGAGGCAACCATCTGCCCGTCGATGTCCTGAAACACGCTGCCCACGATCTGTGAGAGCCGGGCAGCCCCGGCTTCGATGGTGTCAAGCCCTCCGATCGTGACGCGTCCGTAGAAGTCGCCGCCATAGTAGTGGGGCACGACGCCGTTCAGGGCGTAGGTCAGCGTGGACTTGCCCGCGCCGCTGGAGCCGATGATGCCGACGAATTCGCCTTCCTCAATGGTGAGGTTGATGTCGGTCAGCGCGAAGCCCGGCGCGTCCTTATACTGGAAGTTCAGGCCTGAAAGACGGATCATGCAATGGCCTCCAACGTGAAGAGTCTGAGGATTTTCCCTAGATTTGGCGCGCCGGAAGCTCGCGCCGTTCTTTCCTGCCGTTCCCAGCGCTTTAAACGCCGGGAACGGCAAGAATCATCGATTTTCAATGTTTTTTCAGAACGAGGCGCATCGGGATGTGCAGCAACTGGACGATGACGGCGTTGATGGCCGCGGTTCCAAAGATGATGCCCAGGAAGATGCCCAGCGGGGTCGGCTTGATGTCCGCGCCGGCATAATACAGAAGGTACATGATGCCCACGAATGTGAAGCCGCTGGCCAGCGTGCTCAGGAAGGTCGCGACGATTGGGTGCAGCGAGATCGTCTTATTGTTCGGGATCCGGATGTTCATCGGAATCCGGATCAAAAGACTCATGAGCACCGCGCCCACCAGTTCGCTTGCGAAGTTCAGGTAGGGCTGGCCGGGGAAGAACTGGCAGACCGCGCCCGCCAGAATGCCGATGATGGCGGCTTCATAGAGCTTGGGCCGAACCAGCAGGATGATGAGGCAGTACATCGCGATGATGAAGTTGGGCTTCATACCCACGTTAAAAAGCGAACCGACGAAGAACTTGAGCACCGCGCCCGCCGCCAGCAGGATGCCGATGAGCAGCATATCCCGAGCCGTCATGCCTTTTTTCTCCTGGGTG
>CALGYL010000133.1 GCA_937934775.1 uncultured Clostridia bacterium
CCGCGGCATCTTTGCCCTTCCAGAATTCAAGCTGCTCCAGCGCAAGGCGCGTCCAAAGATCACCGACCTTATTGGAGATCGTAAGGCCCCCGGCCCCGAACGTCAGGGAACTGGCAATGTTGTCCCAAGTGGCCTGTGAAGATGCCGACGCGAAGTCGGTCAGCGCCCCGGCCGCATCCATCAGATCGTTAAAGGCGTCGTTGTTGATCGTGCCGTTTTGCAACGCCTGAATCAAGCCCTGGATCGCCAGATTGTCCGCCACAACCTCCCAGCCCGGAAGAGAAGCGCGGTAGACCTTCAGTGCATTGGTGGTGGTGTTCCGCCAGAGCATCCCATCGACCGGATTCGCAGGTTCGGTCGCCTGCGCGATGACGTCGGTCAGATCTGATATGGTAAACTGCGCGCTTGCAATCACCATCACGACACCTCACACGTGAAGGTGGTCTTCACGGTCACATCGTCCCCATCGATGTAGATCACCTTACCGGTAGCAAACGCGGCGCCGCCGTCCAGCGCGTTCCCATCCTTGTCGCGCCGGTACCAGGTATACGTTTTCGTGTGCCTGTACGTGACATCCGCAGTCACATCCACCCACGCGGAACCAGAGTAGCGCATCAGCGCCACCTGCGGCGTAGATGGAACGACCTTATAGTAGAACGCGCCCGTGGCCGGTGACGCAGGATCAGTCTGCGAAATGGTGGCTGACTTCAGCGCATCCGTCTCGACGCCGTTCTGCCAGAGCCGGCAGATCAGGCAGGAGGTGCCGACAGTGTTCTTGAACACACTGCCGCCGGTACTTTCAATGGCCGCCTGGTAGTTGTCGGTCTTATCGGTCAGCGTGAACGTATCGATATAGGTCTTGCCGCCATAGGTCATGGCGCACTGGTAGGCCTGAATCCCCACGACGTCGGAGCCGCTCACATTGAGGGTGGATGCCGTCTGCCCAGAGATCGTCGCCCAAGAGCCGGCGGTATACTTCTTCCAGACATAGGTCGCGCCGGAAGAGATGGCGATCGCGCCGTCGTAGGCGGCGGCCGCCAGAGTCAGCGTGCCCGACTGGTTCTGAAACACCGCGCCATTGGGCGCATAGACCGAAAACACGACCGCGTTGGCGCCAGCCGCGCCGGTTGAGCCGGTAGCCCCGGTATTGACCTTGGACCAGGTGATGGCAAGCGTGGTGCTGACGGGCGAGGTGATCGGCACGGACAGCGTGCCCTGCTGCTGGCCCGCGCCACCCAGTGTGGCATTGGCCGCAATCGTGAGGGTGATCGGGATCTCGTTGCTCACGGCACTGCCCACAGCGACCGTCATTCCAGTAGGCGCGCCGGTGACAGCTCCGACCGTGGGCGTGACCTTGGTGGTTCCGGTATAGGCCACGACATTGCAGACGACGCTGGTAGCGGAGACCTGACCAGAGACGTTCCCTGCAAAGGTGATGTTCTCGTTGGTCAGCATGGCGACGGAAGCGGAAACGCCATTTGATCCGCCTGCGCCCGCGGTACCGTCGGCGACCTTGTACACGCTGGTCGCGTCGCCGATCCCGGCGTCCGATGTGACTGCGCGGATAGTCGCCACATCGTTCACCCATACCGCATGGGCGGGCTTAACCACCAGCGTCGTGGTGGTGATGACCGTATTGCCGTCGCCGGTGGGATAGTCTGTCCAGACGCCGGAGGAATTCTTGTACTGCCACTTGGAGAAGATGACATTCTGAATGTTCGCGGTCAAGGTGATGGACGCCGGGTTCGGTGTCGGGGAGCCGGAAGCGTACTTGAACACCTGCTCACCGGAGATCCAGCAGTTCTTCGCGTTTTGGCCGGTCTTGACCAGCGCGAAGTCGATGGCTGCGGACACGGAGATGATCTCCCCGGTGTCCGGGTCAGAATAGGTGACATAGACGATGTAGGTCAGCGTGCCCGCGGAGATCGAAGCCATCTTGTTCTGCGAGACAGTCAGCACGCCTGAGGTGACCGACTCCCCCGTGGTCAGCGCGGTTTCGGACGCGGAGCCTTCGCGGCGCTTCCATTCAATCGTGAGTCCCGATTGGGTGAGCGGGATCTGCGCCTGATCGGCGTAGACGACCGGCGTCAGGATGACGTTGCCGGCCGAAATCGACCAATCGGGTGAAAAGGTCCCCGCGTTGACCTCCTGTACCTGGATGCGCGGTTGATTGGAGTTGATGTAGCAGGACAGTGATTTGCCGTCCGCAAGGTCTACAATGCTGATCTGTCCGGTTGCCAATGCGGCCATGATTCAAGCTCCTTCCAATGTGCAATGAAAAACCGCCTGGCGCTTGACGTCGGCGGCGGTGACGGTGATTATCTTGGTTCCCCGGTGCGAGGCGTTCCAGAGACTATCGCCATACGCATCCGGACTCGAGCGCGTCCAGGAGAAACGGGAAGCGTCATATTGAGTGGTAAGGTCGGTCGCGCCCCGCTGAACCCTCGCGGTAAGGACCGTCTCGAGCACCTCCGGGGTCAACACGCCACCCCGCGAAGCGACAATGGCAAGGGTGATCCCCACCGTCTGTTCGGCGACGCCGATCACGCTGCCGTTTAAGGACAGGTCGATCTCCTCCACCGATTCCGGTTCCAGCTGCGCCGCCGAGATGCTCTTCATGGCGATCCGTTTGCCGGAGATAGTGGAGGGCAGCTGCCAGGAGGCGACGGCGGTCTTTCGCATATCCTGGCGGACGGAGCCCAGCTCAATGGACCGGAACTGCTCGCCCAGGCAGTCGAACTCGACGCGGTTGACCTCGGTGAGCACGTCGAGCTGAATACCCGGGTGCTTGACCCGGACCCGGTCGTAGAGGAACACATCCTCCAGGCTCCGGTACTGGGCGTACTCCTCGGTATCCCCGAGCGATAGGAATTCGACTTTCAGCGATACCTTGGGCAGGTCGGCGTCGTTTGCCAGCGCCGCTAGCGCTTCCCGGATCATGCGAACGCGGACCATGGTCTTCGTGACGGTCTTGGTCTCCTTGCACTCGCCGGAACACTCCAGTGCCTGAACATGGGGTGTGGGGTACAGGGAAGCACGCGGGCTGTCGATCCATGTCTGATCGGCGGCGATCGTGTACACGGTGCCATCCACATCGTAGCTGCCCGGCGCCAGCAGCAGGTCCCCACCGCTCTTGTCCTTGCCGACCGGGACGATCCGGGTGACGATATCCGATGCGTCCACTTCGCAAGAGACACCCAGCAGGTTCTTGGCATACTCAATGCGGACGCCGCGGTTCAGCCCCGCGTCCCGGAGCAGAAAGAAGTCGAAGTTGTCGCGCACCAGTTCCGCGTCCCACAGCGCTGCCGCGCCGGTCTCCGGGTCGAGCAGCGCGCTGACGGAATTCACCCTCGTCCAGCCGTCGATGACCCGCTCGCCGGCAATGTCGGTGAACCCGGAGAAGGGCGTGGGCACCAGGCAGTTCCCCAGGATGCCGTCCATTGCTGATACACAGTCCGTGTTTCCAGCCGGGTAGGATGTGAGGTTGTTCAGCAGGTCATAGAAGATGTGCCGGGCGTAGGCGGTCACGCCATCGTCCCGAAGCTCTACCTTGTAGATGCGGAACAGCTGGTCGGCCACGATCCACGCGGGCGCGACGGTCTCGATCGCGGCGGGATCGTTCGGCCAGTCTTCAGTCAGCGTGTACTGGATGGCGGACTGATCGATCCAGCCGTAGTAGGTGTAGTCCTTCCACCGCCAATGCCCCTTGTAGCGGTATCTCTTGCGTCCGGTGAATACAGCCTTGTTCCGGTTCTCGCCCTTGAAAATGATCGGGAGGTTCATCCCCACCGGCAGGTTCTTCCTGCGGACCTTGCCGCCGGTGGCGTGATAGTAGAGATTCCGCTGGGCCTTCGTGGTACCGGTCTTGATGGTCCAGACCTCATGGGCGGTGACCAGCATGCCCGCCGGCGTGATGGGCGGCACGGTGCGCACCGGCACATCACACTTGAGGATGTAGTCATTCTGCAGGAACGACCAGCGCGCATTCCCATCAATGGGATGTTCCAGCCTGATTTCCGAGAGATCGTTTCGCGCTTCCGTGTGCACACAGGAGGTGGGCGTGAGCGCGCCGCAGAGGCCCATGGTATCGAAGTCCTCAGCGTCCGGTGGATAGATGTACACTTCGCCCATATCAGAGCGTCCTCCAGTTGGGGGTGATCGTGAGGCGGGTGACATTGCCCGTCCAGGAGATAGTGGTCGTTCCCACCGGCAGCGTCGGCCAGTCGTCGCCGGTCAGCGAGCCGGTGAGGTTGACGCCGTCATGGTACGCCAGCCGCTGCGGCACATCAATGGTGATTGAGGAAGCAAGCGCCGTGATGCCCAGCGTCACCTCGCCGAACATCAGGTCAATGTCGCCGGTCCCCTCCACCGTGATAATGGGCTCTGCGAATACGGTACCTTGGTTCACAATCTGACCCGGGGAGGTCAACACAATAATTTCAACGCCCAGCAGGAAAAGGAAGGGTTGGCAGCGAAAGTTCAGCATGAACTTTCGCTGCAGTCGCCCGCGCACCACCGTCTCAAAATCGATCTGGTTCGAAACGCGGGCATGATAAAACCCGGTCGGGCGGTTCCCGAACATCACGACGCCGGGGCCGTGTAGCCAGGCGGAGAACGCGGGGATGGACGCCGGGTCCGGTGCGATGCATTCGCAGGACGCGATGAACTCGTCATAGACGCAGTCGCCTTCCGTTATCGTCAGCGTCCCGCTACGCCCCGGCACCGTCTGCGTGGTCACGCGCTCCTTGGGCCTGGAGATGGCCGGGTGGGCCAGCACATGGATTCCGTAG
>CALGYL010000134.1 GCA_937934775.1 uncultured Clostridia bacterium
CTCCTTCGGGGGGGATGACGCCCGCTTCCTTGGTATAGAAGACTTGATCCGCGCCCAGCGCTTTGGCGGCTGCTTCGGCTCGCGCGTTCCGGAGGCTCTTCGGATCCCTTGCGACCAGATCCACCCGTCCCGCGCCGGTTCTCCTGGCGTACGCGGCGCAGAGAAGGCCTATGGCGCCCATGCCGTAGATCAGAACCGAGCCCAGAAGCGGCAGTTCAAGCTTGTCAACACAGGTGATGGCGACGGCCAATGGTTCCGTCATGGAAGCCGGAATCCAGTCGATGCCCTCGAAACGGTTGAGCATATTCTCGTGGACGACCATCTGGTCTGCCATGCCGCCCTGTCCGTCCAGCCGGTACGGGTTCTGACACAGGTCGTACCGCCCGGATTTGCAGGCTTCGCAGGCCCCGCACATGGTGACATCTTCGACGATCACCCGGTCGCCCGTCTGAACGCGGGTCACTTCAGCGCCGGTTTCGACGACTTCCGCCGCGATCTCGTGGCCCAGCGCGATCCAGTCCGCGTTATCCCGGAGGAAATGCAGGTCGGTTCCGCATACGCCGCAGGCATGCACACGTACGCGCACCATGCGCCCAGAGACCGGCCGATCGGGCAGGACGCGTAAATCGGTCTCAAACCAGGCCTTTGCGTACAAGCTCCTCATGGCTCAACCTCCGCCGGATGCGTATCGCGGGCACGTTCAGTGGCGAAGCGATGTCAGTTGGTGTCGGCGCAGAGAGGACCGGCCAGTTCCTTCATGAAGAACAGCTTGCCGGGTATTGTCGGAATAAAGCTGGAAGTGACAAAACGTGTCGGGCCATAGCGAAGCGTCATCCAGAAACTCATGCCCTGCCACTGCATGCCGCGGGACAGGACGCCGTCCGCGCCGCCGATGGCGTAGTCAGAGGAGAACAGAAGCTTGGGGCCGACGGTGTTGGCATAACAGGGAATCAGCGGCCAGGAACTGCGGAAGCTGGTGATGGCGTTCTGCTCAATCGTCAGCGGATGGAGCCGCGCGCCCAACCGGTGTGTGGATTTCATCCAGTCTTCGTCGGAGTTGACTTCTTCCGCGAAATGAGGCTCCCAGAAGGCGATGTGGCACATGCGGCCGATGCCGTAGACCAACACCTGCTTTGCGCCGCGGGCGCGGAGCGCAGCGATCTTCTCCCAGTAGGTGGGCAGGTTTTCCTTCGTTGCGAAGTTGCGCTGAGCGGGCGGCACCGTCAGGACGCCAAGCGGCGCAAAGAAGGCTTCCGTCATCGCGTTCTGGAAAGCGGCGGGATCTTCCGGCGACAGGGTGCTGCCGGTCTCGTCGCTCCATTCATCCATATTATACGTATGTACATGGGTGCAACCAACATTCCATTCCTTGAGGAAATACACAGCCCACTTGTACATGCCCATCGGGCCGACCGGCAAAATCATGACCAGTTCCCGGCCCTCTTCGCTGGCCAGCCTGATCTGCATTGCCATCTCATGGCCCATGTAGGCACCGAATTCTTCTAAGTTCTCGCACTGAATGGGGCGGAAGGCCGAATTCCAGAAAGGTTGCGCTTGGGCGTAGCTCTCCGGCGGATTGGAAACGCAGGACTTGATGCGCTCGATATCCCACCCTTTGGGAAAAACCTCCTCAAAATAGGAGCCCTTGAGCGTGGAAACCATGTCCATTGCCTTACCCCCTAATTCACTATACCGTCATATTCCGGGCGATACCCCTATTAATACGACCGTCGAACGAATACAGTTATTATTATGACACTGTATCGGCAGCTTGTCAATCGCATATTGCAGAAAATCTTCGTGTTGAGTTAAAATTATTTCTTAATACAGCCTATGGAATTATTTGGTGCAATGTACTATAATTATTTATCAGGTTGCTGGCGTCAATTTGTGCGGCTGCACCGAATGGAGAGAGGACGGATCGCTTTTTATGAGATATCTTCCAGGCGGAATGATGAGCGACGAAAAGCCTCCGGCGCAACAGGCGATTAAAGAAGAGAACATGAAGCGCATTTTTCTGGAGCTGCACGGACGCAGGGAGATGACCCGGGTACAGTTGTCCCGTTCGACCGGCCTGAGCGCCGCGACGGTATCGGCGCTGGTAGATGAACTGGTCCGCATGGGTCTTTTCTTTGAAACAGGGCCAGCCAAGACCGATCACATCGGCAGAAAGCCCATAAACCTCCGTATCCATCCCGACAGCCGGCAATTGCCGGTGTTCGCGCTGAGCCGCTGGGGCGCGCAGTTCATCCTGTACGATCTAAACATGCAGCCGCTGGAGACATCGTTCATCCCTCACTCGTCCGATCAGTACGGCGGGTTTGAAGACAATGATCCGGAATCCGACGGCAACCCGGATACGGGCGCGGACTACGCGGACCTGATCCGGAACGCGCTGGAAAAATCCCACCTGTACGATCCCGCCCGCGCCATCGCGGTGTGCGTGGTATCGCCGGGCATCTTCGTGCAGGAAAAGGACGCCTACTCACTGTCGGCTTTGCACGTTTCCTTCTCCCGCGCGGTGATGGCCGAGCTGGAAAAAGAGATCCGGGTGCCGATGTTCTTCGGCAATTCTTCCATGGCCCACGCCTATGCGGAGAAAAAGGCGCTGGACGCCATCGGAGAAGAAGTCAACGACCTCATGTACATTTATGTAAGGGACGGCGTCGGCGCGGGCATCCTGTGCGGGGGCGACCTGTTTCTGGGCGCCGAGGAAACCGCCGGGGAGATCGGCCACGTCACCATCAATGCCGAAGGCAAGCGCTGCGTGTGCGGAAATCGCGGCTGCCTGGAGCAATACATCAACGTCGATACGATTCTGGAACGCGTCCGGAGAGCAACCCCCGGCGGAGAAGCGGGCAATCCCATCACGCTGGAATCCATCGGAGCCGCCTACGAGGCGGGTCAGAGCGCGGTTCGCTATGTGATGGACGACATTGCCGAAAAGCTGTTCCGAGGCATCTACAGCGCCATCTGCCTGACAGGAATCAAACGCATCGTCATCGGCGGCGGCATCGAGCAGCTCGGGAACGCCTTCCTGAACAAACTCCGCTCTTTTTCAGGGGAAAACGGCGGCAGGATGCTGATGCGCAACGTCACCATCGATTACACCCGTTCCGGGCTTTCGGGCGATGCGCTGGGCATCGCCGCATATTATCTGGACAAGGTGTTCACCATCGCCTCCTAAAGCCGTGTTCCAGGCAAGTCCGCGCGCCGAACCGGCGGAACAGGAAGCGGTGACCCCTTCAACCCAACATATCGCGGCTCATACGGCCGCCCAGGAGGAATGATCCTTGCAGGACGACCAGAAGAAAGAACCCGAACAAAACCTCGGCCCGCTCGCCGAAAAGGCGGCAAAGATTGACGAAAAGCTTTGGCTGCGTTACCAGTCCATCGCGGGCGCCGTGCTGGGTACGGCGGCAGGCGCGATGTTGTTCCTGGTGAAGGACGACGGATCGATGCTCCCCCTCAACTTCATTCTGGCGCTGGCGATCGCGAAATTTCTGCCCGACTATCTGGAGAAACAGATGAACCGCAGCCTTCGGCGCGCTCGTATCGTGATGATCATCATGATGGTGGCGTCGCTGCTGGCCGATGTGGCGTACATCCTGATAACCAAGGGACCTTCCGCCTTCACCGTAAAATCGTAGAGTCCCTATCCCCCGTCAAATCCGAAACAAAGAACAATACGCGTAATAAAGCCCGAAAATCGCAGTCGTACTGCAATTTACGGGCTTTGTGCTGTCCGCGGGGTGATTACGCTCCATCGTCCGAAAAGCCGCTATTTCTTTCTGCGTGCCAGGAGGATCAGACCCGCGGCTGCCAGAAGCGCCAGGGCCGCCAGTCCGATGATGAGAACATTGATCGGCAAGCGGTCTGCCGCAGGTTCCGGCTGCTTCAAACCGACGCCCGCACTGGCGGAAGCGGTTACCGCTTCTTCCCGGCTCTGATCATATTTCCCGGTGGCGGTCACGCTTGCCTCAAGGTCTGTGTTGTCGCTGTTTCCGCTCTGGGTGGGCACCTGATAGTTCAGATGCAGCGTCTGACCTGCGGCCAACTCCGTAATTCGCGCCGCGCCGCCATCCGATTCCACGCCTTCCGGCAGGTCCGTAAACGTTCCGCCGTCAGGTCCGGCCTCCACGTCGACCGCGTACAGCACCTGCTCGCTCTGGTTGGTTACGGTGATGTCAAACGCCGCAGCCTCTCCCGCCGTCACTTGCTCGCGGACAGCGGTCATCTTCACCAGTACCTGTCCGGACGGTTTCCCAGCCACAGGAATCGACAGCGTCCCGCTGGCCGAAGCATACGCGCTCTTGGCTGTGGCGTTCACATCCAATGTCTGCTGCGCAAAGTCATCGGGAACGGCCAAGGAGTAGGTAAGCGTCACATCCTCGCCCGGCTCCAGCCGTTCAATGGTCGTACCGCCGGAGGCGTCGGTTACGCCGATGGAGGCGCGGTTCTTGCCCTCATAGGCGAAGCCCTGATCGTTCTCCAGAACGATATTCTCGATCGCGGCGTCTCCGTCGTTGTAAACCCTGACGCGGACGCGCGCGGTCTCGCCGGGCGTATACGATTCGGCATCCGCGCTGGCTTCGACGCCCAGCGCAATATCCCCGGCAATGGTCACGGAATTCTCCGCCTGATCGGAAATCTTGGTGCCATCCTGCGCGCTCTTGCCGGATACCTCGGCCTGGTTTTTCAGCGTTAGCTGGAACCGTTTGCCGGAGATGGTCACGCCAGGATCGCTCAGAGTGACAGCGGACGCCGTAGCGGTAAACGCGGCGCTGATCGACGCGCCGGATGACAGTTGCGGCAGATCCACAGCCGGTTCGCTCCCCGGCTGCGTAGCGCCTTCGTCGTCGGTGGCGTCGATGCCGGTCAGCTTCAAGCCTTCCATCAGATCCTGCAGACGCACGTCCTTCAAAGGCACGTTGCCGGTATTCTGCGCCGTCAGCGTGTACTGGATGTCCTCGCCCGGCGCATATTGGGTCTTGTCGGCCGTCAGGCTGAGCGAGACCCCAGGCGACGCGGACACCTCGACCGTCGCGATGCCCTGCGCGGTAACCGCCTCCGCGGTGAGCTCATCGCTGCCTGTCACGGTAAGATTGTTTTCAAACTTTCCTGATTCCGCAGAACCGGAAACCTGGTAGGAATAGCTGTAGCTCACCGATTCGCCCGGCTCCAGCCGCTGGATGCCCAGCGCTTCGGCGTTGACTTTCGCGCCGTCCGACGGCTTGACGGACTCGGAATCAATGACAATGCCCCACAGATCGCTGGAGCATTCGAGGCCCGTCAGCGCGACATTGCCCTCGTTCGCAATTTTTGCATCGAAAACAACGCTCTTGCCCGGCGCGACGGAGGCCTCGGAAGCCTCCTGTGAGACGGTCAGTTTGGGTACCCGGGCGATTTCCACGTCCGACAGCGCGTCCAGCTTCACGGACTTTCCGCCGCTCGTGCCGGAGATGTGCACCCCCATCGTCTTGGGGCCGGGCGCCGCGTCCTGAGGCAGCTCCAGCTGATACGTTATCGTCAGGGTTCCGTCAGATTCCAGCCGTTTGGCTGTTTGGCTCACCGACGCGTCTTCGGGTTCGACGATGTACTTCAGGTTGGTCAGATCCTTCGAAGTGCCGTTGTCAATGGTGACCGTGCCCTTGACGGTTTTTCCGGGCTGGACCGAGAGTGGCAGATCAATCTGCGCGGCCGCCACGCCCTCAACAACCGTCACGCTGACGGACGCATCCGCGGTGACTTCATCCAGACCGCCTTCTGGCTGCGCCGATACCTCCGCACGGTTTTTCAGTTCCCCCACCTTGGCATCCTTGGGAATGGCATATTCAAAGAAGAGTTCCTGCTGAGCGTCAGGCGCAAGCCTGTCGATGGTCTCCGGTTCCCCGTTCAGATCGTCGGAAACGGTCACCTGCTCCAGCGGCACATTGCCTTCATTCGCCACCGTCACCTTGTACCGAATTTTTATACCGATCCGGTATTCCCAGTCATCCGTGGTCATTGTCATCGATACTTTGGGTTCCGGTACCGGCGTGGGCACAACGGTCGGTTCCGGCGTCGGCGTCAATACCGGAGTCTGTTCCGTGGCGGCTGTCGGTTCCGGGGTAGACGTCGATTCTGAGGTCGGCTCCGGTACCATTGTCGGTTCCGGCGTAGGCGTCGGCTCTGGGGTCGGCGCAACGGTCGGTTCCGGC
>CALGYL010000135.1 GCA_937934775.1 uncultured Clostridia bacterium
GCTTGCCGGAGAGGGCGGCCGCGTTCACCGCGTCGATCTCCTCGCCGTTCAGCGAGACCACGAGGTCATTTTTCATCTGCGTGTATACCTCATGCTCCGGGTCAGAGAGTGTCACCGTCACCTTGTTCATCACGCACTCGGGCATCTTCAAGTAGTCGGTGCTCTTCATGCTGATGGTGATGTCGGCGATCCGGCGGTAGATCTCCTGCTCCGCGCCGGGTTTGGGTCTGTAGGAGAAGATCTGCTGAGCACTGCGCTTGTCGGGCAGGAAGAACTCGTCCCGGTAGTGGGTGATGAAGCGGCCCAGGCGCTTGCCCATGTCCAGCAGCCGGAATTCCGCCCACAGGTCCATCAAGCCGTTGCTGGAGGGGGTGCCCGTCAGGCCCACAATCCGCATGACGTGGGGGCGCGCCTTCAAGAGGCTCCGGAACCGCTTCGCCTGATAGGACTTGAAGGAGGACAGTTCGTCGATGACAATCATCTCGTAGTCGAACGGCAGGCCACTGCTCTCGATCAGCCACTGGACGTTCTCCCGGTTGATGATGTACACGCTGGCCTGCTGCCGTAGCGCCGCTTTGCGCTCGGCTTCCGTGCCCACCGCGACCGAGTAGGTCAGGCCCCGCAGGTGATCCCATTTCCGAATCTCATCTGGCCACGTGTCTCGCGCCACTCGCAGGGGTGCGATCACCAGCACCCGGCTGATCTCGAAGCGGTTCAGGCAAAGCTCATGAATCGCCGTCAGTGTGATTACGCTCTTGCCAAGGCCACAATCCAAGAGAATTGCGGCAACAGGGTGCGTCAGGATGAAGTCGGTCGCGTAGGCCTGGTACTCATGGGGTTTGTATTTCATCCAGCACACCTCCGATCTGCTCCGGTCGGTCGATCACGTACACTCGAAACCCTAGCGCCTCCAGCTGCCCTTTCCGCCTTACCTGCAGCGGGCGCAGGATCTTCCCAGGCGCTTTCACTTCCACGAACGCCAGGCGCCCACTGGAGAGGAGTACGAGGCGGTCGGGTGCGCCTGCCCATCCGGGGGAGGTGAACTTAGGCGCGAGGCCGCCCATCCGACGGACGGCCTGTACCAGGTTTTGCTCGATGATTTTCTCACGCATCCTTGTTTTCCTCGAAGATCCGGCGCTCGGCTTCAAGGGCACGATCATGGGCAATCTGAAGCGCGCGCTCCATGATCTTATCGGGCGAGTTCCACGTTTCTTCGATGGAGAGGAAGTACCGACGGAACTCTTTGCCCATCTCGCTGCGCTGAAGCATGCAGAGCTCCTTGGCCATTGAGATGGAAAGCGCATGATCGATCGCCTGCTTGCCTGGAAGCCCGTCAGACCTATTACTCAAAAATGTGCAATAGTCTTTTCCCTCACGGAAGCCATACGCGCACATTCTGGGGAACCAGTCATTGTAGCGGGTGTTGATTTTCAGCAAGGCGTGCAGCTCGCGCCCGCTAACGGTTGGATTATCGGAATCGAATATGATCGCGATCTGATCGGTCATGGAGATACCTCCTCATTCTTTCTGTAGTCACGCCAGCAGCGTTTGAACACCTCAACGCACTCGGAGCAGGCACCATGACTAGTGAGATGCTCCAGGATAGCCGCCCTGATGTTTTCAGCGGGCCAGGATTTGTCGGACGACATATCATCAGCGAGGTCCCCGCGGGGTGAGTTTTTTCCCTGATATCGGGCTATCATCCAATCGTAAAAGGTCATCATATGTTCCACTCCTATCTCCTGTGTGCAGGTTGCGGAAGTCGCTGTATAAAACTCTCTATAGGGAAAATTTGACCCTGAATTTCCCTTAAGGGACTTTCTAGTGGAGACCTTCGCAACCTGCACACTACCTATTAAATGGTGTTACTGAAGAAAGTCATCGTTGAACGTCCGATCCACGAGCCGCAGGCCATTGACGAAGATCCCAGATCGCTTTTTATGCCTGTTGAAGTCCTCCGCCTCCAGCGCCGCGTAGAAATCCGTGGTGGACCGGATGTACTCACCGGTCTCAGTGCAGAAACTGCGGTAGGTCGTGTACAACTCCCCCGATTTGGCTTCCAGGCCGGGGCCGACCTCGCAGCACTCCGTCAGGAAGTGGTTGAGCCAGTCGCTTTGCTCCCGATACGCCTCGATCGCACGTTGGACACGCGCGGGCAAAGGGATCTTGAACCCCAGCTCAATGGCTTCCTGCGCGCCCTCGATCATCCATGCCATGACGGCCTCGCTGGCGTTCTCGAACAAGTGGTCCGCGTAATTCTTGATGTCGCTATTCCCCTCAATCTTCGCCGTGAAGGGAATGACCACCAACCTGCGCCAGATACCGCTGTCCATCGCGCCGACCTTGGGGAGATGGTTCGTGTACAGAACCAACGTGTGGCTCGGCGTAAAGCTGAGCGGGTCCTTGTACTTCTTTTCGCCGTACACATTGTCCGTGGAGGTCAGCTGCTTGACCGTGGAGGTGTTGAGCCGGGTACCTTCCTCGAGCTCGGCAGCGATTAGGAGGCGCTTGCCTCGGGTCTCGGCCATCTCAGGCTTGACATTGCGCCTGCAGCCCACCGTCAAGGCATCCGCGGAGATGTTGCCGCTGTAGTCACCCAGCACGCGGGCCAGTGTGTTCCAGAAGGTGGACTTGCCATTGCGGCCGTCACCGTAGGCGATGATCATGACTTCCCAGAAGACCTGGCCAACGCACACCACGCCCGCGACACGCTGGACATACCGGATCAGCTCCTCGTCATGGCTGAAGAAGGTATTGAGGGCGTCGAGCCACAGCTTCTTGCCTTTTTCGCTGGGTGAAGCGGCTGTTGCGTGGGTGATGAAATCCTCTGGATTGTGCGATTGTGCGCCCGCGAGCCCGCGGCGGAGATCGTAGGTGGCGGCAGGCGTACACATCAGGTACCAGTCCTTGTCCAAAAGCGCCGGATCGATCTCAAGCACAGGCCTGGCTTCGTGTAGGGTGGCAGTGATATACTTGGACTCCCGGCGCTGCAGGGCAAAGCTCTTGTAGGACGCCGCATCCTCGTACCGCTGGTATGCCTGGAGCTGCTCATCATTCAGCACTGCCGTGGCCTTCTTCTTCGGATGCTTGGCCATAATCTCAGCCGCCCCGGTATCTTCGTAGGCACCAACGCAGTTCTGAATGTCTTGCTGGGCCTCCGCCAACTGCAGATCTGTCAGCGCGTGCGCGACATGCTGCGCGCCCGGCTTTGTTTCGCGCCAGTAGGTGCCGTTGTAATGGATGTAGTCGGTGGCCGGAGAGTATCGGAGTTCCCCATGAAAGACCTCACCGAGCATGCGTGCCTGGCCGACGTCCGTGTAGTCTTCAGGCTTGTACAGATACTTGTCAGCGTTGTACTCGTCCGGCGGCACATAGCCTTCCTGCTGCGAAACCCGGCCGTAGAAGACCTGCGCACTGCGCCAGATGGCCTGAAGTTCCCGATCGTCCAATGGCGGCTCACACTTTTCGGATTCCACCAGGAAAGCGTTGTACGCGGTCTCGGTGTCCCCGTAGCGCTTGATCACGCGCCCGGCAAAGTGCGACAGCGTGGCGTTCCGGCTGCCTTCCGAAATGACGCTGCCCGACGGATTGCCCATATTCCTGAAAGCGTCCGCTTCGGAATCGGGATAGTACATGTCCAGACACTCGTTCAGCGTGATCGTGCCTGGGAAAAACGCCGACTCTGGCTCTGCCGTGCCGAAGAAGAACCGGGCGGCATCCAGCGCTTTCATATCGAAGTACGGGAAGATAGCGTTCATGCGCTTTTTCAGGTCGCTGTACTCGGCATGGTCGGTCACCTCTTCGATCAAGAACAGAACGTGAAACTTGGGTCGCGGGGGTTTGCCGCGCTTGGGTATGTTGTGGTGTCGGCTGAAATGCACGGCGAAAGTCGTGTCCGGAAAAGCCTGCCGGATATGGTCCGGAGTGACCCAGTCGTCAGGGTTTTCAGAATGGTCGTTGTCACAGTCCATGCCGAGACAGTCCGATCTTGTGAAATTATCGTTCGAGCGATAGTTGCGCTTATACTGCACGCAGACATAATCGCGCGCGGCGGCTTCCCGTAGTGACGCGTCATCCGTGACCAGCACCTTGTGTGGGTATATGCAATTTGTCTCCATTCCGACGCAGTCTGCGTGGTAGAGCGTAAAGCCGTTCATGTGACCACCTCCTCACATTCTTTGGTGAAGTACCGGATTCGCTGGCCCTTGCGCATAGCGCGCGTGATCTCAATGCCCATGCCCCTCGTAATCGCGTCTCCGAACACCCAGAGCTCCGCGCACTTCGAAAGGAGCACGATGTCCATGAACAATGCCAGATCTCGCTCGGCGTCGTCATCATCTTGCATGAACTGGGGAAACAACAGGTGCGGCGCGATGGGGATGCAGCCACTGTCAACCACGAAGCGGCAGTAGCGCCGGGCGTTCAGGATGTTGGCATCGATGTCTCCGGAGTAGGGGGAGCACACATAGACGATCGGCCGGAACCGGGCTTTTCGCAGTTCAGCTTCGATGTTGGTGAAGGCTGCAAAGACCGTCGGGTCGGGGTAGCCCTCCGAGTTGTACTTGCTGACGCTCATAGTGTTCCCTCCGCCGGGGGACTTGGGTGATAGCACATAACCTTGACCTCCTAAAACAAAGATGTGAAAGGTCGCCCTTTCACATCCCAGTCAAAAGAATCGGCGCGGGAGTTTACACCGCCGGATCAAGTTTTTTTGTAGAAAGGCATCTCGTCCCCGTCCGCGCGCAGCACCAGCCCCGGTACCCACGGCGGAGTTCTGCCCATCTGCTCGCAGACGGCCTCCAGAGACACCCGAGGATCAGCCTCGATGATGATTTCGTCATGCACGTGTGCCACGATATTGCAGCAGCGCAGCGTCTGCATGGCGTAGCACAGAATGTCACGGCTGATCGCCTGAACGATGTTTTCTACGAACTTCGGACCGTAGGACTCAATGCGATCCCACTTCTTTACGCTGTTCAGCCCCATGTAGGTGATCGCCGGAGAACCGAACTGGTTTGTTCCGATGTGGGGCCGTACATAGGAGAGCTGTCTGCCGGACGGCAACGTGATGAAAAGCATCGAGGATTGGCAGGTAAAGGTGATTCCGTGCGTCTTGGTGATCGTCCTGTCGCGCACGGCGGTCATCACGGCGCTGTCCACATCCCACCAGAGCTTTACGATCTTGGGATTGGCCGCACGCCACGCATCGACCAGCGGCTTCAGTTCGTCTTCCATCAAGCCCATGTCGAGCGCGCCCATTGACTTGAGCGCGCCCACGGAGCCGCCGTAGCCGAGCGCCAGCTCTGCAATCTTCCCTTTCTGCCGCAGATGCCCGTTCACGCCGTGCTTCTCCACCGGCACACGAAACATCTGGGCGGCGGAGGCACAATAGATGTCGCCGCCTTTCTTAAACACATCCAGCCGCCATTGCTCCCCGGCAAGATACGCGATGACCCGCGCCTCGATGGCTGAGAAGTCGGCGACAATGAGCTTTCCGCAGTCATAAGGTACGAGCGCCGTTCGGATGAGCTCAGAAAGCACATCGGGAACAGAAGTGTATTGGGCTTTCAGATCCTCATACACGCCCGCGCGTACCAGCTCTCTGGCGTCCGCCAAGTCCTCCATATGGTTCTGGGGCAGGTTTTGCAACTGCACGTTTCTGCCCGCCCAGCGACCGGAGCGATTCGCGCCATAAAACTGAAAACACCCGCGGATGCGATTGTCTGAACAAGCGGTGTTTGCCATCGCCTGATACTTTTTCACCGAGGATTTCGCCAGTTGCTGTCTGAGCGCAAGCACATCCGCAAGACCATCGGGAGCGTCTTTAAGAAGCGCGGCCACCTGCTTCTTGCCGAGCGAGTCAGTTTCCAGACCGTTCTCCGCAAGCCAAGTTTTCATCTGTGCTACGCTGTTCGGGTTCTGGAGCGCCGTCAGCGCGCGCATCTTTTCAGACAGTTCGCATCGGGAGTGCTCGTCCATACGGATTGCGTTCTGCACGAGCGTCATGTCTACGCGGATACCCCGGTCATTGATCTCCTGATCCAGCCAGTATTCCTCCCAGACGGCTTGTGGTACGGGAAAGCGCTTGAGGCGCTCCTGAATGGCACGTTCCGTCTCTACGTCCCGCGCGTTGTAGGCCTTGAACATCGCCCATTTCTCCAGCGCATCGGCGGGGCGGTTGCGTTCGCGTCCGCCGTTTGCCTTGGTCGGCGCACAGGGCTGGCAGAAGTATCGGATGAGTTCCTTGCCCTCTGTCAGTTTCTGCTTATCCAAAGCGAGTGCCGCGCCAACGCCCGCGAGGGACAGCGGCAGCCCCAGGTACGCAGACCAGATCATCGAACAGCGCCACTGTGTCGGGTCAAGGTATTCGCCAGTGGGGTAGCCAAGATAGCGCGACAAACAGACACGCTCAAAGTTTGCATTATAGGCGTATTTTTGAACATTTTCATCCGTCAGAGCGGTGATGATCTCAGGAGGAATCTGTTCTCCTTGAGCGAGATCGATCACACGTACCTCGCCGTCGTCCACAGCATAGCCGAAGAGCAACACAGCATAATCGGGTGCTTCCACGTAGCGATATACGCCGGTCTTACTCAAATCGGCGTTGGAAAAGGTTTCGATGTCAACACTCAAACGTTTCACCGTTTCACCTCCATAAGGCGAAGGGCGGTGAAGTCGCTCCACCGCCCCAGCCGATTTGTCTTACCGCAGGAAATCGTCGTCGTCATCGTCCGTGAAATCGGACTCGGCGCTGGCGCGACCGCCGAGAGGCTCGCCGTCGCGGATTTTCTGGAGGTTGTTAAGGCCGCAGGCGATACCCTTGTTGCCGTTCGAGTTGAACGCGTACAGCGTGATGCTCGCCCGGCCATACACGCCGCTGTACACCTCGGAGCGGGACAGGATGGGATTGCGGTCGGCATCCACGATGCCCGGCGCGGTCGCGGAGTTGGCGTTGATGAAGTAAGCACCCATGTAAGCGGGATCGTCGGGGCGCTCCACATCGCCGTCGCGCAGCGGGTTCTTGAGAGCAGACATAGGGGGCACAGACTTGCCGTTGCCCTTGAGCTTGCTTTCCCCGTCGTGGTAAGCGGCCTCGATCGCCGCGTGAATCTTATTAATGGTGACCGTGTCGGACTTGGGGATGATCAGAGAGACGGAGTACTTCGGCGTGCCGCCATTGATGCTTTTCGCTTCCCAGGCGTTGACGTAGCTCCAGCGGGTGTCTTTGCCGGTGATGACTTTCATGGGATTGATTGCCTTCTGCGTATTTGCCATGGATGTGTTCCTCACTTTCATTCGTCAGCGAAGTCAGTCTTCGCGTTGTTGATTTCCGGACGGTTGTCGGTCTCGGGAGCGAGCGTCGGCTTACCTTGCGGGCGTTCCACATAAGCACCAAGCATCTCGCTGAAGCGTTTCTTGCCGAGCAGCTTCTCCATTGCCGTAAGACCCAGCAGTTTGTGTTCAAAGGGATCGAGGCCAGCAGCGGTCACGGCGTCTGCGATGGCCTGTTCATCGGTGTAGCGGCGGTTCGCCCGACCTTCAACCAACTTCCAGCCGTCGAAGTGTGTGCCGCTGAGCGCTGCCTGCAGCGCGTACTCTTTGATGTCGCCGGCCCACGCCAGCAGATCGTCCAGCTTGTCGAGGATGGCAGCGATCTCGTCGTCCTCCAGATATGGAGGGAGTCTGAAGTCGTGTCGGGCAAGCTCCATGTTGTGTTCGGCGCGTTTCCGACACTCGGCTTTCGCCTTGCAGAAACGGCACCACCCGCCGCACTTCAGTTCGCCCTCGCCCTTGAAAGCCCGATCCGCCGCCGGCTTCAGGGTTTCGTTCGCCCAGCGGTATAGGTCGTCTTTTGAGAGGACCTCGGTGGCGACGTTTGCGCGCCGGGGCTGGAAGATCGTCATACTGACGGTCTGGATATCGTAGATGCCGTCGAAGAGGAGCAAAGACCCGAGACCGTACAGCCGAAGCTGCGGATTGCCCTCTGCCTCGACCAACACCCCTGTACCGTGCTTGTAATCGCACACGTACAGTGTGCCGTCACCCACGATGATCAGGTCGCCCGTGCCATAACCACCCGGCACAAACTCGCTAAAGTCCAGCTTCTGTTCGATGAGGATCTGCGGGTCGGCGCAAGTCTGCCGAATCCCAGTGATGATCTCAAGCGCATATGCCACGTAGCTTTCGGCGCACTCGTGCATTTCCTCGGTGTAGTGGCAGAGAGCTGGGCGCGGATCGTGCGCTTGCATGCCCAGCGTGGTTTTGAGCAGATACTCGCACAGGGCGTGTGCTTCTGTACCCTCCGCGGCGTAATTGCTGCCTTTATCCTCGTACTCTTCGCACATCCGCGCTGACGGTGGGCACTCGATCCAGCGCTTACTGGAGGAGGCGGACAGAAGCGCGTGACTACCCATCCTGCCGGACCTCCGTCGTGCCGATTGCTGTCGCTGCCTGAATCAGGTCGGCGTACCTGCCGGGATCGACGTCGGACAGCTGCGTTGCACCAAAGTCCATTAGCAGCGCTCTGACCGCCGCGCTGTGCCCCGTCGTGCTCTTCTGGGAGAGGACGGAACGAACTTGCTCCTTGGTTACGGGAGCAGGCGCTTCTGTTTCTTCCTGACTGGAGAAGAGGCGTTCCAGGGTGTCCGCTGCCGAGTTCAGGGCATTTGCCGCTGTCCTCAGTTCGCCGATGCAGATGTCCAGTTCGCTCATCCTGCTCACGCGTCCACGCCCCCTTCCGCAATCTCTCGAATCTCCACCGATTCCACCGACTGGCCGGGCGTGAGCACCAGAATCTCGGTCGGCTCACCGAACAACCAGCGCGCGATTTTTCTGGGCAGCGACAGCGTGCCACCCTTGAGCACCTGTTCTCGACTGCCGTCCGCGTCGGTCACGTTGATGCAGATCCGATGTTTGAGGGTCATATTGACCACCTGCCTTTCTGGAGGGCTTTCCCTCTCGTGTCCCAGTCAAAGAAAAGTGGGGCGTTGTTTACACGCCCCGGAGGTTTATCTGCAGTTTTCTTTGATGGACTCGAACAGACGACCTAGCGCGCGACTAATGGCGGGACGACCCTTGCCGAGCTCGTCAGCGATTTCAGATTGCTGTTTACCCTCAATGAAGTACAAGCGGTACAGAGTCTGCTGGTACTCGGGGAGTGTAGAGATGAAGTCCCGTACGTTCTCGGTGCGAGGGGAGACATCCTCCTTCCGCGTGAGTTCCCACGCGTGAAGGGCAAGCTGATTCTTATCCTCGGCGTCATCTTCGCCGCCGTACACAGATGATAGCGGAGCATTCCAAAGCTGCCACGAGGACGGTTCGGGTTCCCCAGGGTGGGCTTTACGCCACGCCGTCATTTCGGCCTTCTCGTCAGGAGAGAAATACCGATGGGCGGCTTTGAGGTTTTGGTACACCTCAGCGTCATCAAGCGCATGCAGCCGCTTGATGTCGGCCTCGGTTACGCCGTCCTTGCCGGGGTAGAGGGCTACAATGCCGCCATTGGCGTCCACATAGGAGTAGGTCAAACGCTTGTCCAGAGGTGTTTTCCTGGTTTTCATGATTTGTCTCCTCTCGTCGTCGGTTTGTGTTCCGAAAGCGAGAGAAGGCAAAAATGAAGCTCCCTCTACGCTTTCTTGCGCTGAGGGAGCAAATCCGCCCATTTCAAGGTGCACCAAATACGGGCAGCCCGAAAATGAAGGAGTCTCCCTCATAGGCTGCACCTGCGCCTTCCCAAGCGCGGTGCGGGTCTTCCAGCTTGATCGGGAACTTCTGACCGGGAGCGACCCGGCAGGATCAGGCTGTACAAGGTGCAGAGATGGTCCCTGATGGAATGCCGCGCCGTAAGGTTGTAAGGCTCCTACAGCGAAAGGAACCGCTCGCCGGACTTAGCCGACAAAAAATAGCCGGATGAAGGGGAACGGGTGCAAAACACCCATCCCGCAATCATCCGGCTATTTGGTCACTCGCTACAGAATCTCCATTGGCCTGCTTATCAGGCAATGCGCTGCCGCTCATGGGCGGCCAGGACTATTTCACCTGCTGTACGGAGCCGTTGCTCGGTATGTTGCCAATCAATCGTGGCCGCTCTTTCGCGACCATCGCCGCTGTTCATGCCCCGCGGGCGCCAGCCTGAGAATCTTGCCTCTTTCAGAGGCGTGAGGCGGCTTATACAGAACGGAATCCGAGACGAGAGGGATGGAAACCAGGATTCCGCACTGCGGGCATTTCATCTTAATCGTTACCGATGGCTCGGGGAGTGCGGTCGTGTCGAAAGCCCGCTTTCCGCAGGAGGAGCAGGCCATTGCCAGCATGTTCGGATCGCGCATTGGGGTATACCTTCCTTTTCCTGATTACATATACATGAGGCCCGGCATCGTGACGGTCTCGCACTTGTCCTGCGCCATCCTGAGATCACCCAGGAGGGACGCGGGGCAGATCGCCCGGTAGCCGAACCGGCGCCGGATCTCATCAATAGTGTCATCCAGCGCCTTGCGCCTTTCGCGCTTTACCACGTCGTCGAACATGTCCAGTTGCACGGGGCGCTTCTCCGGCACCAGGTTGATTCCGCGCACGGTAAGCGCCCGCACCGGCTTCAACCAGTTGTATCGAGCCCGGAACAGCGCGAACGCGGCCTGCGCCATCTCGAGCGGGCTCTGCGTAGGGAAGCTCAGCGGCAGTTGAAACTGCTGCCAGCCGAAGTCCTTGTCCTTGACCGTCAGCTGTACGCCCCGCGCCGCCAGCTCGCTCTCCCGCAGCCGGTGCCCAACGTCCTGTGCCAGTTCGTACAGCACAAGCCAGACGGCGTACTCGTTGTCAAGGTCAACCACGCAGGTGGTGCCGTGTCCCACGGACTTGATCGGCGCTTCGTAATCGGATGGGCTGACCTTGGCGTTGTCCAGCCCGTTGGCGAACGCCCACAGCATGACGCCGTTCTTGCCAAATCTGGCGCGCAGGTTTTCGGGACCCATATGGGCCAGTTCCCCGATGGTTCGGACGTTCGTCTGCGCCAACTTTTTAGTGGTGGCCGGCCCGACGTAGAGCAGTTCCGACACCGGCAACGGCCAGACTTTCTCCCGCCAGTTGTCCTCATGCAGCACGGTGATCGCATCCGGCTTCTTCATATCGCTCCCCAATTTGGCAAAGATTTTGCTGAAAGACACACCGATGGAGACTGACAGCCCGAGCTCGTCCTTCACGGTCTGCCGGATTTCCTCCGCCACTTCGAGGCCGCCCTTCCGGACGCTGCCGCACCCGCGAACCGAGATCCACGCCTCGTCCATGCCGAACGGCTCGATGTCGTCCGCGTACCGAGCATATATCGCGCGCACCAGCCTCGAGTATTTCAGGTACTGATCGTACTGGGGTGGGACGCAGATCAGGCCGGGGCATGCCTGGCGCGCCTCCCAGTTCGCCTGCCCTGTCTTGACGCCCTTCGCCTTCGCGGGGTAGGATTTCGCAAGCACGATCCCGTGTCGGTTTTCCGTCGAACCGCAGACCGCGACCGCCTTTCCCTTCAGCGCTGGGTCCAGCATCATTTCAACTGCGGCATAAAAGCAGTTGAGGTCTGAATGTAAAATTGCCGCATTCACCCCAACACCCCCTTGACATATTGCGCAACGTTCGCTATGATGAACGCGCAAGTTGCACCGCGTTTGCCATTATAGCTTGCGTCATGCGCTGAGTCAAGCGCAACATACGTAAAGAAATCGAGATGGGGTGTGATCATGACATTCGGGGAGAAGGTCAGGCTGGCAAGACTGGCGGCCAAGTATTCACAGAAGGAGCTAGCAATGCTCACGGGCATCGCACAGCGCACCATTCAGAACTACGAGAACGGCGAGCGTCTACCCAAGCAGCGCGCGACCTACACGCAACTTGCGGGCGCACTGCATCTCGAAGAAAGCGTGTTGCTCGACGAGAACGCCGAATTTGTCCTGAAGGCGAGCGAGGAGTACGGTTCCCGCGCAAGCCGGCAAGCTGAGAAACTTATCGATGAGGTGCGCGGTCTATATTCCGGTGGCGAACTGGCGGACGAGGACATGGATGCAATGATGAAGGCGATTCAGGACGCCTACTGGATCGCCAAGCAGAAAAACCGCAAATACGTTCCGATGAAATATCGGAAGGATGAAGCGGAGTAGTGGCCGCTCTGCGCCGACAAGGATGTGATTCATCATGGTAGACGCACGCGCGTTCTCCATTGCGCGCAAATTGATCCGGAAGTTCAAGACACGCGACCCGTTCGCAATCGCGCGGGCATTGGGGATCGAGGTGCTTTTCCGCAACGATTTCAAGCGGCAAAAGGGCGTGTTCAAGATCATCGCGAACAACGCCTTCATCTTTATTAACGCGAACCTGTCCGAAGAGATGCAGGCGTTGGTCTGCGCACATGAGCTGGGTCATGCGCTCTTGCATCGCTCCTTGGGCCTTCAAGCCGGGCTGGTTGAGTTCGAGGTATTCAACATAACGACGCAATGCGAGTATGACGCCAACGTATTCGCCGCAACGCTCCTCTTGGACGATCAGGAGCTTTTAGAAACCGCACGAGACGGATACGATGTGGTCCAGACGGCCCGTATCATGGGAACGAACGTCAATCTTGTACTACTCAAGATGACCGAGATGAACAAGCAGGGTTACGAATTTCGGGTTCCTTATAGACCGCCCGCTAGTTTTCTTGGGACCATCGACGACGACGCAGGAGAGTTATAAAGGATGTGACGACCATGGCCACCCATAATCCAGCAAAGGTATATGTGCAAGTAAACGCCGACTTTGGCGCGGACGGGCGTATGCTTCCACGTAGCCTTGTTTGGGAGGATGGTACGCGATATGACATCGATAAAGTGTTGGCGTGTTAACCCGCCGCCGCCCTGCGCGCTGGCGGCCAGGGCGAACGGTTCACCATCCGGGTGAATGGACGAGAGAGCTACCTGTTTTTCGAGCGCGGCACGGAGATGAGCGGCCCGAACCTCGGAAAATGGTTTGTTGAACGGAAAGTTGGTTAACCAGGGGGGATAAAAGTGACGAACCTTGTTGTCAGTGGCGGTGATAAAATGATAAAAAATGGCGCGGAAAAAATGTCATA
>CALGYL010000136.1 GCA_937934775.1 uncultured Clostridia bacterium
GCATCGAAAACCCCTTGGCGCTTTGGAGTGATTAATGTTTTCCTTTAGTATAAGCTTGCCAGCATGGCAACGACCATCAGCCCCGCCACGATGTTCGTCGTTTTTGCGTTCGAGGCGCTGTTCTGCTCTTTTTTCCTGTCTTTCATCATCGAATGCGCCGTCACTGGTTGTCCTCGCGCTCCGGTTTTTCCCGCCGGTTCCGGCCGATTACCTGCTCTGGCGCGCCCATTGAAATGCTGTCCGAACCAAAGCGCCCGCGGATTTTATACACCGCATCCTCCAGCTTTTCCAGTTTTTCGCGCTTTTTCGCCTGATCGTCCTCAAATAGGGACAGCTGTGAGGCATCCTGATCTTCCGGGATCAGGTGGGCGGCGGTAATCGTCAATGCCCGTACCGGCGCGCCGGGCTTCCAGTTGGCCCGGATCAGCCGCATTGCCTGATCGATCAGCTCCGCCTGCAGCCGGGTCGGGGTCTTGAGTGATGTCTGTCGGGAGATGGTCTTCATGGAAGGGTCCTTCAGGTGCACGGCAATCGTCTGGCATTTGACGCCGTGGTTTCGCATGCGGGTGGACACTTCGTCCGCCAGCATTGAGACGCCCGCCTTGATTTCATCCATCGTGAGGAGGTCTCTTGGGAATGTCATGCCGTTGCCGACGGACTTGACCTCTTCCGGATGGCCTGCGGAGCGCACCGGATCGTCGTCGATGCCGTTGGCGTAGTTCCACAGAAGCTCTCCGCCCTTGCCCATCAGCTTTCCCAGCTCTTCCCGCTGGGCTTGGGCGATGCCGCCGATGGTCTTGATGCCGTGCTTTTCGAGCAGCCGTACCGTCGACCGGCCCGCGAACAAGAGGTCGCCCGCAGGCAGCGGCCAGATGCGCTCCCGAAAGTTCTCCCGGGTCAGAACGGTCGTCGCGTCCGGCTTCTTCAGGTCCGAGCCCATCTTGGCCAGAATTTTACAGAAGCTGACACCCACTGAAATGGTGATTCCGATTTCTTCCCGCACCCTGGCCCTGATCTCGTCCGCCAACCGCGGTCCGGTGATTTTGAGTAGAGAAAGAGAGCCGGTCACATCCAGCCAGCTCTCGTCAATGCCAAAGGGTTCGACCTGATCGGTATACCGCTGGTACACCGCGTTGACCCGCCCGGAAACCTCCTGATAGCGCCGATGCCGGGGCGGCACCAGCGTCAGTTCCGGACACTTGCTCTTCGCGGCATAGACCGTTTCGGCGGTCTTGACGCCGAATGCCTTGGCCAGATCGTTTTTGGCCAAGATGATCCCCGTGCGGTTCTTGGGATCGCCCGCCACCGCCATCGGGACATGTTTCAATTCCGGCCGGTCGATGCACTCCACCGACGCGAAGAACGCGTTGCAGTCGCAGTGCAGGATGGTCCTGTCCATGTCAGGCTCCGATCACCGCGTGGACCAGCGGCGGTTTATCGATGGGGGTTTCGCCGGTTTCCACCGCGCCTTCCAGCAGCAGCATCGCGCGTTCCACATCCGATTTGCCGGAAACGCGCAGTTCATACAGCGCCTGGCCCTTCTCAATTCTGTCACCAAGCCGCGTCTTCATCAGGATGCCCACCGACGGGTCGATGGCGTCCTCCTTGCGCTCACGGCCCGCGCCCAGCGCCCTGGCGGCGTTTCCGATCCGCTCCGTGTGCATTCGCCGCACATATCCGCCCGCCTCGGCCCGGAGGATGATGGATTCCGGCGCTTGGGGCAATAGCTCCGGATGATGAACGACCTCGGGGTTTCCGCCCTGTGCCTCGATCATCTCGGCGAACTTTTTCAGGCCCGCACCGCTGCGCAGCGCTTCCATAAGTCTATCTGTGCCCTGCTCGACGGAGGATACCCGCTTGGTGCTGAGCAGCATGTGGGTGCCCAGCTTCACGGAAACATCCAGAAGATCCCCCGTCACCCGGCCAGAGAGCACGTCAATGGCTTCCTCGACTTCCAGCGCGTTGCCCACGTTCAGGCCCAGCGGCTGATCCATATCGGTGACCAATGCCGAAAAGCGGCGCCCAGTCATGTTCCCGATGGAAACCATCTTGGTCGCAAGTTCGATGGAACCTTGAAGGGTAGGCATAATCGCGCCGGTGCCTGTCTTGACATCCAGCACCACCGCGTCGCAGCCCGCCGCGATTTTCTTGGACAGGATGGACGACACGATCAGCGGCATCGAATCCACCGTACCGGTCACATCCCGGAGCGCGTAGAGCACCTTGTCCGCCGGGGCCAGCGATTTGGTCTGCCCGATGACGGCGCAGCCGATCCGGTTGACCTGCCGCTCAAACTGCTCGATGGTCAGGTCGATCGACATGCCGGGGATGGACTCCAGCTTGTCCAGCGTGCCGCCGGTATGACCGAGACCGCGCCCGCTCATCTTGGCCACCTTCGCGCCGCATGCGGCGACCAGCGGCGCAAGAATCAATGTCGTGGTGTCTCCGACGCCGCCGGTGGAATGCTTGTCCACCTTGGGGCCGTCGATGGCCGAAAGGTCCAGCGTCTCGCCGGAATGCGCCATCGCCATGGTGAGATCGCGGGTCTCCCGGTCCGTCATGCCGCGGATGGCGATGGCCATCAGCATCGCAGAAACCTGATAGTCGCGGAATGAACCATCCGCGGAGCCCGCGACAAAGAACGCGATCTCTTCCTGGGTCAGTTCCTGTCCGGCGCGTTTTTTCAGAATGATGTCTACGGGATTCAGCATAAGGGACCTCCGGTTTTTTCTGTTAATACCCCGGGCGGCAGCAGGCCACGGCAATCAGATTGACGCCCGACGCGATCACGTACACGCCCATTAGGGCGCTCATGGTGATCACGCCCGCGATCGGGTGCACATAGGCCAGAACGCCCAAAACAATCAGCACAAGCCCAAGAAACAACAGCCACAGCCAGCCAAAGCCTTGCCGCTCCAAGGACAGAAGCCTCCAGGCCCCGGCCAGCTTGACCGCCGTCACCATCAAAACCACACCTGCAACCAGCATCCAGAGCCCGGCGATAAACACAATCGCAAGGTTCGTGAGCAACTGCAGCCAACCGCTGGTCATGAGAAGCACGCCCAGAAGGATCGACAGAATCGCCCCGGCAATGCCCCATCCATCGCCCAGAAAGCGGAACCGGTAATGGTTCATCAGCGAACCAACGCCATGCACCAGGATGAACAGGCCCATCAGCATGCCCACGTTGAGCGCACTGTCGCCGGGACTGACGATCGACAAGATTCCGCCCACAATAAGCAGAATACCAAGAATGACGGATAGCACACGCACGGATAATCCCTCCCCTGCCGTTTGCCCCGCATGGGTTGCGGAACGCGTTCTTCCAGGGAAATTGTACCGCATTTTTCGCGCGGTGTAAAGCATTGTACAAGGATAAGCCCGCAAGACATGCGCCTTACGGGCTTATAAGTACTTAAAACCTTAGGCGAAGGAAGAAGCTCTGCGCACGCCGCGCGGGTTTTCCATGAACCGGGATCAGAGGATGTACTTGTGAAGGTCCTTTTCGGTGCATTCGCTGCCCAGCCGCGCCTTGGCGTAGGCCGCATCGACCACGATGGTCACCTCCGGCGCGTCACCGCCGCCCGCGTTAAAGGCCACGTCGCTTAGGATGCCCTCCAGCACGGTGTGCAACCTGCGGGCACCGATGTTCTCGGAATTCTCGTTGGCCTGCCACGCGAACTCCGCGATGGCTTCAATAGCGCTGTCTTCAAACCTGAGTTCCACGCCGTCCACCTTCAGAAGCGCCTGATACTGCCGGATCAGCGCGTTTTCCGGCTGGGTCAGGATGCGCCTGTAGTCCTCCCGCGTAAGGGGCTTGAGCGTCACGCGCACCGGGAACCGGCCCTGAAGTTCGGGAATCAGGTCGGTCACTTTGGCCACGTGAAACGCACCCGCCGCGATAAACAGGATGTGGTCGGTTTTCACGGGGCCGTACTTGGTGGGCACCGTCGAGCCTTCGACGATGGGCAGGATGTCCCGCTGCACGCCTTCCCGGGATACGTCCGGGCCGTTTCCGGCGTTCTTGCCCGCCACCTTGTCAATCTCGTCCAGGAAGACGATGCCGTCCTGCTCCGTCTTCCGGATGGCCTCGGTGTAGACCGCGTCCATGTCGATCATGCTCTCTTCTTCTTCGGCCAGAAGAATTCTCCGCGCCTCCGAGACCTCCACCTTGCGCAGTTTGGTGCGCTTGGGCAGGATGGAGCCCAGCATGTCGTTGACGTTGACATCGGTACCGGGGATTTCGTTTTTTGGCAGACTTTCCGCCACTTCCACTTCCACCAGCGTGTGCTCCAGCTCGCCGTTTTGCAGAGCTTTCCGAACGTCCTCCCGCTTCGCGCTGGCGCGAACCCGCTCCTCGGGCGGCAGATCCGGCTCCTTGGGCTTGTTGCCCAGCAGCACGTCAATGGGGTTGACCTTTTTGGCCGGACGGACGATCAGGTCCACCAGCCTTTCTTCGGCAGACCGCACGGCCTTTTCCCGCACCGCCTCCGCATGCTGCGACTGCACCAGGCGGATGGAGGATTCCACGAGGTCCCGGATGATGGAATCCACATCCCGGCCGACGTAGCCGACCTCGGTGAACTTGGTGGCTTCCACCTTGACAAAGGGTGCGTCCACCAGTTTGGAAAGCCGCCTCGCGATCTCGGTCTTGCCCACGCCGGTGGGACCCACCATCAGGATGTTCTTGGGCGTCACCTCATCGCGGATGTCGTCGGGCAACTGCGCGCGGCGGTAGCGGTTCCGAAGCGCCACGGCTACGGCGCGCTTGGCCTCGTCCTGGCCGATGATATAGCGATCCAACTCGCGCACAATTTCGCGCGGGGTCAATGTATGCGTCAATCTTTCCATCAGACAATCTCCGTGATGATGTGGTCGTTGGTGAAGACGCAGATCGACGAGGCGATCCGAAGCGCCTTTTCGGAAATCTCAGGGGCGGTGAGTTCTGTATTCTCAAGGAGCGCCCGGGCCGCGGCCAGCGCATAGTTGCCGCCGGAGCCGATGGCCAACACCCCGTCGTCCGGCTCAATAACCTCGCCAGTTCCGGAAATCAGCATGAGGTTGTTCTCGTCCGCGCACAGAAGCATGGCTTCCAGCTTTCGCATCATCTTGTCCGTCCGCCATTCCTGGGCCAGTTCCACCGCGGCCCTGGGCAGGTTCCCGGCGTACTGGGTCAGCTTCTCCTCGAACTTTTCGCTCAGCGCGAAGGCGTCCGCCACCGAACCGGCAAAGCCGATCACAACCTTGCCGCCGTGGATACGGCGCACTTTCTTCGCGTTCATCTTCATGATGGCGTTCTCGCCGACCGTCACCTGCCCATCGCCCGAAATGGCGATCTGGCCGCCGCGGCGTACGCCGCAAATTGTGGTTCCCCGAATCATCAAATATCCTCCATCAGCCGGTCAATTGTGGAAAGCGACCGAACGGCAAGCTCTTCATAGCGGCTCTTTTTGTTGCGAACCTTGCGGTCCAGCGGCGCCAGGATACCAAAGTTGGCGTTCATCGGCTGGAAGTTGTGGACCTTTGTGCGAACGTGGGCTTCCAGCGCGCCCATTACAGTTTCGCCGCCAAAGTCAATCTCGGGACAGCCACGAAGCGCACGTCCCAGGTTGAGCCCCGCGATCATACCTGAAGCCGCCGACTCCACATAGCCCTCAACGCCGGTCAACTGGCCCGCAAAGCGCGTGAGCGGACGGCCGTTCAGCGAAAAGTTCCGGCCTAGAACATCGGGGCTGTTCAGGTAGGTGTTCTTGTGCATCACGCCGTAGCGGACGAATTCCGCCTGTTCAAGCCCGGGGATCATCGATAAGACCCGTTTCTGCTCGCCCCACTTGAGCCGCGTCTGAAAGCCTACCAGGTTATAAAGCGTCCCCGCCTCGTTCTCCTGCCGCAACTGCACCACCGCATAGGGCGTTCGGCCCGTCTTCGGATCGACAAGGCCCACTGGGCGCATCGGGCCGAAGGCCAGCGTATCGTGGCCGCGGGAGGCCAGTATCTCCACCGCGAGACAGCCTTCAAACACCAGATTCTTCTCAAAATCGTGCAGTGGCGAAAGCTCCGCACCGGTCAGCGCCTGATAAAACGCGTCATACTGCGCCCGGTCCATCGGGCTGTTCAGGTAATCGTCCCCCGCGCCGTTCCGAGACTGGCGGAACAGGATGTCCATGTTGAGCGATTCGGCGGTGACGATGGGCGCGGCGGCGTCAAAAAAGTGCAGTGCCGAAAGCCCCGGCAGCGCGTTCAGGGCGTCCAGAAGCGCGGGATCGGTCAACGGGCCGGTGGCAACGACGCAAGGTTCCTCCGGAAGGCTCTCGGCCACGCGCCGTTCCACCCGGATCAGCGGATGGCCCGCGATCGCCCGGGTGATCCCTTCGGAAAACCGGTCCCGGTCTACCGCCAGCGCCGTGCCCGCCGGAACGCGCGCTTCTCTGGCTTTTTCAAGAATCAGCGAGCCGATTTTCTCCATCTCCGCCTTCAGAAGGCCGGATGCGTTTGTCACATGCTCCGCCTTGAGGGAATTGGAGCATACCAGCTCCGCGAAGTTCGGCGCCTTGTGGGCTGGGGAAAACCGCTCCGGCTTCATTTCGATCAGGCGAACAGAGATTCCCTGCCTTGCCAGCTGCCAAGCCGCCTCACACCCCGCCAGCCCGGCGCCGACGACGGTGACTTCACTCATCCTCCGCCTCGCCGTCCGGAGACTGCGCCACTACGCGGGCGCGGCACTTGTCGTTGACGCACACATGGAATACTTCGCCCTTGCGGCCTCGTTTTTGCACCATGCGGCCGCCGCAGGTCGGACACTTGTCCACGACCGGCAGGTCCCAGGAGACAAAGTCGCAGGCGGGATAGTTCTCGCATCCGTAGAACTTGCGCCCCTTCTTGCTGATGCGCTCGAGAAGGCGACCGCCGCAGGTTGGGCAGGGAACGCCGATGTCGGTGAGCAGCGCCATCGTGTGGCGGCAAGTCGGGAAATTCGGGCAGGCCAGGAACTTGCCGTACCGGCCCATCTTATAGACCATCATCGCGCCGCACTTTTCGCACTGAATGTCGGAAACCTGATCCTCGACGGACACCTTTTCAATGGTGGCTTCCGCCGCCTCCAGCGCCTTTTCAAAAGGGCCGTAGAAGTCGGCTACGATTTTGTGCCAGTCGGCGCTGCCGCCTTCGACTTCGTCCAGTTCTTCCTCCATGCCGGCGGTGAACTGCACATCGACGATGTCCGGGAAGTTTTTCTGCATCAGCTCGGTGACCACCTGGCCCAATTCCGTGGGCACCAGGCGCTTGTTTTCCCTGGCGATGTAGCCACGGGCCATGATGGTGGTGATTGTCGGCGAATAGGTGGAGGGGCGTCCGATGCCCTTTTCCTCCAGCGCGCGCACCAGGGACGCCTCGGTGTAGCGCGGCGGCGGCTGAGTAAAACGCTGCTCGCCCGTCACATCCAGAAGTTTTGCCACGGCTCCCTCCGCCAAGGCGGGCATGGAGCGCTCGTCTTCCTCGTCCTGGGCGTCGTCCAAAACTTCCTCGTATACGACGGTAAATCCGGCAAAGCGTTTCTTCTGGCCGCTGAAGCGCAGACAGAGGTTGTCGCCACATACGTCGGCCGACAGCGTCTCATAGACCGCCGGCGTCATCTGGCTGGCCAGGAAGCGGTTGAAGATCAGCTTGTAGAGCCTGAGCTGATCGCGGGTCAGCGAAGCCTTGATCGCTTCGGGCCGGTATTTCATGTCCGTGGGCCGGATGGCTTCGTGCGCGTCCTGCGCGGTCTTCCGGCTCTTGTACTGGTTGGGCTCCTCCGGCAGGTATTCGGGCGCGTAGGCATCGCGAATGACCTGGCGCACCGCATCGATGGCCTCTTCGGAAATGCGGGTGGAGTCGGTGCGGATGTAGGTGACCAAGCCCTGTGTGCCGTCGCCCTCCAGATCCACGCCCTCGTAGAGCTGCTGGGCGATCTGCATGGTCTTCTGGGTGGTAAAGCCCAGCTTTCGGCTGGCTTCCTGCTGCAGGTTGGAGGTGGTAAACGGCGCGGCCGGGTACTTGCGCCGCTCGCCGCGCTTGATTTCACCCACCGTGAAGTTCGCTTTTTTCATCCGGTCGATCAGCGCCTCAGCATCCTGCTGGCTTCGAACGTCGATTTTCTGGTCGCGATCGCCGTAGAACTTCGCGCCGAATTTCACGCCGTCGGTTTCAAACTGGGCGGAAAGGTTCCAGTACTCCTCCGGCACGAAGGTTTCAATCTCCCGCTCTCGGTCGCAGATGATGCCGGTGGCCACCGACTGCACGCGCCCGGCGGAAAGGCCCTTTCGCACCTTGGCCCACAGAAGCGGGCTGATCTTGTAGCCCACCAGCCTGTCCAGCACGCGCCGCGCCTGCTGGGCGTTGACCAGGTTCATATCGATGGGCCTGGGCTTTTTGATGGCGGATTTGACTTCCTTGCCGGTGATTTCATGGAACTCCACCCGACATACGTCGTCCTCCGGAATGTTCAGCACCTTCGAAAGATGCCAGGAGATGGCTTCGCCTTCGCGGTCAGGGTCAGTCGCCAGAATGATCTTGGCGGCGCCCTTCGCTTCCTTGCGAATGCGGTCCAAAATTTCACCGCGGCCCCGGATGGTAATATACCGGGGTTCGAAGCCGTGTTCTATATCGACTCCGATCTGCGACTTGGGCAGATCGCGTACATGCCCTTGCGAAGCCTCCACCTTGTACCCTCGGCCCAAAAACTTGCCGATGGTCCTTGCCTTGGCCGGGGATTCCACGAGGACCAGCTTGTGCGCCATTAACAGACCTCCATCCGCGTAAGCGGGGTAAATTCAGGGTTCCGCCCGGTAGATTCGACCGGGCGCTTGTTTTATTATTCCTCGCAACTCCAGCATTGTCAAGAGAGAATTTAGTTTCGCGCTGTCAAAACCGGTTCTGGCAGCCAATTCGTCGAAGGACATTTCCTCAATTCGTAGCGGTTCGACAAGCGCGGACTCGTCCGGATCCAGCGGAAGATCGCGTTTTGCCGCGGTTCCCGGAGCGGGCCGTTCGGCCCAGCGGAAGTGTTCCAGAATTTCCCAGGGGCCCAGCGCGGGCGACGCGCCCTCCACGATCAGCCGGTTTGGCTCCGCGGACAGGGGCGAATAGATGGAACCGGGCAGCGCGAACACGTCCCGCCCCTGCTCCAGCGCAAAATCCACCGTCAGCATCGCGCCGGAGCCCTTGGCGGCTTCGACCAGCAGAAGCCCGTCCGACATGGCGCTGATGATGCGGTTCCTGGCCGGAAAATGCTGAGCCAGCGGACGCGTACCCGGCACGTACTCGGAGACGACGGAACCGCCCGTTTCCAGAATCTTCTCAAGCAGCGGGCCGTTCTCCGGCGGATAAACCACATCGACGCCGGAGCCGAGCACCGCCACCGTCCGCCCCGCGGCCTCCAGCGCGCCCTGGTGGGCGGCGGTATCGATTCCCCGCGCCATGCCCGATATGATCACGACGCCTTCCCTGGCGAGCGCCTGCGCGATCTCCGTGGCCGCGCGCCGTCCGTCCCGGCTGCAGTGGCGGGAGCCCACGATGGAGAGCGCCCGCTTCTCGTTCAGGTCGGCGGCGCCGCGCACGTAGAGCGTGGGCGGCGGATCAAAGATCGTGGTCAGCCGCGAAGGATATCCGCCGGATAGCCTCGTGACCACCGCAACGCCCTTCTTCTCAAGGTCGACAAACAGCCGGTACAGATAGCGCTCCGTGCGGGCATTTTTTAGGTTTGTCAGCGCCCGCTCGCCCAGAAACGCCATTTCTGGCCCCACGTTGTCCCACACGGCGCGCGCGTCCTCATACAGGCTCAAAAGCTGATAAAACCGCTTGACGCCGATGCCCTCGACGCTGCTCAGCCAGATCCAGTACTGTTCCATCGCGGAGTATTCCACGAAACTACCCCCAATATTTCCTGTCCAGCGCGCGGTACTGCACGGCCTCCGCGATGTGCGCAAGCTCGATCTGCCCGCCGCCCGCAAGGTCCGCGATGGTGCGGGCCACCTTGACCACGCGGGTGTAGGCGCGGTTGGAGAAACCCATCGCCTCGCTGGCGTCGCGGAGGAGCCGCTTCGCCTCCGGGCTCATGGGGCAGTTGGGGCTGAGGGTCCGGGCGTCGAGCCGCGCGTTGCAGGCGATGCCCTGCGCCTGATACCGCTCGCGCTGGACCGCCCTTGCGGCCTCGACGCGGACGCGAACCGAGGCGCTCGTCTCCTCGTCGCCGGGTGAGGCCAGTTCGTCCGCCGGGATGGATTCCACCTCGATGTGTAGGTCGATCCGGTCCAGAAGCGGCCCGGAAATCCGGTTCAGATACTGGCGGATCTGGTTCGGCGTACAGCGGCATTGGGCCGATCGCGAGCCATAGTTGCCGCAGGGACAGGGGTTCATCGAACAAACCAGCATAAACTGGGCCGGGTAGGTGGACTGCGCGCTGACGCGGGTGATGGTTACCACCCCGTCCTCCATCGGCTGGCGCAGGACCTCGAGCACATCCCGCCGGTATTCCGGCAGTTCGTCCAGAAACAATACGCCGTGGTGCGCGCGGGAAATCTCGCCGGGCAGGGCGCTCGCGCCGCCGCCCACAATGGCCGCGGGCGACGCGGTATGGTGGGGCGACCGGAAAGGCCGCTCGGTCAAAAGGCCGCTCTCCGGCGGAAAGCCCGCGGCCGAATGGATGCGGGTCGCCTCAAGCGCCTCCCCAAAGCTCATGTCGGGGAGAATGGTGGGCACGGCGCGGGCCAGTAGCGTCTTCCCTGAACCGGGAGTACCGATGAGCAGCGCGTTGTGCCCGCCCGCCGCCGCGATCTCAAGCGCCCGCTTTGCGAACATCTGCCCTTTGATATAGCGAAAGTCACTGACCGCCGTCCGCGCGCCCAGCAGCGTCTGGTATGCCACCGGGGTTATCGGCGCGACCTTCAGAGAACCCCGAAGGCAGGCGATCAGATCCTTCAGCGATGAAAACGGAAGGATGTCGATCCCCGCGACGCAGGAGACCTCCCGGGCGTTGCCCTCCGGCAGCGCAATGCGCGGAACGCCGTTCTCCCGTGCGGCGATGGTCATCGGAAGCGCGCCCCGAACCGGGCGGATGGAACCGTCCAGCGACAATTCACCCAGAACCGCGATGCCGCGCAGCGCCTCGGGCGGGATCAGCCCCGTCGAGGCGACGACGCCCACCGCGATGGCCAGGTCAAAGGCGGGGCCTTCCTTTTTCAGATCGGCCGGGGCTAAGTTGACGATCAGCCGGTCGTCCGGAAAACCGAACCCGCTGTTCTTCATGGCGGCGCGCACCCGTTCCCGGGATTCCCGGACCGCCGCGTCGGGCAGGCCCACCAGTTCAAAGACTGGAAGGCCGCCCGAAAGGTTCACCTCTACCGTCACCGGGAACCCGTCGATGCCCGAAAGGCCGTAGCTGAGCACGGTTGAGAGCATGGCGCGCCCCCCTCAATCCAATTTAGAAGTTGTACCAGTGGAACCAGCGCAGAAGGTTCGCGTAGGCGCGCAGGCAGGGTAGGCCGCTCTCCAGCGGATAGAACATTACAAACAGGATCAGCGCGGCCGCACCGAATGCCCAGACCGCCCGGATGTAGACCGGGTGGTGGGTCCGCCGGAGCCATTCGAAGAAGATCGCGGTGGCCAGAATGATAAAGGGCACGCTGGCGAAGTAGTGGTAGATGAAGGTGGAGCGCTGGATCAACGTCCACGGCAGGTACTGGGACAGGAACCCGGCCACCACGAAGATGTACCGTTTGTCGCCGAAAGCCTTTCGGCACAGCCGCACAATCACAAAGATCAGCGCCGCCAGTCCGCCCCACCAGACCGCCGGATTGCCCATGCAGGAGATTGAAGACACCCAACCGTCCGGCATGAAATCCGCGCCTGAGTAGTACCACATGGGCTTGATGATCAGCGGCCACTCGTAGAAAGGCGAGCGGAAGAAGTGGGTGTCGTCGGTCAGCCCCGTGTGGTAGGCATACATGCTCTTCTGCATTTCCCAGACGCCGTTCGGGGTAAAGTTGCCGTCCGGCGTCAACTGCCAGTAGTAGCTGAAGTAGTAGATCAACATCGGGATTACAATGAAGAAGATCACGCACCAGAGGAGCGTCACCCATAGGTTCCTCCAGAACTTGGCGACGGCCCGCTGGGCGATGCGCTTCTGTTCACCCTCCAGCATCTTCATGTTGGTCTTGGCAAAGCGGTATTCGCGGGCGCGCAGATGGATACTGTAGAAGAACAGGAACGCGAGGCCCGCCGCCGCATAGATGCCGATCCACTTGGAGGCGATGGCAAAACCCATAAAGAGCCCCGAGAAGCCCAGCGGCACGATGGTTCGCCAGAGCCTCGTATGGTTGAAACTCATCATGATGTACCGAAGCATGAACAAGTACATGACGATGATGAAAAACACCGCGAAGACGTCGATGGTGGCGATGCGCGTCTGGGTAAAGTGCATGCTGTCGACCGCCATCAGAAACGCCGCCAGGAACGCGGGGCTGGAGCGCCTGAGCAGTTGTTTGGCCAAAAGGTACATCGCCGGGATCATCAGGATGCCAAACAGCGCGCCCATGAAGCGCCATCCGAAGGGCGTCATTCCGAAGATGTCGATGCCCACCATGATCAGCACCTTGCCAAGCGGCGGGTGCGTGTATTCGTAGGTGTGCAGGCCTTCCTTGTTTTCAAAGCCGGTGCGGGCATGGTAGATCTCGTCGAAGTAGGTGCCGTTGTAGTAGGACGGATAGGGCGGCACGGTATCCTGCTCATCGATCAGTCGGGTGGGATCACTGGCCAGCGTGCTATCTGCGCCGCTTGCGTAAACCGAGGAAATCGGGTAGGGTGTGCCGTCCGAATCGAGGAACGCGACCTCGTTCAGGATCAGCCCCGCGCGCTCGGCGCTCAGGCGCACATAGCGGGCCGTCTGCATCGGATGGTCGTCCTCAAGGGAATCGAAGCCGCCCTCGTCATTTTTGTCGCTGGGCACATACCACAGCCAGCGGAACACCTGTCCCTGGTGGTATACCGCCCAGTGAGGCTCCGACCAGACCTCGCCGTCTTCCGACAGCTGTACCGTGAACGCCGTATC
>CALGYL010000137.1 GCA_937934775.1 uncultured Clostridia bacterium
GCGGTGGCGCTGAAACAGCTCGTAGAATTGGTCGTCGATCCGGTAGACAGGGTTCAAAACGCTCATCGCGGCCTGGGGCACATAGGAAATCTGATCCCACCAGGCTTTTGGGATTTCGCCGCTTGCCAGCGTCCGCTCCCCGCTGTTTTTCCGGGTTTTCAGCAGCACGCGGCCGCCGGACAGTTCCAGCGGAAAGCGCACGATGTCGTACATCAATTTCAAAAGCGTGGATTTTCCGCAGCCCGACTCCCCGGCGATGCCGAAGATTTCGTCGTCCAAAATATCGAAGGTGACGTGGTTGACCGCCTGCACCGGGCCGGTGATGGTCCGGTACTGGCCGGACACGTCCTCAAGACGCATCATACTACCGCCCCCTCTTCGCCGCCGTGTAATCGTTGTAGCCGGTATAGGTCAGGAACAGCCCGATGAACAGAAGGGCCGTCGCCACGACCGGCGATCCGATCCACAGCCACTGCTTGAGCATGATGGCCTGGTACTGCCGCGCCCAGTAGATCATGTTGCCCAGGGTGGGCGTGGTGGTGGACGACAGGCCCAGCACCGCCAGCGCCGCCTCCGCGCCGATGGCCACCAGAATGGTATTGACGAAGTTGGCCATCGACCAGCTGAGCACGTGGGGCAGAATCTCCACCGCGATGATCTTGAGCCGGCCCTCGCCGGCGAAGTGGGCGGTGTTGATGAAATCCCGCTCCCGGAGCGTCAGCGCCATGGACCGCGCCTGCCGGGCGGGCCACGGCCAGTTGAACAGAATCAGGATCAGCGCGATGGCGTAGATCGACGCGCGGCCCTTCAAGACCGAGCCCATCAAAATCAGAATGGGCAGAGACGGAATGGAAATGATGGAATCGCAGAGGAACATGATTCCCCGGTCAATGGGACCGCCCATAAACCCGGCGAACAGGCCCGTCATGACGCCGATCGCGGTGGCGAAGAAGGCCACCAGGATGCCCAGGATCATCGACATGTGGATGGAACTGATGAGCAGCCAGAAGATGTCCTGCCCCTGCTTGTTGGTGCCGAACAGGTGCTCCCAGCTGGGTTTCATATTTTTCCTGAAGACGCTCAGTCCCATCACGTTGTCCGGGCAGAACAGGTACACCACAAAGCCCAGAATGACAAACAGCGTCACGATCACAAGGCCGATTTTCAGGCGCAGGTTCATGCTCCGCCAGACCTGGCGGAAGTTTGCTTTATACTGGGTATTCAACGTCCAGTCCCCCTTTTCGTTTGATCAAACCCGCTGGCTATTTATAGCGGATCCTGGGGTCCAGGAACGGATAGATCAGGTCGATGATCAGGGTTGCGGTGGCCACGGCGACGATCGAAATGGTGATCAGGCCGATCAGCAGGTTGTAGTCCGCGTTGTAGATGGCGGTGGAAATCAACTGGCCGACGCCCGGGTAGTCGAAGATGATCTCGCACATCAGCGAGCCGGAAAACAGTCCGCCGATCTGCAGCGCCAGCGCCGTCACCTGGGAGAGGATGGAATTGCGGAACACGTAGCGGTAGCCGATGGTCGCCTCGCTCAGCCCCTTCAGCCGCCCGTAGCCGACGAAGTCCTCCTCCGCCACGCTCGCCGACAGCGATTTCATGCTGATGATCCACCAGCCGGTACCCACCAGCATCAGGGAAATCGCGGGCATAAAGGAGTTGTACACGACGCTCTTAAGCCAGTCAAAGGTCAGCGAGAACCGGGGCATCGACGGGATCAGCGGGAAAAAGCGGTAGATGTAGGCAAAGAGGATCATGATCACCAGGGCCATGATGAAATATGGGATCGGGTAGACGCACATGCTGATGGTTTCCAGCAGCTTGGAGTACCACGCGTTTTTCTTAAACCCCGCCAGAAGGCCGATGGCGTTGCCGATGATCCAGGAAATCAAGGTCGTCGTAAGCAGCAGCCCCACCGTGTAGGGAAGCGCCTGCCCGATCAGGGCGGAAACCGCCGTGGGATAACTGGACATGGACGGCCCGAAGTCCAGCGTGATCATGCGGCCCATGGTTTGGACATACTGCTCCAGCATCGTGCCCTCGAGCCCGTACTGCTTCATCAGCGATTCGCGGATGGCCTGAACGGCGTCCGGCGTCAGGGTCGAACCCATCGTGACGATCTTGCCGATCATCGTCTCGATCGGGTCGGAAGGCAGCATCCGCTGGATGAAGAACACGATCGTAATGCCCACCAGGATCGTGAGCAGCCACAGCCCGACGCGGGTCAGGATGAATTTCCAGAGTTTCACTCGTCTGCCTCCTTCGCTGGGCGGCGTTTCGCGGCCCGGTTGGCGGGTTTTTGGGTTCCCGCCAACCGGGTCCGCCGCCTTAACGGGGCTGAGTTACCGGATTACTTGCCGGTCGCCTTGAACTCGTTCATGATGTAGCGGAAGTTGCTCCACCACCACCAGGGGCCGTTGTAGGGGTTGGCGGAATCCGGGTAGTTGGTCCAGTAGTAGTTGTCGGTGGGCACCAGCTTCGAGGTACCGAACATTGGGATCCATGCGCACTCGTCGGCCAGCGTCTTGAGGATCTCAACGCCCAGCTCATGCACCTTGGGATCGGAGGTGGGCAGCTTGCCCAGCTCTTCCACAAGGCCGTCCACCTTCTTGGAGGTGTAGCGGGTCTGGTTGGCGGAAGCGGCCTGGCCGTTGTCCACCACGTACTTGCTGTGCCAGCCGATCACCTGGCTGTACAGATCGTCCAGCACGCCGCAGGACGGCCAGTAGGAGCCGGCGGTGAAGTTGCCGGTGGGCCAGTTGGTCCAGAAGGTGGAGCTTTCACAGGCCTGCACGGTCACGTCGAAGCCGAACGCGCGCCACTGATCGGCCACCGCGTAGGCCAGGCGCTCGGACTGTACTTCGTAGCCCGACGGGGCCAGGATTTCAAAGGACAGCTTTTTGCCGTCGTAAGTCCACATATTGTCGGCGTCGCGGCTGAGGCCGGCGGCCTTGAGGAGTTCTTCGGCCTTGGCCGCGTCATGCTTCCACCAGCCTATGCCGAACAGCTCGACCAGCTGGTCCTCGGTCATGCCTTCGATGGCGGAGATGCCCTGGTCCTTCAGCGCGTCGTACAGCTTGAGGGCGAAGTCCTTGTCAAAGGGCTGATAGCCGTCGTCCCAGGTGTAGCTGATCAGCCAGTCGCGCATGGGCTTGAAGTAGGCGTTGCTGAGGAAGGTCGTGGGCGGCATGCACAGCGGGGAGACGCGCATCTGGCCGTTGAAGGTATCCAGCGAGGCCTGCACGATGTCCAGGCTCAGCGCCATCGCCCAGCGGACCTTGGCATTGTCGAACGGGGCCACCTTGTTGTTGAACACGATGCCGCGCTCGCAGGGATCGTCAAAGCAGCCGTAGGGGTAATCGGGCAGCCAGCACTTGACGTCCGGATTGGTGGACTGTACGACTTCCCAGGCTTCGGGGGTGATGTCGCACAGGATGTCCACTTCGTTGTTGTTGATGGCCATGACCTTCTTCTCTTCGGTGCCGAAGGAGGTGAACAGCACATACTTGGCCTCGGGCGTCTTACCGGTCACGGCGAAAACGTCGCTCTTGTCGGCGTCGGCGCGCTTCTCATACAGGAACCAGTAGCCGTTGGGATCGCGGTCCTTGAGGACGTAGGGCCCCAGGGACAGCGGGTTGGTGTACATGTCGGTCGCCAGGTCGTGGCTCTCGAAGTAGTGCTTGGGCATGGGGTAGAAGAAGTTGCCCCACACCAGCGCCGCAAACTGCTGCTCGATCTTCGGATCGGGCGTGACCAGATCGATCTGCAGTTCGTAATCACTGAGCAGCGTCGCCTTGCTCACCAGGGTGGCCATGCGGGCGCCGGAGGAGATGGCGTCCTTCTTCTCGATCAGGGTGTTGATGGTGAAGACCACGTCGTCCGCGGTGAAGGGTACGCCGTCGCTCCAGTTGATGCCCTGGCGGATCTTGATCTTGTAGCTGGAGAAGTCTTTGTCCAGCGCCTCCGGCATGCCGTCGGCCAGGTCGCCGAACACTTCGCCGGTGATGGTGTTGACTTCCCACAGATGGGCGTACACCAACTGGTGCAAGCCGTTGTTGACGTTGGTGCCGGTCAGGTAGACGTTGTTCTGCGTCGCGTTGGGCACCTGGCCGTCGAGACTCTCAACGACGAGCGTCTCGCTCCTGGGCGTGCCTGCGACCGTCTTCACATCGTCGGCCAGTGCGGGTACCGCCGCGGCGGCGAGCATCATCAGGGCCAGAAGCAGCGCGAGTCCCTTTCTCATGAAAAGACCTCCTTTTATTGTGCGGCATCATTGCCACACGTCGCTGTATACATTATGACAGGCGTTCATCGGCCCAACAATATCGTTTTTTGTGGTTTGACACCTGGATTTTGCGCACTTAATCAACCAGAAATCAATTGTAGGCACAATTTCCGGCAATACGCTTCATTGGAATTGCACAATTTTCACATGTCATCGCCTAACGGTCCGTCAACATTCTCCGCGTCCTCGTCCGGCGCGGACAGCGCCTCCTCCCCATCCCGGAAGCGCATCTCCTCCTCTTCCGGCACGGCTTGAAACTCCTTGCGGAACTGCATCGGCGACATGTTTTTGAATTTCCTGAACTGCGCGAAGAAGCGCGACTGGCTGGTGTAGCCCACCATGTTGACGATGTCGCAGATGGGGTACTGCGTGTTGATCAGAAGGCGTGTTGCCTCGCTGATGCGCAGATCAATCATGTAGTTGTGGGGCGATACGCCCATCTTTTCCTTGAAAATGTGGGAGAGATGATAATAGCTGATGTGCAGTTGATTGGCCACGTCGGTCATGGAGATGTCTCGCATGTAGTTTTCGGCGATGTAGCGCTGCACCTGCTGGACGGTGGAGGAAGGGTCGTTTTTCTGGATCTCGCCGTGCTCCGCGTCGATAATGCGCAGAACCAGCAGAATCACGCTCTGCAAAAGGTTCTGGCAGATCTGCTCATAGCCCACGTTCTTGCGCACGCATTCGTCGACCATCATGCCCAGGCAGTTCTGGAAAAACCGGGCGTAGGCGCCGGTGGAAAAGACGGGCGCGATCTCCTCCGGCAGGATACAGCCCTCCGGCAGACCGCAAACCTCCAGATCGCTGAAGCGGATCGAGAAATAGCAGGTATTCCTGGGCGCGCGCACGGCGCGCTCCCGGTGAAATACGCCGGGGTTGTACAAAACCAGGTCCTGCGCGCCCGCCTGGTAACGGATGCCCTCGATATCCAGCTCATATTCGCCGTCCAGGAAGTAGAGCATTTCAACGCTGTCATTGTGCGCATGGGGAATTACGGGCAGCTCGCGGGGATCCGAGCACATCCCGACGCATCGAAGGATCGGGTTGTGCAGGATCCGCATCACCTGTCCGGAAAAATCCACCACGTGCAGATTGGCCATACCTTGCGTTGATCCCTCCAGACCCAACCGGGCAACCGCAGGCGTTCGCGCGAAGCTATGCAGTCCAGACGTAGACCAGCGCCGCCACAAAAAACAGCGCCGTAATCCATTTGATCAGCGGCATGCGCCGCCGGACGAATTCTGAAACGGTGAGAAGCGCCTGCCCCCGCGCGACGGCAAAGCAGACCGCGGCCGACGGCGCGAGGAACATCAGGCAGTAGCCGACCAGCATCGGGAAGAAGGTGCTCAGGTCACGCCCGGACTGGATCGCGGTCAAAAGCGCCGCCAGGTACACCTGTCCGGCGCACAAAAATTCGCCCGCGGCCACCAGTACGCCCAGCGCGGCGACCACCATGATCATCGGACCGAAGGGCTTCTCCAGCACGTGACGGATGCGCGCCTGCAATCCCCGCCGGACAGGCGCGGGCAGCTGGTTTTTGATCTCGCCGTAGCGCTCCCGCCGGGCCATCCAGGCATCCCGGAGGTTGATAAGGATCAGGACCGCCGACAGCGCGGTCAGCGCGATCTTCGCGGCCAGGGGCAGCCACGCGGGGTTCCACGCCTGAAACGCACCCAGAAACAACGTACCGATCAGAAGGTAGGTGACGAATTTCGCGCCAAGAAATACCACCGCGCAGCGGGCCGCCTTGGCGCGCAGGTTAAAAAGCACCGTGAGAAGCAGTAGGAGCATCGAGAGCGCGCAGGGGTTCAGCCCGCCCACGAAACCCGCGGCCAACATGGACCCCCAGTTCAGCGCCGGCGCCGCGCCCTCGCCCAGCACCTCGGGCGTATCAAGCGCCGCGCCCGCGGGCAGGCCCTCGGACAGGAAGCGCCGGATCGCGTCCTCGCTCGCGTAGTATCCGTCCCCGGCCAGCACCATCGGCGCGGTCCGGTCGGTGTCCGGAACCCGGAAGGCTTCAAACAACTTCATCGCGCGGCCCGAATCCGCTGTCAGGTTGACCCGTTCGACCGTGACCCGGGAGGAAAACGCCTCGCCGTCCGCCGTCACCTGAACATCCTCCGGCATTTCGTCGATCAGGCCGGACACCGCGTGGCAGCTCTCGCAGGCGGTGATATAGAGATAGTACATCCTGCTGGGGCGCGCCTCCGACGCCGCCGCAAGACAAATCGCCAAAAGAAGAAGCGCCGCGATCGTCGCGCGCCGAATCGCGGGTGAAAAGCCCTTCAAACGGTCAAAGGGTACGCGCATGCGCCGCATCTCCTCTGGTATCGCCTCAATATGCAAATGAAACCGACCCGCGTGGCAGCCCCTCTGATCCCTCCGGGCGCAGGTGACAGTATTTGGAGTATAGCATAATTCACCGGGTGAATCAATCGGCGGAAGAGGCGCCCGAAAAGATTACGAAACTCCGTTCAAAGGTTCCGGCTTGCACGGGCTAAAGGACGGAGCGCCGGTTCCGGGCGGCGGAGCGCGCCCTGCGGGGTTCATTAAATTCCGTAAGCCTTCCGCGTCCCAAACAGGTTGCCGTCCAACCAAAAATGTATTATAATGTTAACTACCGGATTACCGAGCGCTAATAAGCAGGGCAAAATCCGGATCGATTTTTCCGCCGTTCCCGCCCCGCGCGCCGGACGGAAGCCGCGCGCAGCGAAGGTCCGCGGCCGGTTTATGCGGACTTTATCCCGGGGGAGTTCCGGCGGAACGTTTCCCCGCATCATGAAATGAGGAGGCTTCCCATGAAAAAACTGGCGGTATTGATCGCGCTGCTTCTCGCACTGTCGCCGCTTGCGTCCGCGCTCACGCTGGAGAACAAGGACTTCGGAAACACGGCCTTCGTCTGGGGATCGTACAGGATGACGATCGGCCTGGTTACCGACGACCCCGGCGCGCTCGACTATACCCCGGCCGAGGCGAAGGGTGCGATGGTCATGGTGCGGCTCGCCCCAATTAGCGGACAGGTCGCGCTGTACGACATCGTAGCGGGCGCGAAGCGGTTTGAGCTGAAGGACGCGTCCGGCGCCTTCTACCAGATCAATGAGTGGCACGTCCCCGGCAGAACGGATAAAAACGGAACGAGCGCGCTTAACAACCTGCAGAACTGGTTTGAGCTGATCTACCACCTGCCCGAGGGTGTATCGACCTCCGATGTATCGCTGATCCTCCGGGACGATGGCGGCAACGAACACCTGCTGGCCCCGCTCACCGCCTCCGCCGCCGAAATGAGCGCGCAGCCCTCCGCCGATCAGAAGCTTTCGGACTTTGTCATGCAGTTGCTCGCCGCAGAGTCGGAGAAGGCGAAAGACCCCTGGGTCAAGGCGATCCTGGACGCGGGCGTATCGAACATACAGCTTCTGGATGGCACGCTGACGTTCATGCTGCGCTCCTTCAATCCCGGCCTCAAGACGATCAAGGAGAAGGACCCCGGCGAATTCATGCGCCTCCTCTATCAGAACGCCTCCGCCTACGACCTGAAGTGCACGCTGACGGTGACGGAGGAAGAAGGCCTTGCCGCGACCGCAAAATCCCAGAAGGCCTTCGTAAAATCGGTCACGAAGGCCGCGTCCCAGTCCAAGAAGGGGTTCAACGACAAAAAAGCGCGCGCCGCGCTGGCGGGCTACCTGCTCAGCAACCAGGCGTCCCAGGACCTCCGGCCGGGCGCGCCCAACGAGGAGTTCGAGGCGCTGTTCCTCATGCAGCAGAAGCAGACGCTGTCCGTCTCCGACGGGCCGCACGCGCTCAGGCTTGGCACGGTCGGCGTGACCGCGGAGGAACTTTTGCTCCGGGCCTACGACGCGACGTACCAGAAGCTGGCCAAACAGCAGGACGCGAACGCGCTGCCCCAGGATGAGATCAAGATCGCCTATCTTCAGGAAATGAAAACCCAGGCCGCCGCGCTCAAAAAGAAGGGCGCCGAAAAGACGGATTTCGTCCTGGACATCGACCGGCTCTTCGACACCAAAGACCCGGACGCGGGTGACGCGTACAATTCCTTCATTTTCAAGTATGACGGCGTGTACAACGTTCAGCTTTCGGCGCTCTACGCGGACGTCGCCGCCATGCCCGATTACCCGGCGGTGGACTTCCCAAAGAGCGGGCGCATCAGCGGCTCGACGGGGGGCACCAAAGTGGTCATCAAGGTTCCCAAGGAGGGCTATGCCACCCTGATCCAGATGCGCAAGGTGGACAACGACGAGCTGATGGTCACCGCGTTCGCCCAGCCCGGCCAGTCGGCCACCGTGCGGGTGCCCAAGGGGCAGTACTACATGCTGCTGGCCTCCGGTCCCGTCTGGTACGGCGACGAGCACATGTTCGGCGACGGCGGCTACTATGTGCGCACGCAAGACCTGCAGATCAAGGGCAGCAACTACTACCACGTGATCACGCTGGGCGGCGCCAAGGAAGGCAACATGTCGGCCTACGACGTGGAACCCTACGAGTTCCAGCAGGCGGGCGGCACGCCCGACCTCGAATCGATGTAAACACCGTAACTTGACGCGCGGCGGGCGGTTCCTCCCAATCGGTGAGGAGCCGCCCGTTTTTATCCCGCGCTTTCCGCTCCAGCGGAAGCCCCGGCTGACGGCATCCGCCCGGCTTGGCGCAAAGCGCAAGCCTCGCTAAGCGCCGCGCGGCCCGCGCCGTTTGCGGTATATTCGCGCGCAGACCGAACGATTCGTCGGTTTTCGCTGTTTCAAGGCCTTGTATCCGGTATAATGAGGAACAACCACCGGCCGGAGGCGGACGCGCAGAACCGCTCCGGCGAGATCACAACGCGCCGAGCGCGAAGGGGGCAACGGGACATGTTTGGAAAGCTGATCATCGATTCAACCGATCACGCTGTCATCGCCGGGGATTTTGATCCGAAGGATACGCTGAACCTCTCCAAGGAGGACATCGAAGCGGAGTACGAGCAGCTGCAGGCGCGGTTCGCCGAGCTGCAGGAGGCGCTGTACGCTTCCAAAAAGTACGCCCTTCTGATCGTGCTGCAGGGCATGGACTGCAGCGGGAAGGACGGCACCGTTAAAAAGGCGCTCTCCGGCATCAACCCCAACGGCTTCTATGTGGAAGCCTTCAAGGTGCCCACGCCCGTCGAACTGGGGCACGATTACCTGTGGCGCGTCCATCAAAAAGCGCCCCAGAAGGGCGACATCGCGGTGTTCAACCGCTCCTACTATGAGGACGTGCTGGTGACCCGCGTACACGGGTTGATTGACGACGAAACCGCCCGCCGCCGGTTTGAGGAAATCCGCGATTTCGAAAAATACCTGACCAGCAACCAAACAGTGCTCCTGAAGTTCTTTCTGAACATCTCCAAGGATTTCCAAAAAGAAAAGCTTCTGGAGCGGCTTGAAAAACCGGAAAAGAACTGGAAGTTCTCTGAGTCCGACCTCAAGGAGCGCAAGTTCTGGGACGAATACCAGAAGTGCTACTCCGACGTGCTCACCCACACCAGCACGCATACCGCGCCGTGGCACGTCGTCCCGGCGAATCACCGGTGGTTCAGGGATTATTTTGTGCTGCGCACCATCGTAAAGGCGCTGGAAAAGCTGCCGCTCTCGTATCCGGTGCTTCAGGGCAACGTGCAGGAGCTGATCCGCGAAGTCGAGTAGCCAACAGTAGCGCACACTGGTGGTAGAAACAGTACCATAAGTCAGTGCGCCGCCCGGAAATCCGGCAGGATTTTAGGCGCACGAAGCGCTTCTTCCATCGCATCAAAAAACCATACGGATTCAGACCATCAACAAACAGCCACTTTCCGGAAGAACCGGGAAGTGGCCGT
>CALGYL010000138.1 GCA_937934775.1 uncultured Clostridia bacterium
CAGTTCTGCACGAAAAGAACCAGCGCAACGAGTGATTAATGTTTGGAGTTAGTATAAGGCGGCAATTAAGAAACAAAAGCGATTCCGGCCGACTGGCCGGAATCAATCTGTGTGTGATAATGCGATATAAGCCTTACGCAAATACAGTTAAGGCGCCGACTGCCGGATACATCTGCCAAACCATCCCGAGCGGGGAAGGAACACAGCCATGCCGTTGCGATGCGGTGTGCGCCGTTCGCGGAGCCATCCTTTCGGCACGAAAGGGCGCGGCTATGCTTCGCGGCTAACCTGCCTGCCCAGCGCGATCATCATCAGGATGATCCCGGTGCCCAGCAGGATGTGGCCGATGCCCGAAATGCCGGAAATCGACGCGTCCAGACCCCGCGAAACAACCGCGCCGGAGGTCTGTACCAGACCGCGGCTGAGGAGGCCGACGCCGGTGATGTTGAGACCGATGTTGTAGAACCATAGAAACGGCTTCATCAGTTTTTGGTCGGACAGGCGGAAGTTCTTCTCCAGAAGCGTTAAAATCAGGAAGAAGAACATGCCCAACATAAAGTAATGGGTGTGCATGACCGAAAGCGTCGTCTGACCATCAAACCCCAACGCCTTGGTGTACTCCCGGTAGAAAACGCCCAGCACCATTGCGATGATCGCATAAATTAAGGCAAACCTTGCGTATTTCTTTAACATTGTTGATCCCTCCCGTACGCGCTTTATATAACCAGGCCGCGCCGGATAAACCACCGGTCGCGGCCTTTGCGCGATGAAAAATCTGCGATTCTCAACCGCAAGCGGGAGACGCCGGAAGCCCCGCCGAATCACCGGCGTTAAGCCCGGCTGGTCGTGATGGGGGAAGCCCTAAAAATTGAATACTTCCGGCGCGCCGCCGAATGAGAAGAGGGTGGCGGTCGCGTCCTTCAGGTAGAGAACCTGGGTGTTGCCGTCGTCCGCCGTGTACATGGCCTTGAGGGAAGGGTACTGCTCCAGCATGTGCTGCCGGGCTTCCAGCCGGTCGTCCTCGACGGCTACGGCCTCGAGGCGAAGCCATTTGGCGCCGTCAAAGGCGGAGATCTCCACCTTCGGGTTCACGGCCATCTGCCGGGATACCTTCTTGACCTTGCCGGTCTGGATGTACAGCCTGTCCTCAAACAGATCCACTGTGCCGAAAGGCCGAACGCGGGGCTGATCGCCCTCCACCGTGGCCAGATAGTAGGTGCCGCACTTCTTCAAGAACTCATAAACTTCCCGCATGCCCTGTGCCTCCAATCGAAAATCGCGGTTGACAACGCGGTCAACCTGCCGTATTATTGCATAGTACAAAAAAATATTCAAGTACGATCTTTTTCTATGATTACTATCTTCTAAGATACTATGGAGGCGCCATGCAGCAGGATCTGTTCGGCATCTGTCCCTATGTGACGGCACAAAAGCTTCTGACTGGCAAATGGACGCTGCTTATTCTATATTTTCTGAGCAGGAATACGATGCGGTTTGGTGAATTGCAGCGATCCCTCCCGGATCTGACTCAGGCGACGCTGACCAAGCAGCTTCGCATGCTGGAGGAACATGGGCTGGTGACGCGCAAGGTCTACAGCCAGATTCCGCCGAAGGTGGAATACTCGCTGTCGGACCTTGGGCGGCAGTTCGGGCCGGTTCTATCTGCGCTGGAGGTCTGGGGCAACCAGTACATTCAGTTTATGCAGGAAAAGGAGTCCTAAAAAACGCCTGCGCCGGGCGCGGTGGAATGAGGCGCGCCCAATCCTGACTCTTAGCTAAAAAACGTTCCCGGCGAGAACTTCGCCGGGAACGATGCAGACCATCTGTCTTGTTTCATTCGTGTCCGGCGACCTGTTCGCCGGACGCGAAGTTTTGCCGCTCAGCCGATGCGTACGACGACACGGTGCGTTTCGCCGGGCGCGGCCGGCGCGGGAATCACATTTCCGGAGAGCGGTACGCCGTCCAGCGTCAGAGACAGTGGCGCCTTTTCGCCTCCGCCCGCGTTTTCGATCTCGATCCCATAGGTGCTGCCTCGGAACTTTCTGGTGAGCGTCAGGCGCGTCAGATGCGCGGGCAGGCAGGGATCGATCATCAGGCCGTCATACTGGGGCTTGATGCCCAGAATCGCCTGCGAAACGCAGTAAAAACTCCAGGCGGCGGTGCCAGTCAGCCAGCTGTTCTTGGCCTCGCCATGGCGCTGCGCGTAAGGGCCCGCGATCATCTGCGCATAGACGTAGGGCTCGGTGCGGTGCAGCGTCTGGTCTTCAGTGTAGCTGGGGCAGGTGCGCCGGTAGGTGTCAAACGCTCGGTCGCCGTGGCCCAGCACCGTTTCCGCGATGGTGATCCAGGGGTTGTTGTGGCAGAAGATGCCGCCGTTTTCCTTGTACCCCGGCGGATAGGAGCTGATCTCGCCAAGCTCCAGATGGTAGCGTGTGTAGGGCGGCGTATGAATGGCGATGCCGTGAGGCCCCATGAGCCGTTCACGCACCGAGTCCAGCGCCTTTTGCGCCAGCCCTTCGGCAACGCCGATGCCCGCCATCACGCAGAAGCCCTGCGGCTCGATGTAGATCTGGCCCTCTTCGCAAGAGGCGCTTCCGACCTTGCCACCCAGCGCGTCATAGGCACGCAGAAACCAGTTCCCGTCCCAGCCGTTTTTCAGCACTGTTTGGGTCATGCGCGCCTTTTCTTCCAGCGCGAACACAGCTTCCTCAGGAGAGCCGGATTTTCGGAACAGGTGCGCGTAATCGTCCGCAATCGCTACGTACATGCCGCCGATGAAGACGGATTCGGCGATGCCGCTGTCATAGTTCTGGGCGGTCTGGAAGCTCTCGCCGGGCGTGGAGGAAAAACAGTTGAGGTTCAGGCAGTCGTTCCAGTCGGCGCGGCCAATCAGCGGCAGGCCGTGGGGGCCCAGGTGGCTGGCGGTGTAGTGGAAGGAGCGGCGCATGTGCTCAAGGAGCGGCGCGCTGTCGTCCGGGTTGGAATCGAAGGGAACCATCTCGTCCAGAATGGTGTAATCCCCAGTCTCCTTTATGTACGCCGCCACGCCGAAGATCAGCCACAGCGGGTCGTCGTTGAAGCCGCTGCCCACGTCCAGGTTGCCGCGCTTGGTCAGCGGTTGATACTGGTGGTAGGCGCTGCCGTCCGGGAATTGGGTGGCCGCGATGTCCAGGATGCGCTCACGGGCCCGTCCGGGGATCAGGTGCACAAAGCCCAGAAGGTCCTGGGTGGAATCCCGGAAACCCATGCCGCGGCCGATGCCCGATTCAAAATAGGAGGCCGAGCGCGACATGTTGAAGGTGACCATGCACTGGTACTGGTTCCAGATGCTGACCATCCGGTCCAGCTTTTCGTCGCCGCTAGCCACCTGATAGTTGGACAGAAGGTCCGCCCAGTAGCGCTTGAGCGCCTCGAACGCAGCGTCAAACTGCCCGTCGGTCTGGAAGGCGGAGAGAAGCGCCCGGGAAGGGGTTTTATTGATGACGCCTGGCGCTGTGAATTTCTCCTCCTGCGGGTTTTCACAATAACCCAGCACGAAGATCATGCTGGTCTCCTCGCCCGGAGCCAGCGTCAGCCGCACCTGATGCGCGCCTATGGGCGCCCAACCGCTGGCGACGGTATTGGATACGCGGTCTTCCAGAACCGCACGGGGCGCATCAAACCCGTTGTAAAGCCCGAAGAAGGATTCCCGGTCCGTATCGAAGCCGTCGGTTTCCCGGTTGACCGCCCAGACGGCGAAGTGGTTGCGCCGCTCCCGGTACTCTGTCTTGTGGTAGATGACGCTCGGCTCTACCTCCACCTCGCCGGTGGAGAAGTTGCGCTGGAAGTTGGTCATGTCGTCCATCGCGTTCCAGAGGCAGAACTCGACTGTTCCATACAGGCTGATCATCTTTGCTTCGTCGGACAGGTTCGTAAGCGTCAGCTTTGTCACCTGCGCCGTATGACCGCGTGGGACCAGCGAGGTCTGCTCCGCTCGGAGGCCGTTCTTTTCCCCCAGAATGGCGGTGTATCCCAGGCCGTGGCGGCACTCGTACCGGTCCAGCGGCGTCTTCATCGGCATCCAGCCGGGATTCCAGACGGCTTCGCCATCCCGCAGGTAGAAATAAGTTCCGCCCGCGTCGGCGGGCAGATTGTTATAGCGGTAACGGGTCAGGCGCAATAGCCGCGCGTCCCGGTAAAAGCTGTAACCGCCCGAGGTATTGGAAATCAGCGAAAAGAAGTCCTCGCTGCCCAGATAGTTGATCCACGGATAGGGCGTATCCGGCCGTGTAATCACGTATTCCAGACGGGCGTCGTCAAATTGGCCGTAGCGCATGGCACATCCTCCAAATTGTTACTTGAAAATCGAAAACGGTTTCGTTATACGGCGCGTGTATGGTTGGAATTCACACCATAATAGCGCAATCGTGCGGGAAATTCAAGCGCGTCAGCGCCAAAATCGCCGCAAAATGTAAGGAATCAGCAGAAAAATTTGCGACGGTTCCGAAAACGTATTCGGAACTTCTAAGTGCAGTCTCATCACGAACCAATGGGCGGTCTTGGAATGAAACACAAAATGTGACGATAAAACGCAAATAATAACGAAACATCTTGCAATTTGGTGAATGATCCCGTATACTTAATTGTCGAAAACGGTTTAGAGCAGCGACCGCCAAGGCGCGCGAACCGGCGAGGGGGAGAGAGGGTCATGGCTGTGACAATCCGTGAACTATCCCAGAAATGCGGCCTATCCGTATCCACCGTCAGCAAGGCCTTGAACGGCTATAGCGATGTGAGCGAAGAGACGCGGGAGTTGGTCAGATCCTTGGCGCAGCAGATCGGTTACAGGCCCAATTCACTGGCCCGTGCGCTGAAAACCAACAGGACCTACAACTTGGGCGTTTTGTTTGTGGACGACAACCAGAGCGGCCTGACACACAACTATTTCGCCGCGGTGCTGGACAGCTTCAAGGTGGAGGCGGAGCGCCGGGGATATGATATTACGTTTATCAACCACAACATCGGCAAGACCAACATGACGTATCTCGAGCACTGCCGCTACCGCAATGTGGACGGCGTGTGCCTGGCCTGCGTGGACTTTCAGGCGCCGGAGGTTATCGAACTCGTATCCGGCGACATCCCCGCCGTGACCATCGACCATCTGTTCAACAACCGCACCTGCATCCAGTCTGAGAACCGGCAGGGCATTCAGGAACTGGTGCGCTACGTCTACGGGAAGGGCCACCGGAGCATCGCCTATGCCTGCGGCAACAAATCCGCCGTCACGGAGATCCGCGTCACCAGCTTTCTGCGCGCGATGAGCGACCTGGGCTTGGATGTGCCGGATGGTTTTTTACAGCTGGGGATGTATCACGACCCTGCTTCCACCTATCAGGTGGTCAAGCGGATGCTGTCGGCGACCAGACGCCCCAGCTGCATCCTGATGCCCGACGACTACGCGGCGCTGGGCGGCATGGAGGCGGCCGGCGAGGCGGGTCTTCGGATTCCCGAGGACCTGTCCATCGCGGGATTTGACGGCATCAAGCTGATCCAACGGCTGACCCCCAAACTCACCACCATCGCGCAGGACACCGGCCGCATCGGCCAGGAAGCGGCGCGGCAACTGGTGCACCTGATCGAACGGCCGCGTACGACCTATCCTGAAATCATCGCGATTCCGACCCGGCTGATCCCGGGCGAAACGGTACGGGACCTGAACGCGCCGGGGCGTTGACTGGCGGCACGGATTTAGCAATTCCATTTGCGGGAGGTTGCGCATGAGCTTTTCAAAGGATTTTATCTGGGGAACAGCCATGTCGGCTTACCAGATCGAGGGCGCGTTCGACGCGGACGGCAAAGGCCTCCACGTATGGGATGCGTTCGCCCACCGCCCAGGCAAGGTATACGGCGGCCATACCGGCGACGTTGCCTGCGATCATTACCACCGCTACGCGGAGGATTTCCGGCTGATGGCGGCGCTGGGCCTCCGGAACTACCGGTTCTCGGTCGACTGGAGCCGGGTGCTCCCGGAGGGGTGCGGACAGCCTGACGAAAAAGGACTGGCGTTCTATGACCGGCTGATCGACAGCATGCTGGAATACGGCATTACGCCCTGGCTGACGCTGTTCCACTGGGAGTATCCGCTGGCATTGCAGAAGCGTGGTGCCTGGGAAAATCCAGACAGCCCGCGCTGGTTTTCTGATTATGCTCATTTGATCGCCCGGCGCTATGGCGACCGGGTCAAGAACTTTTTCACCTTAAACGAGCCCCAGTGCTTCATCGGTCTCGGCTACTGCCAGGGCGAGCATGCGCCGGGCCTGAAGCTTCCGGTGGATTCCACCATCGCCATGAGCCACCATGTGCTGTTGGCCCACGGCCTGTCGACGCTGGCGCTGCGCGCGGGCGTACCCGGCGCAAAGGTCGGCTACGCACCCTGCGCGTCGCCCGCCTGCCCCGTCACCGATTCGCCGGAGGATGTGGAAGCGGCGCGAACCGCCTATTTCCAGGTGCCGGAGAACCCGGACCGCTGGTTCTGGAACGTCAGCTGGTGGAGCGATCCGGCCATTCTTGGCGCGTACCCGGAGGACGGCCTCAGGCTGTACGGTCAGTATTTGCCCAAAGGGTATGAAAAGGACCTGCCCGTGATCTGCCAGAAGCTAGACTACTACGCGCAGAACATCTACAATGGTTTTTATGTCAAGGCGGGTGAACGGGGACCGGAGGTGGTTCCCACGCCGCCCGGCTTCCCCAAGACCGGCATTGGCTGGCCGGTGACGCCGGAGTGCTTGTACTGGGGTCCGAAGTTCCTGTGTGAGCGCTACAAATTGCCGCTGATTATCGCGGAGAACGGCATGTCGGATCTGGACAACCCGTCGCTGGACGGCGGCGTTCACGATGCCGCCCGGATCAATTTCCTTCACCGCTACATCCGTGAATTCAGGCGCGCGGCCGAGGACGGCGTTCCGGTGGCTGGGTACTTCCACTGGAGTTTCCTGGACAACTTTGAATGGGCGAACGGCTACAACGACCGCTTTGGCCTGGTATACGTGGATTACAGGACGCAGGAACGTCTGCCCAAGGATTCCGCGGCCTGGTTCAGGCGGGTGATCGAAACGAACGGGGAAGAATTGTAGACAACCTGTTAATGCCAATTTGGAATATTAACGCATCGTTGCGTCGGGTCTTATCGCGCAGAAAGGTTGGTTTCCCTTCGGGAAACCAAGTCGCTTCGCGACCGCAACATTCCAATGAATTGAAATGTTGCGCCACTGTGTCGCTCTCCGCTCGAGCGTAGCGCTGCATTTCACGCCAAAGGCGTATCCCGAAGGGTCGCCTCGCTCCGGCTCCTGCGCTGCATCGAAAAATCCTCGACGCTTTGGATGCATTAACATTTCGCATTGGTATAAGAGAAAAAGCGGCAGGCTCCAAATAAAAAATGGAGCTTGCCGCTTGCTTTATTCTCAGGGTTTTCAGGCAGCCGCTTTCTGTGGCGCGGGGTCGCGCGTAACCCGGTAGCCGAAGTAGGTGATGATCGCCGCCGCGATGAAGGCGATCACCTGAGTGTAGAAGGGAATCTTCGCGCCATATTCGTAGGCGAAGCCGGAGACCAGTGGCCCGAAGATCATGCCCAGAAACCGGGCGGAATAGAACAGGCCGCTGAGCAGGCCGATGTCGCCGTGGCGGCCTTCGGTGGTGAGCGCCTGCTGGATCGGGATGTGCAGCGAGCTGACCAGGAAGAACACCGAGTTGAGCGTGAAGAACAGCCCCATCGTCGGCATGACTGTCGCCAGCCACAGCGTCCCGGCGCTGAGCAGTAGAATCACCGGCAGCGCCTTGTGGGCATCGAACTTCTTCATGATCCAGCGGTTGATGAACACGTTGGCGGCCAGGCCAATCAGTCCGTACGCCGCCTTGACGACGCCGTTGATCGAAGAGTTGAAGCCCAATTCGCGCTTCATGTAGTAGTTGAGCGCGTTGTCAAAGCCGTAGTTGCCGAAATTGGACAGCGCCACGCCCAATAAGAACAGGAGGGCGGGCAGCGTCATCATCTGCATCATCTGGCGCATCGACAGGCGCTTTGTGGTGGCGCCGGGGCGGGGCTTGTCGCCGTCCATCCTGCGCAGCATCATGAAGACCAGAACCGCCGCGGCCATCAGCACCACGGTCTGCGCGTAGAATACCGGCAGTACGCCGGCCATGCCGATCACCCCGCCGGCCAGATACCCCAGCGACGCGGATACGCCCACCATCGCCGCATAGTAGGAGAGGTGCGCGGCCCGCTCCCGGGGATCGGACAGATCCACGATCAGCGCCATCAGGCAAACCGAAGTGCCGCTGGTAAAGCAGCCCGCGATCAGCCTGGCCATGAGCATCTGTGGCATCGTCTTGGACAGGCCGAACGCCAGCTGCGCCAGCGCATACCCTACAAGGCTTACCAGCATAACCGACGATCGGCTCTTTTTGTCGCTCATGCGGCCCCAGAAGGTGCTGAACATGAAGCTGCCCAGCGACATTGTGGCAAACAGGATGCCAAAGGCGTTGTCTGGGAGTTTGTTTTCCAGGATCAGCGTCGGCGTGACCGGGTGGATAAAGTTTGCGCCGAAGTTGTAGAGGAATGCGATCAGCTGCAGCCGCAGGAAGGGTTTGAGTTTCACTGCCGTCATCTCCAGTGCTTGTAAACAGGATGCAAACATTATTCATCTCACACATGGCGCTTGTCAAGCCGGAGCAGGTGATTTTTCGAGGGTCACAGTATTTTAATACATTTATTGAGCATAAAAATCCAGCCCGCGCATTGCGGGCCGGACGGAGACGAACCATCGGGGGCTTTCGGGAAAGGGCTAATCCTCTTCTTCTTCCTCGGGGAGGTCGGCGTCGTGGAAGACGTTCTGAACGTCGTCATAGTCCTCCAGAGAGTCGATGAGCTTGTTGATCCGGATCACCAGTTCCGGGTCGGTGACCTTGGTGGTCGTGGCGGGCACCATCTCGCGCTCGGCGGACAGGAACGCGCACCCGGCTGCCTCCAGCTTGTCCCGGACGTTGGAGAAATCGTTGGGATCGGTGTAGATGACCGCCATGCCGTCTCCGGCTTCCACGTCGGCCGCGCCCGCGTCCAGCGCCAGCATCATCAGTTCGTCCTCGTCCAAGTTCTTGGAGTTGTCAATCTCGATGACGCCTTTGCGTTCGAACTTCCAGCTCACGCAGCCGTTCGCGCCCAGCGCGCCGCCGTTCTTGTCGAACAGATGGCGAACTTCGGATGCCGTGCGGTTCAGGTTGTCGGTAACGCATTCTACGATGAAGGCCACGCCGCCGGCGCCGTATCCCTCGTAGTTAATTTCTTTGTAGGATGCGCTGTCGCCTTCACCCGCCGCTTTCTTGATGGAGCGCGTGATGTTGTCGTTGGGCATGTTGACGGCTTTCGCCTTGGCGATGACGTCGCGCAGCTTGCCGTTGGTGTTGGGATCGGCGCTGCCGCCCTCACGGACGGCAATGACGATTTCACGGCCGATCTTGGTGAATATCTTGCCGCGCTGCGCGTCGGTCTTTTCCTTCTTGTGCTTGATGGTTGACCATTTGTTGTGTCCAGACATGCGTTCGCCCCCTGAAAGTGTATGCTGAGATATTGTATCATTCCCGAGACATTCTGTCAAAGCCCGAACGCAGTCTTTATGCTAATTCTGCCGCAAGGAAGTCTTATATTTTTCGTAAGCGACGTTCACCAGAGCCTTGTCCTGACTGTAGGTGATCAACTCTATTCCCTTTTCGATAGGGTAGTAGTCTCCATCGGTGAAACCCAGCTCAAAGGCGATCCGGTATTCGGCGGAATCCGCCTGCATGACATACCAGGTAATCCGGTTGCAAACCGGCTGACGACGGGTCATGGAGTAGAATTCATAACTGGTCTCCCCGGCGGCGGAGATGATGCGCGCCTTGATGCCCGCTTCCTTGGAGACGCGGTCCATGGCTACGTCGTTTGGAAGCTGTTTTTCGCGGATGACGCCCTTGGGAAGCACCCACTCGTTCTTCTCGTTTTTGAGCAGGAAGACCGAGTCCTCGTGAAACACCACGCCGCCCGCACACTTGCGAAAGATCATCGGCATTACCACCTTTCTTTTTTGCCGTTGCCCCTCTGATTGAATCTTAACATATTGTGTCCGGAAATGCAAGTTTTTTACCAATGCGCGCAAAGCGCGCCCGCAGCGCTTGTTGAAAGCGCCGCGGGCGTCGGGAAACGCTGAGAATTGTCTGATGAAAAGCTTACAAGGGCACGTTTGTTCAAGCATTACAGACCGATTTTGCCGATGGCGGTGGCGGTCACGGTGCTCTCGATCAAGATCTCGCTGCCATAGCCGGTGGAGGACGTCAGCGGCTTTTCTTCCACGCGCACGACCACGTCGCCCGCGGCGCCCCTGCGCAGCGCTTCCGCAAGTGCCTCCCGGCTTGCGAAGTCCCGGGCGAGGTGGGTGGCCTCGTCCAGATCCTCTGCCGCGCCGCTTTCCGCCGCGCCGAGGATGCGGAAGCCGTCGCCCTCCGGTTGAATGGTGGCGGAGCTCACGGCGACCACGTTGCCCGCCACCGCGCCCAGCGCGTTGGCCACGCCGGCAAACTTCGGAACGACGGAGACGGCGCCAAGCGCGTGCGCAACGTCCGGAAGGAACAGATGAATCGGCGCGCCGACGCCCACCAGCGCGGAAGAAGTGGTGACGCCGAAACGGGTGCCGGAGGGGAAGCCCTCCCTAGCCATCGCCCAAGCCCGGTTCAGAAAGGCGGTCATTTCCGGTCCGACGCCTGTTTTCTGGAAGGCAGGCATGTCCTCCCGGATGAGTAGACCCGCAATGCTCAGGTATAGCTTTCGCTTGATTTCGTCATAGACCCAGTCGCACAGCGATTCGACACTGTGGCTCGTACAGCCCGCGACAAACGACGCGCCCATTTCGGCCGCTTCCCGGTCGAAGGAATCGAAGTCTCCCTTCAGGTGCATAACGTCGGTGGGCGTCAGTCCCGCGCGGATCACCACGCCCTCCCGTTCAAGCCTTTCGACGTTCAGGCCGTAGACATCCCGGCCGATCGAGCGGGCGGCGTCTTCATAGATCAGCGCGCCGCCGGACAAGGCGCGGCAGAATCGCTTTTCCTCATCGGTATAACCAGGCTTGTCTGAGATGTCCCGGAGCAGCGAGAAGAATTCGTGCAGCGGCAGAGAGTGCTTTGTTCGCTCCTGCAAGAGCTTCGAGAGCGCGGGCTTGACACCCGGCCAGCGGCGCGCCGCTACCGAAAGCGGGATGACCCGGCGGTTCATGAGGCACAGAACACCGTTTTTATCGGGACGAACGGCGCTGTCGCCGCCAAGGCCCAGTGTCTCCACGTAGACGCCCTTGACAAAGGTGTGCCAGGAGCCAATGTGAATGCCGCTGGTTGCCTTGACCGCCGCGCCGCCGCGGATCAGCGCAATGTCGGTGGTGGTGCCGCCCATATCGACAATCACAGCTTCCTCCGCGCCGGACAGCGCCTGTCCGCCAACGATCGAGGCCGCTGGGCCGCACAGGATGGTCTCTACCGGGCGAACGCCGGTGAAACGTTCGCTCATCAGACTGCCGTCGCTTCGGACGATGGCAACCGGAACGTCCAGATTCCGCGCCCGGAGCGCGCGCCGGATCGCATCCAGAAATTCTGCCAGGACCGGAATCAGCCGCCCGTTGAGAAGCGCGCTCGCACCCCGCTTGATGGCGTTGAGGTCGCTGAACAGTTCGTACCCGCAGATCACTGGGATGGCGTATCGCCCGGTAACGGCGGCCAGAGCCTGCTTTTCCAGAATGGCGCCGGAGGAAGCGGCGTTGAGCGCGACGATGGCCAGCGCGTCGGCATCCTGAAACCACGCCTGGCTCTCTTCCAGAAACCGGTCCCAGTCGGGGGCCTCCAGGACGCGCCCGTCCATGGTGGTTCGGGCGTTCAAATAGTAGATTTTCTCCGGCTCGGTCAGCCCGGCTTCCGCGCCAACCCAGTCCACCGTCTGTTTATCCATGCCGATGAACAATAGTTTCGCGCGCCCACCCTTTCCTTCCACGCAAGCGTTGGTGGCCAGCGTCGTCGAGAGCGCCACCATGCCGCACCGATGAAGGAGCGCCGGGTTCAGCGCGTCCAGCGCCCGGAGGATGCCCTGAGACAGGTCGTTTCGTGTCGTCAGTGCCTTGGAGGAATCGAGAATTTCGCGCGTTTCAAAATCGTAGACCACCGCGTCCGTATAGGTGCCGCCGGTGTCGATGCCGATGCCATACGTCTTGTCCATGTGTTCCTGCCTTCTGTATGTTTGGAAAACGGACCGCCGGTTCAGTTGAAACTGATCTCGGCGAAGTCGTTCAGCGGGCGGTAGCCGATCTTTTGGTAAATGCTGTTGGAGATCGGGTTTGCGAGGTCTGTGAACAGCGCGCAGTAGTCGTTGCCGTTCTTCAGGATGACGCGGCTGATCAGCGCGACGCAGGCGGTGGCGTAGCCGCGCCCGCGATAGTAGGGCGGCGTATAGACCGGGCCGACCGCGCGGCCGTGGGGCAGCTGGCGGCTGGAACCCGCCATGCTGACCGGCTGCCCGTCGTCCTCCAGAATGTACATCGTTTCGTGGTCGAGGCACCACTGGGCATTCGCCACATCCAGCGGCGCATGGGTGTGGAAGCACTCGTCGGCGAACCCCTTCATCCAGAAGGGCAGATAGTGCATGTCCCGCTCCCCGGCCAGGCGCAGGGAACCCGTGATGGGCACGTCCTCCACCCGGTCCAGCCGGTACAACCGTTCGTTGGTTGTAATCTGGTATTCTCTGCTGTTTAGCGCGCTCATGGCGCCGGCGTAAGCCAGCGACAGGTCTTTTTCAGCGACGACGCCGGGCGCTGCAATGCCGTGGGCATCAAGATATTCCGCCATCAGGCGGAGCGCACCCTCCGGCACCGTGCGGTCGGGGCTGACCAGGAGCAGGTTGCGGGGCGGCGTGATGAGGGCGACGAGCACGGTTTTGCTCGCGTCGCCTTCCACCCGCGCCATGAACCAGTCGGGCTTTGCCTCACCCTGAACACCCCGGGTCAGAATGCCCAGCAGCAGGTTGTTTTCCACCTCATGGACCGCCAGCAATTTCGCCACGTCCGCGTAAAACGCCTGCGCGTTATGATAAGGAATGAGCCGCATGTCAACACCTCGATTTCGTTCTGGTTGTAGTGTAACAAGATATTTCTACGAAATCAAGCTGGATTCGGCGTTGATTTTTCCCTTGCGCGGCTTTTCGGCGGCGGACGGGGAATTGAGCCTGCACAACTGCCTGCGAAGAAATTTTACTCACCGGACAAAAGGGGGTTAATGATTCATTTGCGTTGATCTGTTATACTGCAATATGTAGAGATAGATAGACTACCGGCAAGGAGTAGCATCGGAATGCGCAAAACAAAAATCGTATGCACCATCGGCCCCGCCTCGGAGGACAAGGAAACGCTGCGCCAGATGATTCTGGCGGGCATGAACGTGGCGCGGCTGAATTTTTCTCACGGAAGTCATGAGGAACACAAAGCCCGTGTCAACCGGCTCAAGGAACTCCGGGAGGAGATGCAGGTCCCGCTGGCCATCATGCTGGACACGCGCGGGCCGGAAATCCGGATCGGCCGCTTCAAGGACGGCGCCATCACGCTGAAGGAGGGCGATGTCTTTACCCTGACCACGAAGCCGCGCGAGGGTGATCAGGACGGCGCTTTTATCAACCATGAAAAACTGCCCCAGTATGTGAAGCCCGGAAACATCATCATGTTGGACGACGGCTTGATCGGCCTGACGGTCATGAGCGTGGACGGGGAGAACATTGTGTGCCGCGTGGAGAGCGGCGGCCCGCTCTCCAACAACAAAAGCGTCAACCTGCCCGGCATCGACATCGACATGTCGTATCTGTCCGATCAGGACCGGGCGGACATCCTGTTCGCGATGGAGAACGAGCTGGACTTCATCGCGCTGTCCTTTGTGCGCACCGCGCAGGACGTGATGGACGTGAAGCGCCTCATGTCGCTGCATGGCGAATCCGGGATCGAGCTGATCGCCAAGATTGAAAACCGTTCCGGCATCGCGCACATCGACGAGATCATCCGCCTGTCGGCGGGCATCATGGTGGCGCGGGGGGACATGGGCGTGGAGATCCCCTTCGAGGAACTGCCGCACATCCAGAAACAGCTGATCACCAAGTGCTACAGCGCGGGCAAGCGGGTCATTACCGCCACCCAGATGCTGGAATCCATGATTCGCAACGCGCGTCCCACCCGCGCGGAGATCACCGATGTGGCCAACGCCATCTACGATGGCACCAGCGCCCTGATGCTCTCCGGCGAGACCGCAAGCGGCAAGTACCCGGTGGAGACCATCCGCACCATGGCCAAGATCGCCGAGCGCACCGAGGAGTTCATCGACTACAAAGCCGTATTCAACGCGTCGGAGCCTCAGCTGGACAAGAGCGTTATCAACGCCATCTCTCACGCCACCTGTACCACCGCCCACGACCTGGGTGCGGCGGCTATCGTGACGGTAACGCGCACCGGCTCCACCGCCCGCATGGTCTCCCGCTTCCGCCCGGCGACGCCGATTGTGGCCATCACGCCCAACCCGCGCACCTACCGGCAGCTGGCGATGTCCTGGGGCGTGACGCCGCTGATGAACGACTATAAATCCTCCAGCCGCGAGCTGTTCATGGACGCGGCCCGCAAGGTGCAGGAGGCCGAACTGGCCTATGACGGCGACATCATCGTGGTCACCGGCTCCTCCGACCGTGTCGGCGAGATCACCAACACACTGCAGATTCACGTACTGGGCACCGCGCTGGTGCGCGGCGCGGGCAACGGCTTTTCGCCTGTCACGGGGCGGCTGTGCGTCGTGAACAGCCCGGACAACCTGAAGGATTTTCACGATGGCGACATTCTGGTCATCAGCCGCACCACCGCCGCCGTGCTGCATGAAATGCGCAGGGCCATCGCCGTGGTGACGGAGGAAGACATGGCGGATTCCGGCGCGGCTTCGGCCTGTCTGGCGTTGGATCTTCCGCTGATCGCGGGCGCGGAAAAGGCAACGCAGCTACTAAAGACCGGTTGTCTGGCCACCATCGACGCCAAGAATGGCGTGGTGTATAACGGCGACAGCAATCACGCAAGCGGCAAGTGACATGTCATAAGGGATCACAATTTCGGGCTGCCGTCACCGGCAGCCCGTCTGAGCATCAAAAACCCCGTTTGCTTTTTTGATGCGATGGAAAAAGCGCTTCGTGCGCCTGAAATCCTGCGGGATTTCCGGGCGGCGCACTGACTGTTGGTACTGTTTCCACCACCAGTGTTCGCACTGATGGAGGAAACACGCTTCCGGTGCACTGGTCGCCGGAAGCGAATGAAGAAGAACGAGGCTTTGTTGATGGTCTGTCGGGCTGCCGTCACCGGCAGCCCGTTGTCATTTGATCCGGAACGGCCGCTAAAACCGCATCATCTTTTTAATCAGCGCCCTGGCCGGACGGTAATAGAAGGGCTCCAGCGACTTTGATACGGCTTTAAGCTCCTTTCGGATCTCGATCTTCTGCGGACAATGGCTCTCGCACTTGCCGCAGCCGATGCACCGGGAGGCGTTGTGGGCTTCCTTTTTCATGCTGGTCTGCATCAGGTAATCCCGAAAGGCGAGGATTCTCCCGGAGGTTGCGCGGGCGTTGTAACAGGAGAAGCAGGTGGGGATGTCGACGCCCGCCGGGCAGGGCATGCAGTAGTTGCAGCCGGTGCAGGGGATCAGCTGCTTTTCTCGAAGGATGCGCTCAACCTGTTCAAACAGCTTGAATTCGCGTTCCGTGAAGCTGTCCGGCAGCGCGCTTGAGGCGACGCGGATGTTCTCCTCGACCATCGCCATCGAATTCATGCCCGACAAGACTGTGGTGACCCCTGGGAAATTGTACACCCACCGGAATGCCCATTCGGCGGGCGAACGGGCGGGATCCGCGGCGGCAAACTGCGCCTTGACTTCCGCGGGAAGGCCAGAAACCAGCCGCCCGCCGCGCAGCGGCTCCATGATCATCACCGGAAGATTCTTGGACTGGGCGTACTCCAGCCCGCTGCGCCCCGCCTGGTTGTGCTCGTCCAGGTAGTTGAACTGGATCATGCAGAAATCCCAGCCGAAGGCATCCACGATCTTTGGGAATTCCGAGCGCCCGCCGTGGTAGGAAAAGCCGATGTTTCGGATCTGGCCCCGGTCCTTCTTTTCCGCAATCCACTTTTCTATGCCCAGCGACCGGAGGCGTTCAAAGCCGTTCAGGTCGGTCAGCATGTGCAGAAGGTAGTAGTCGATATAATCCGTCTGCAGCCGCTCGCATTGGGTATGAAAGATCTTGTCGAAGTCTTCGTATTTTTTGATCAGATAGGGCGGCAGTTTGGTGGCGATCTTCACGCGTTCGCGATAGCCGCCGGACAGCGCCCTGCCCAGCGCGGCCTCGCTGCCCGGATAGATATAGGCCGTGTCGAAGTAATTCACGCCGTGCTCGATGGCGTAATGAATCTGCCGCTGCGTTTCTTCAAAGTCGCCCTGAAAGCGCATGCAGCCGAAGGCCAGCTGAGACAGTTGGTCTCTGTTTTTAGGGTTTACGCGGTAGTTCATGGCCGTTTCCTTTCTATGGTCCAAGCGATGAGAGAGAATGTACGGGAACTGCGATTATTGCGCGATTCGCCCGCCGTGGGCTTCGACCCATTGGCGGAAAGCGGATATCTCGCGGTCGAGCAGCATGTCCAATTTGAGGCCGTCCTTTGCCTCAAACCGGTAGAATACGCGAACCATGCGGGGCCTTCGTTTTGTCCACCGCTTGACGGGAGCGCGAAAATCGATTAGAGACGCGCATATGGCCGTGGCGAAGCCCGGCATAACCACGATAAACCATTGGGCATCCTCATAGTACAGAAGATCGTCGTTCCACTTCGTCAGGTACTTTCCTTTCAGGTCTCCGTAGAGGGAAATGTTTTTGCCCGCAAGATACCGGTACATGGGTTTCCCGGTTGAGAGAGCGCACGATAAGAGCATGACGCCGCAGAGACATGCAAAGGCCAAGGGGATTTGCCACGTAAACCCCAAGCCGCTTGCGTAGTAAACCGACAGCGTCAGGCCCGTCAGACCAATCGAAACTGCGGAGACCAGCAGGAAGGCGGAACGAATGGGGAGCCAGAAAAGGTTCCACCGGGTGACGGGGTACCGCTTCGTTTCTGTCACTTTTGTTTTGACGCCCAACGGACCGTCCACCTTCTCCTCAAAAATCCATCACGTCTTTCGCACAGCACGATTATAGCGGAACGGGCGGGAATTTTCAACGAATCATTTCTGTACGGATGAATCCGCTGGGTCTTCGCCGCCTTTTCGCGTTCCGCGAACATGCACGTTCAGGAGGGGGGTGTTCGCGGGCGTCGGGAAAAGGGTATTATTGAGACATAGGCCCTATTGAACGCAACAGGGAGTGAGACACACGGCTGTCAACGTATATTTGGATTTCAACGGCAACGCGCTGGAGGCGGTGGGTTTTACGCGGACGCGTTTCAGACCGAGAAGCAGAAGGTGATGCGCTTTGGCGACATGCCGGACGACCGCGATTTTCCACTGTCTGAGGGATCTGCAACGCGGGTGATGCACACCTTCCTCACCATTGAGGGGAGTCAGGCGATGTTCTCCGATTTTCGTCCATGGCGGGCAGGGCGGTTTCCCAATATCCATTCTCGTTAAGTCAAGATCACTAAGATAAAGGAGAATAACGATGCGTAAGTTAAAGGGGTTCTGCTGCCTGCCGGCTCCTACTACCTGGATGCGAAGTTCATCAACAACGCAACCGGCGAAATGGTCACGCTGAGCTACTCCAATGATGGTTGGTCCACGAAGGCCACCGCTTTCAAGGTGGAGGCGGGCGATGTGACCCCGCTGGATACCTGCAGACTGGGCAGAGGTTCGCATTGGTGGATCCGCCCGTAGAATCATCGTGAACCATGGATGGATTTACCGCGTGCAAGCCAACGCGTTTCGTGAGATGCCGTTCTGCCTGCAGCCATACCCAGACGTCCGTCTAAATCCACCGTTGACACTCTTTCAGAGGCCGCCGAAGCGCGCGCCATGCGATTTTTCCATGAATATGATGCTGGATGCGTCAAAAAAGTCATTTGTGGTATAATAATTTGGAAACCGCCCGAGAGGGGGAGACCCTGTGAATCCCAAATTGCGTGCCATGTTGATTTCGCTTGCTGTTCTTTGCATTGGCGTCGCCCTATATTTTCCCATCAGCCGGTATTTTGAGAACAAGGCGCTCGACGATGAGATGGACGCCCTGCGCAATCTGAAGTTGCAGGCCGTCGGTTCCTTGGAAGAACAGACCGATGATGCGGACCGCACGTCGGACCAGGATTCTGTGACATTGAATGGAAAGACCTCGGAAACAGACCCGAGTGCATATTCTTATGATGCTACAAACCCACAGACCGACCCGAGTGAAATTCCACAAAACCCCACTCCCGGGGCGGCAGGTTCAGCTGAAGAGACGGCTGATGGCGGGCTGGGGAAAACCATGGAGGAGAACCTCCGGACGCCGCAAGTTTTGAAGCAGCCAGATTCCGGCCTTGCCGCAGAAAATGCGGAAACAGACCCGGGTAAGGGAACGGATGCTTCCTGGGATGTTTCCGGACCGCAGACGGGTTCGACTGCCCAGCCAGGCGAGAGTTCTGCACCCGAAAGCCGTGTTACGCTCGTGCCCGGCGTGCCTTCCTCGTCCGAAAATCTAACTGCACCCGCGCCCGGCGAGGCTTCCGCGTCCGAGAGCCTTGCCGCGCCTATGCCTGACACCACGCGTCCGCCCGCGTCAGTGAAAAACTCTTCAACACCCGAACCAGGCGCTTCCAACCGTACCGTTGCCGGGCAAGGGAACTCCCCGGAAGCGACGTTGGAACCCTCGGCGGCCGGCGCTTTTTCCGCTGCGACCGCAGGTTCGAAAGCCTTCGCCCAGCCTGAGCCGGCTCTTTCGCCCCAGCCCACACCGGCGCCCACGCCGTTCGTATTTGACGAAACAAAAATTCTCCCTGAATACAGGCCGCTTTATGAAATAAACCATGATCTGGTCGGTTGGCTCAAAATTGACGGGACTTCGATCGATTACCCGGTCCTCCAGCGGGATGACGAAGCGTTTTACCTGTCTCATGACTTCTATGGCAAGACGAACGTCAACGGGCAGCTGATTCTGGACGCGGGCTGCGACCCGTACACCCCCAGCCTGAGATCGGAAGAGCACACGTCTGAACTCCAGTCACTTAGGCATCTCG
>CALGYL010000139.1 GCA_937934775.1 uncultured Clostridia bacterium
CCACACTTTCCGCTGTCCGGAAAATCGCTACCAGATCAACCCCGGGAGGCGGGTTGATTGTCCTTGCCAATTGTTTCCATATTTGGTACAATCAGCACAGGATGGCATGGCGCGCCGCGCGAACCGCCGTCGGTTGCGCGCAGCCGCCCATAGACAAGCCGCCGACATTCCGTCAGCCGCGCAGCGGTTGCGCTGACAGGGGAATGGATGTTTGGAGGACAAGGACTGAGCGTGTATGCATGACAAAGATGCCCTACCGGGATTTAGGCAGGACGACAACACAAACATGCAAAGCGATATCCCTGTGAAAATGTTCGTTGCCTGTTTCTTTTCGTGTGTTCTTGGGATCGTGCTGATGGCGTTTATGTCCAAATACCTGCTCGTGGGGGCCTACGTCGGGCTCATCGTCATCATTGTAACAAACGCTTTTCTTTATTCAGCGGGCAGAATACGTCTTGAAACGGCGTGCCTTGCGCCAATGGTGCTGTTATGCTTTGTCTATACGCCGATCAGCTGGTTCACGTTTGACGGCCTTCTGGGGTGCACCCCCTATCTTTCCATTCTTTATATGGCGCTGATCGCGCTCACAAGCGACCGGAAACCCCAGACCATCCTGCTTTCCCTGTACGCCGTGTTGATGCTGGGGCTGACGATCCACTGGTTTGCAACCTTTTCTGGCGGGCGGGATATGGAGCAGATTCTCAACATTCTGGTGGCCTACGTCCTCGCAGCTGCGCTGATCGTATATACGGTGGAAACTGTTAAGCGCAACCACGATGAGATCAACAAGAGCATTACGGATCTGTCCATGCGCGACGACCTTACGGGGCTTCTGAACCGCCGGGCCATCGAACAGGTGCTTCGTAAGCTTGAGAAGGCCTTCGTGGATGGGGGCGCGGAATACGCGGTCGTGATGATGGACATCAATCGGTTGAAGAGCATCAACGATCTCTACGGGCACAATTTGGGCGACTCGGCGATCAAGAGTATTGCATCCTGTATCCGGGCGAATGTCCGCACGGCGGACTATGCCTTCCGGTACGGCGGCGACGAGTTTTTACTGATTCTGCCAAATATAGATGAGGCAAACCCGCACCAGGTCTGCTCGCGCATTGAGGCGGCTACCCGTGGGGTGCAAGGGTATGCTTTTCCGATCACGGTCAGCATGGGTTACGCATTGCGTTCGGAAAGCGCGAATACCACGGCGGTATTGGAACTGGCCGACCAACGCATGTATATGGCTAAAAAAGGCCAGAGCGCGCAGGCCGCCGGAAGCAAATGATACCACGCCGCAGGCATATTCCGAAGGGCCTCATCGCTTCGGCGCCTTGCGCCTCTTGAAGAATCTCTCGTCGCTTTGAATGCATTTATCATCCGTATTGGGATCGGGAAGCTTTCTTTCGCGTGTTTCATCCGGAACATATCCGTGTATCGTTATGCCAGCGGTCACCGGTGTGCGCCGGATCAAAGGAGGCGGGGAAATGTTTCGCGTCGTGGGTTTTGTTACAGCCTTTCTTCTGGTTCTTGTTACGTCCCCTTACTGGCTTCGTCAGCTGAACAAATACGTTATGCGCCTCCCTGCGCGGAAGATCGGCCCCATCCTGAAAAAACTGCGCCTGATCCACAAGCCGCTGGGGATCGCGCTCTTTGTGATCGCCGCGACGCACGGATACATGGCGCTGGGGTTCTTTCAGTGGCACACAGGATCGATTGCCTGGCTGGCATTTTCCGTAACGGCAAGTCTGGGGATTGCGCTGTATTTCAGGCGGAAGCCAGCCCTCTTCAAATTGCACAAGGGGGCCGCGCTCACAGCCGTCCTTCTGGTGCTCGTGCACCTGCTCTTTCCCAGCTTGTTATATTATCTGCTCTGACGCCAATCAGCGCGTCGAACGGGCGCGCAAATAGGCCATCTGCTGTCGCCTGCGCTGCAAGGCGCGCTTGCGCCGACGTGCAGCGCGCCGCGCCCGAAGGACGACGATCAGAAGCATCATCACCGCCAGGATCCCAAGCGGAATCCACAGAAATTTCAGGTTTCCCGCGCCGGTCGCGCCGGCCGTTTGGCTCCGAACGGCGGAGGAAGTCGGCTTTTCGTCCTTTCGGCCCAATGCGGCGGGGGAAGCGGTTTGCTCGTTCGCCTGGGCCGGAATGGTGGCCGCGGCGACATCACGGCTGGCGATGAGCGTTCCGGTCAGCTCGCTTCCATCGCCGACAGCCAGCGAGATGCTGCCCAGGATGTCCCCCGCCCGGATGGGCGCGGTGAGCGCCGTGGTATACTGGATGGAGGCGCGGGCCATCAGATCCTTCGAGGCGTCGTCAAATCCGTCTTTCGGGCAGCTGACGCTGTAGCCGCCGATGGCCCCCCCGGGGGCGATTGAAAGCCGCACGCGCCCTCCCTCCGGATCGCCCGGATCGGCGGATTGAATGGAGGCGTAGAGCGGGTTTTCCGCGTACAGGTCGTCAAAGGCGTAGGTTGTGTACTGAGAAAACCCGTATTCCATCAGGCGTTTGGTGTCGGTCCACTTGCTGTTTTCGCCGCTTTTCAGCGTGACGGAGATCAGTTCCACGCCATCTTTTTCCGCCGCGCCCACAAAGCAGTGGCCCGCCTTTGCGTGGTGACCGGTCTTGATGCCGGTCTCATACGCGTAGTAATAGGTCGATTTTTCCGAAAGCATCAAGTCGGTGCTGGTCAGCTTGCGGCTCTTTGACTTGTTGGTGGCTTCGATGGTGTAGCTTCCGGCGGAGACGATCTCGCGGAACGTCGCGTTCTTCATCGCCTCCCGGGCAATGAGGGCGAGATCCCGCGCGGAAGTCTTGTGGTCCTTGTCCTGATAACCGTGAGGGTTTTCGAAACGGGTGTTCCGGCAGCCCAGTTCCCGCGCCCTAAAGTTCATCATGGCCACGAAATCGTCCACCGAACCCGCGATGGCCACCGCGATGGTCACCGCCGCGTCGTTACCAGATGGCAGCATCAGGCCGTACAGAAGGTCCCGGAGGGACATCTTTTCGCCCGCCTTCAGCGGCACCAGCGAGGAGTCGGAGGGCAGTTTTGTGATTTCCTTGGGCACCGTGATGATCTTGTCCAGATCCCCGTTTTCCAGCGCCAACAGGCAGGTCATGATCTTGGTGGTGCTGGCCGGGTACAGCGCCTCGTCGGCATTTTTTTCAAACAGTACGCGCCCGGTACCCCCGTCGATGACGATGGCTGTTTCGCCCCGGAGATCGTCCGCAGTCAGGACCTCAGGGTGCGCCTCGTCGTAGGCATCGGCCTTGGGCGCGTCGGTCGCGTCGGTTTGGGATGCCTCGGCTGTAGCTGGAAAAGCCGGCGCGGCGCTGAAAAGGAACGCCGTAAGGAGCCAGACGGCGAGAAGTCCTTTTAGTCGGCCCGGACGGCTGCCCTTCCAGAAAACGTCCCGCCCGCGCTGCCGATCGGCGCGCATCCGGACGGACGCGGCGCAGACTGTTTTGGTGAAATCCCGGAACAGGTCCTTTGGTTCAAGCGGCGTAGCAGTGCGCACTGTGCAATTCTCCCGTATATTTCTCAAACGCATTTTTACGAATCCAGGAGTATTCTACGCAATGCCCCGTAGAACGTCAAGGCATTTGGCGTTATGAGGCTTCGGATGCGTACCCACGGCAGCAATCGGATGCCGCCGCGGCTGAGGATGTTGACCCGGGCCGGATGCGGCACAAAATCCGGTTGCCGCATGGGAATATTATGGTTATAATGAAGGGCAGGGAGGGGATGCGCATGGAGGCATTCGCGGCGGGCGCGGAGCAGCTTTTTTTGTCGCTTGCCCAGATGGGTGTGACGCTTCTGGAGTTCTGCGGCGTCGTGGTGCTGGTGATCACCGCCGTGAAGGCGATGATCGGCTTTTTCCGCAAGGATGAGCACGTCCGGCTGGCGCTGGCCCAGGGCATCGCGCTGGCGCTGGAGTTCAAACTGGGCGGCGAGGTGCTGCGCACGACGATGGTGCGGGAGTGGAGCGAACTGGGAATTCTCGGCGCCATCATCCTGTTCCGTGGCGCGCTGACGTTGCTCATCCACTGGGAGATCCGCAGCGAGGAGGCCGCCGTGCGCAAGCCCGGGGCATAATTTGGAACTTTTCACGTATGGATAAGAGTCTGAATGTCAGGAGGGATGCTTATGAATCGCATTTGGCCCGTGATCCTCGCGTTGGTACTTGGCGTATGCTTAATTGGCCAGGCGGAAGAGCTGCCCCAGACCATCGAACGGAATGTGCCGCTGGAGGGGACGAACGAGACGCGCACCTACACGCTGGTAAAGGACGTGCAGAGCAGGTTCTCAATTTACGTGGACGAAGGCATCTATGAAGCCGTGCAGAACGACGACGGCATGACCATCCAGCAGAAGGACGGCGGCAGCGCCAAGATGGTCCTGACTTATCAGGACGGCACGCCCACAAAGCTGCGCGACGCGTTCGTCACCCCGCAAATGAAGCAGGACGATTCCTTCTGGACAGAGGAGTTCGAATCCCCTTGCGCGGGCTGCAGCGTGGTGTATGAGGAAAAGGGCGTGGCCAGGTCGCTCTATTGGTTTACCGCGGGCAAGGGCAAGACGCTGGTGGCGGACTTTTCGCTCAAGCCGGAGGAGCAGGAGGGCCACGGCGTTCGCATGTGGGACATGCTGGATACGCTGACCTTCCCGTCCGAGTAAAACCTGACTGGAACCGCGCGCCCTATGCGGCAGCTCCGGCTTCCGGACGATTAAGCCCCTACGCGCAATTTCCGGTCCGCCCGCCGAATTAATCATCCCATGATTTACAAGGCGGGCGGACTTTGTTATGCTTTTTGGCAAAAGGATGTGGGCATGCATGACCGTCAAGGCGATCCTGTTCGACTTGGATGGAACGCTTCTGGACACGCTGGACGACCTGGCCGACAGTGTCAACCATATGTTGGAAACCTATGGCTACCCGCCTCGTTCGCGGGATTTTGTGCGGCGGGCGGTGGGCAACGGGGTTCGGAAGCTGATCGTCCGTTCGCTCCCGGACGGGGAGGACGCCGCCCGGGTGGACGAGTGCCTGGCCGCGTTCCGGGCACACTATTCCAAAAATCTGGACAACAAGACTAAACCCTATCCCGGCGTATTGGACATGCTCCGCGCGCTGAAGGAGGAGGGCATCGCCGCCGCTGTGGTTTCCAACAAGTATGACGGCGCGGTGGTCGCGCTTTGCCGGAAACATTTTGGCGATCTAATCCCCGTCGCCATCGGCGAGCGGCCGGAATTTCACCGAAAGCCCGCGCCCGACAGCGCGCTGGAGGCGCTGCGGCTATTGCACGCGGTGCCCGAAACCAGCGTTTACGTGGGCGATTCCGACGTGGATGTGGAGACCGCCCGGAATGCCGGGCTGAAATGCGTCGCCGTTTCCTGGGGCTTTCGTCCGCGGGAGAGCCTGGTGGCGGCGGGCGCGGACAGCGTGGCGGACGAGGCTTCGGCGCTGCTGGACGCGGCGCGGGCGCTGTGAAGCGGCGCGGAAGGATTCTGATCACCGCGGCGGCGCTCATCGCGCTGGCTGTGGTTATTGTGCGTATTACAATGGACAGACAAAGAAATGGGAACCTTCGGGTTCCCCTGATGCTGCAGACCGATTACCGGGAGGCGGTGTGCACCATCGACGGGCAGAAAAAATCCGTGGCGACCAGCGGCTGCGGTGCGGTCTGCATCGCGATGGCCGCCGCCGCGCTGGTCAACTCCGCGGAGACGCCCGGCACACTGTTTCAGTGGGCCTATGACAACGGCCAGTACTTTGGCGACGGCCTGGGCCACGAAGCCATGAGTCAGTTGGCGGCCCATTGCGGCATGCGGGGCGAATGGCTGGACAATCAGGCGGAGGGGATCTTGGACGCGATCCGGTCGGGCCGCCTGGTGGTGGCCCACATGGGACCGGGTACCTTCACCAAGAACGGTCATTACATCCTGCTCTACGGCATCGACGGGGACGGCCTCATCCGTCTCAACGATCCCTACAGTTTCGAACGGAGCCAGGAAACCTACCCCATCGATCTGATCCTGCGCGAGGTCAAGACCAGCCGCGCGTTTCTTGCGTTGGAGCCGGATTCCGACCGCGATTTCCCGGCATTTTAGCAGTTTCAAACGGGATTTTCTGTTCATATGCACATTGTGAACGCCTCACCCAGCAGAAAGTGCAGTTTTGCGACGGATAAATATTCATATTTAATCATTTTGCCATTGAAATAACCTAAGTCATGATACTATAATAAATCCTGTTACCGTTAAAAAGGGGCTCGAGGTTGAGCGCCCGCCAAAGGAGGTACTCCCCGTCATGAAGAAGATCCTTGCACTTGCCCTGGTTCTTGTGCTCGCGCTGGGCGCGTCCTCGGTTGCTCTGGCCGATACCATCAAGATCGGCGGCATCGCGCCGCTGACCGGCGCTGCGTCCGCTTACGGACTTTTGGTGAAGGACGGCGTCGACCTTGCGGTTGATGAGTTCAACGCCAATGGCGGTCTTCTGGGCAACCAGATCGAAATGGTCTGGCTGGACGACACTCACGACGCCGTCGAAGCCACCAACGACTATAACCAGCTGGTGTCGGAAGGCATCGCCGCGCTGATCGGCCCGGTCACCACCACGCCGACCCTGGCCGTCGCCGCTCGCGCCGCTACGGACAATATGCCCATGATCACCGCATCGGCCACCGCCTACGATGTGACCAGCGCCGGCGGCAACGTGTTCCGTGCCTGCTTCCTGGATCCCTTCCAGGCCGAGCTGATGGCCCAGTACGCCGCCCAGAACCTGAGCGCCAAGAAGGTCGCGGTTCTGTTTGACAACACCAACGACTACTCCATCGGCCTGTCCGACGCGTTCCAGGCGAAGGCCAAGGAACTGGGCATGGAGGTCGTCGCGGCGGAATCCGCCGTCGCGGGCGACGCCGACTACTCGCCGCAGCTGACCAAGATCGCGGAAGCCGCGCCCGACGCCGTCTTCATCTGCTACTACTATCAGGATGCCGCGCTGATGCTCCGCCAGGCCGTGGATGTGGGCCTCACCGCCACCATGATGGGCGCCGACGGCTGGGGCTCCATCGAGCAGCAGTTGACCGACGCGCCGGAGCTCCTGGACAAGGCCGTCTACTGCGACTCCTTCTCCGCGGCGGACGACAGTGCCGTTGCGCAGGCCTTTGTGAAGGCTTTTGGCGCCAAGTACGACGGCCGCACCCCGGCGGGCTTCAACGCGCTGGGCTATGACGCCGCCAAGATCATGTTCACCGCCATCAACGCCGCCGGCTCCACCGACAAGGCCGCCATCATCGAAAAGCTGAAGGCCACCGACCTCGATTGCGCCACCGGCCACATCACCTTCAACGACCATAACGACCCCATCAAGTCCGCCTTCATCATGGGCTTCAAGGACGGCGTGCCCACGCTGGTCACCCGCATCGATCCCGCGAAGTAAGGCGTTCCCAACCGCCGCGCGCCTTTTCGGCGCGGAGGATTCTTCGCGAGCCGGAAATCCTTGCGGATTTTTGCGCGGCTCGCTGACCAAGTGCTCCGCCCACCACCGAAGTTACGATCCCGCCGGATCTTTTTGCCCCTTACGGTGTCGCTCTCCGCTTGAAATAGCGCTGCTATTCCTGCGCTCCGGCTCCTACCATGGGACAAAAATCTCTCGCCGGTCTTCCGCAACTTCTGTAGTTGCCGAAGCACGAAGCAATTGTTTCATCCGCCGGTTTCGAACGGGCGGATGAAACGCGGAATCGGCGACGAAAGCCGCCGGTTCCCATGAGAGAATGTTTGGATTCGACATCGGTCCGGGCGGAGAGCGATTTCCATCGCTCTCTGCCATTTACGTTTGTTACAGGGGGTTGGGCCATGCAACTGTTCCTCCAGAACCTCATCGGCGGCCTGCAGATCGGCAGCATTTACGCGCTGATCGCGCTGGGATATACGATGGTCTACGGCATCGTCAAGCTGATCAACTTCGCCCACGGCGACATCATGATGGTCGGGTCCTACGCGGTGTACTGGATCATGTCCACCACGATGCTCACCGCTCTGTCGTCCGTGCATCCGGCGCTGGCGGCGGTGATCGCGGTGCTGTTTTCCGTGGCACTGTGCGTGGCGCTGGGCGTTTTGATGGATCGCGTGGCCTACAAACCGCTCCGGAACGCGCCGCGCATCTCGGCGCTGATCACCGCCATCGGCATCAGCCTGGCGCTGCAGATCATCGCGCAACTGATGTTTGGCAGCGGCCAGCTGACTTTCCCGCAGTTGATCCCCAAGATTGAGCTGTTCAAGGTGGGCCGGAAGCCGGTGTACCTGCTGGAAATCCTGACGATGGCGGTATCGATCCTCCTGATGATCGGGCTGCAGGCGTTTGTCAAGAACACGCGGACCGGCAAGGCCATGCGCGCCGTCAGCGAGGATCTGGGCGCGGCCAAACTGATGGGCGTCAACGTGGACACCACGATTACCATCACCTTTGCCATCGGCTGCGCGCTGGCCGCCATCGGCGCGGTGTTCTACGCGCAGAAAGTGGTCTACATCAAGCCCTTGCTGGGTTCAATGCCTGGTCTCAAGGCGTTTGTGGCGGCGGTATTGGGCGGCATCGGCATCATCCCGGGCGCGGTGCTGGGCGGCTTCATCGTGGGCATCTCGGAGACCTTCGTCAAGTACTACGCCAGCGAGTATGTGGATGCGATGGTGTTTGGCATCCTGATCCTGGTGCTTCTGTTGAAACCGTCGGGGATTCTGGGCAAGAAGACCCGCGAGAAAGTGTAGGAGGACGGCGCAATGAAGAAAAACCGGCGCGCGACAACGCTGATCAACCTGATCTCCGTCATCGTCCTCTTCGCGCTCGTAAAGCTTTTCCTGGCGGCGACTGGCGGCAACCGGTCCATTGAGACGCTGCTCACTCAGGTTTGCTACAACATCATCATGGTGGTCAGCCTGAACCTGGTGACGGGCGTACTGGGCGAACTAACCCTGGGCCATGCCGGCTTCATGTCGGTAGGCGCTTACGCCTCCGCCATCCTGACCACGAAACTTCTGGGCCAGAGCCCGGCGCTGTTTCCACTGGCGATGATTGCGGGCGGCCTGGTCGCGGCGCTGTTCGGGTATCTGATCGGCATCCCGGCGCTCCGGCTTCGGGGCGATTACCTGGCGATCATCACGCTGGGCTTTGGCGAGATCATCCGTGTGCTGATCAACACGGCCTTCGCGCCCTGGACCGGCGGAGGCAAGAAGATGATCGGCATTCCGCTGTACGCCAGCTTTGACCTAGCGTTCTGGACGATGGCGATCGTGGTATCGCTTCTGTTCATGCTGGCCTGGTCGCGCCATGGCCGCGCGATCATCGCCATCCGAGAAAACGAGGTGGCGGCGGACGCCTCCGGCGTTCCGGTCACCCGCTACAAAATCAAGACCTTCACCATCGCCGCGTTCTTCGCGGGGGTTGCGGGTTCGCTGTACGCGCACTCGGTGGGCGTGTTGGACCCGTCCAAGTTTGACTTCAACGCGTCGATTTCCTACCTCGTCATGGTGGTGTTTGGCGGCATGGGCAGCGTTACCGGCTCCGCGATGGCGGCGACGGGCCTGACCATGGTGCAGTTTGCGATGGCCAAGCTGGTGGAGTACCGGCAGCTGGCCTACGCGCTTTTGCTCATCGTGATGATGATCTTCAAGCCCACGGGGCTTCTGGGCGTCAAGGAATTCTCGATGAGCGCACTAATTGGCCGCATCTTCCCCAACTTCAAAAACTTCCTATTGGATCTGGAACGCAAGCTCCGCCGCCGCAAGGCGGGTCCGATCCTGCCCGACGTGCCCCATTACCGCTTTGACGCGCAGCGCGTGCCGGTGCTCGAAATGAAGAATTTGGGCATCCGCTTCGGCGGCCTGCAGGCGGTGGAGGACGTGAACATCCGCCTGACCAACAACGAAATCGTGGGCCTCATCGGCCCCAACGGCGCGGGCAAGACCACTGTGTTTAACCTTTTGACCGGCGTCTACCTGCCCACAGAGGGCGAGGTGCAACTGCTGGGCAAGACGGTTTCCGGCATGCCAACCTATGAGATTACCAACGAGGGCATCGCGCGCACCTTCCAGAACATCCGGCTCTTCAAGTCCATGACGGTTATCGAGAACATCAAGGTGGCGTTCCAGAGCCGCATGTACTATACCATTCCGGACTGCGCCATGCGCGACACCTACTACGACCGCGAGGAAGACGGCTGCGACCGGCGCGCGCGCGAGCTCCTGCGGGTGTTCGACATGGAGCACCTGGCCGATCAGAACGCCAACACCCTGCCCTACGGCAAGCAGCGCAAGCTGGAAATCTGCCGCGCTATGGCCTCCAACCCGAAAGTTCTGCTCCTGGATGAGCCTGCCGCCGGCATGAACCCCATCGAGACCGAGGAGCTGATGGCGACCATTCGCCTGATCCGCGAGCGGTTCTCGGTGACGATCCTCCTGATTGAGCACGACATGAAACTGGTCATGGGCATCTGCGAGCGCATCTACGTGCTCAATTACGGCCGCGTGATCGCGGAAGGCACGCCCGCTGAGATCAAGAACAATTCCGAGGTCATTCGGGCCTATCTGGGCTCCGGCGCGGGCGCGGCCCAAAAGGAGGCGAGCGCAACATGTTGAAAGTGCGCGATCTGAACGTCTATTACGACGCCATCCACGCGCTGAAGGACGTCAGCTTTGAAGTTGCCGAGGGGGAAATCGTCACCCTGATCGGCGCGAACGGCGCGGGCAAGACCTCCATTCTGCATACGGTGTCTGGATTGATCCGCGGGAAGAGCGGCAAGGTCCTGTTCATGGATCGGGAGATCCAGCATGTGGAAGCCCACGAGATCCTGAAAATGGGCCTGGCGCAGGTGCCGGAAGGGCGGCGCATCTTCGCCCAAATGACAGTGCTGGAGAACCTGGAAATGGGCGCTTACGCACGCAAGGACCGGGAGAACATTGCCTCCGGTATGGACCGCGTGTTCCAGAGCTTCCCCCGGCTGAAAGAGCGCCGTAAACAGCTGGCGGGCACATTGTCCGGCGGCGAGCAGCAGATGCTGGCCATGGGCCGCGCAATGATGTCGCTGCCGAAGCTGATGATGATGGACGAGCCCTCCATGGGCCTTTCGCCCATCCTGGTGGAGGAAATTTTCTCCATCATTCGAGAGATCAACAAGGGCGGTACCACGGTTTTGTTGGTCGAACAGAACGCGCAGATGGCGCTGTCCATCGCCGACCGCGCCTATGTGATGGAAACGGGCCGCATCGTAAAAAGCGGCGAGGCCAGGGCGCTCCTGAACGACGAGGACGTCAGGAAGGCATACCTGGGAACGTAAGAAAACGCCGGAGGGTAGCGCCCTCCGGGCCATCAACCAGAGGGATTCATTTCATCAGGACTTCCCACAAAGGGAACAAGCAAAATGCGGAGCGATTCACATCGTTCCGCATTTTGCTTGTACGAATATATGCCGCAGGTTCGGCTTGAAAGGAAGCGATTGAGGTCAAGGGGGCTCGGCCTTCTTCATGGGTTCCAAGGGACAACGCCCAATGGCGTACCCCCTTTGGGGTACTCATGGCGTTTGATTTTACCCTCTGCCCCGGCGGACGCCGCCGAAGATCAGGAGCAGGAGGCACGCGCCCGCGATGGCGATGAGCAGGCTCCAGATGTTGAAGCCGGTGACGCCCTGACCGCCGAAGAAGGTCGAGGAAATCCATCCGCCCAGCCCCGCGCCGATGATGCCGACCACGATGTTGGCCAGCGCGCCCATGCTGCTGTCGCGGCCCATGATCTTGCTGGCGATCCATCCGGCCAGCGCGCCAAAAATGATCCAAAGAATAATGCCCATTGCAGATCCTCCTTCTGTCTTCCCGCTCATTGTTTGCAGGGAACTCCGGCCGTATGCCTCCCGGAGTGAAATGACGACGCGAACCCTGAAATTGCGGGATCGAAACAGCCGCCGCGGTATGGAAAACCCCGGAAGCAGTGTCCCGGGGCGAGGGGATTATTTCCCGGCGACGGACAGATTCCCGGTGAAAAGCGACGGGCTTCCGAAGCAACTGCCGCCCGGCTGGCCAAACTCCAGGTCCGAGCCGACCGCCTGCATATGCATCAGAAGATCATAGAAGTTGCCCGCCACGGTAATCTGGTCTACCGGGGCGGCAATTTTCCCGCCATCAATCCGGTAGCCCTTGGCTGACAGCGAGAAATCGCCGCTGACGGCGTTGGTACCCGAGTGCAGGCCCTGCAGTTCTGTAATCAGGAGGCCGCCCTCCGCCCGGGACATCAGCGCCGCCAGGGGTGTATCCGACGGCTTAAAGTAGAAGTTGGACGGCGCGACCGCGATGGCGCTGGCGTAGCCGCGGGCAGCGTTGCCGGTGGACTGAACGCCCTGCTTGGCGGCGGTCTTCAGGTTGTGCAGCAGCGTCGTCAGCTTGCCGTGATCGATGACCGCAGTGGCGCGGGCGGGCACGCCTTCGCCGTCAAAGGGCGCGGCGGCAAAGCCTTCCGGGTTCAGCGGATCGTCGAGCAGCGTGACGCATTCGGCGGCCACGATCTCGCCCTCCCGGCCCGCGAGTTTTGAAAGGCCGCGCTGGGCCTCGTCGGCGCTGAACGCTTCGGAGAACGCGGCCAGCAGTTCGATGGCGGCGCTTGCGCGCAAAACCACCGGATAGCTTCCGGAGGCGACCGGCGCGGCGGACAAAAAGTCCAGCGCTTCCCGGGACGCTTCCTGTGCCAGTCTGTCAAAATCGGGTGCCCCGTCCCGGCTCATCCGAATCCGGAACGCGCTGCCCGCGCGCCCGTCCTCCCGCGCGATGGACACCACGTAAGCGCCCAGCGCGTTGTCGCGGAAGGAGACGTCCAGACCCTTGGAATTGACGATGCGGCGGCCGCCCGCGGAGTAGATCACCGCGCAGCCGTCGGTTCCGATGCGGGCGTCCACCGCCAGCGCTTTCTTTTCGAGCTCCAGCGCCATCTTCACCTTGTCGGCGTCAGAAATCTCATCCAGCGCGGGGTTGTACAGGTCCAGTTCCGGCGTCTTATCCCCCGCGAAGAGGAATTGGGGATCTTCGGTCTCGGTCAGGGTGGCGCTGGTGATCGCGCCCTTCACCAGCATGTCCGCCGCGGCCTCGTCCAGCGCCTGGGTGGAGGCATAGCCCATCCGCCCGTTTCGGAGCGCCCGGAAGCCCAGCCCTATCGTGGCGGACACGTTGTAGGCGATCAGTTCGCCCGCGTGAACCGACGCTTCAAAGGAGTCGCCCGAAGCCACGTAGGCTTCGTATTCCTCAAGACCCGCCTCGCGGGCCTTCCGAAATAATAGGTCCAGAAATTCATCTACGCGCATCGTCATCGACCTCCCACCGTCATCTCGGTCACGCGGATCAGCGGCTGCCCGACGCACACCGGCACCGAGCCGCTGACGGAGCCGCACATGCCCTGGGACAGCCGGAGGTTCTTGCCCACCCGGTCGATCCGCTGGAGCACCTGGCCGCCCCGGCCGATCAGAGTCGCGCCGCGCACCGGGTGATCGATCTTGCCGTCCTTGACCCAGTAGCCTTCTGACACCGCGAAGTTGAATTCGCCGGTGGCGGGGTTGACGGAGCCGCCGCCCATCTTGGCCGCGTACAGGCCGTCGCCCATGGTGGAAATGATCTCGCCGTCTTCGGTTTCGCCCGGCGCGATGAAGGTGTTGCGCATGCGGGAGGTGGGCGCGTAGGCGTAACTCTGGCGGCGGGAGGAGCCGGTGGCCGGCATGCCCATCCTGCGGCTGTTCAGTTTGTCCACCATGTAGTTCTTCAGGACGCCGCTTTCGATCAGTACCAAGCGGTTTGTGGGCGTACCCTCGTCGTCGATGTTGATGGAGCCCCATTCGCCGGGCAGCGTGCCGTCGTCGATGGCGGTGACTACGCTGGAAGCGATGGGCTGTCCCAACTTACCGCAGAATTCGCTGTTGCCCAGCGCCACAGCGGTGGCCTCCAGCGAGTGACCGCAGGCTTCGTGGAAGATTACGCCGCCAAATCCGGACTCGATGGCCACCGGCATTACGCCGGCGGGGCAGAGCGGAGCGGTCAGCATGGTCAGCGCGGAGCGGGCAGCGGCCCGGGCGGCCTTCTCGGGGTCGACCAGATGGTCAAACATCTCATAGCCCATGTGCATGCCGGGGCCTTCGAAGCCGGTCTGGTTGCCGTTCCCATCCGAGGCCACCGCCTGCACGCCCAGCCGCGTGTAGGTGCGGCGGTCGGTGGCGAAAACACCCTCGGAGTTCGCGATCAATACGTCCGTTTCCAGATCGCTCATGGAGGCGATAACCTGCACGATCGCGTTGCCTTCGGCCCTGGCCGCCTTGCAGGCGGCGTGCAGAAGCTTCGACTTGCGATCGCCGGGGACTTCGCCTGGCCTTTCCCGCACCGGGAACGGCGCGGGGGAGACCACCACGTCCAGCGGCCTCGGGCTCAGTTTCCTGGCGGTCGAAAGCGCGGCGGCAGCCTGTTTGGCGGCGCGGATCAGGCCTTCGGGGGAAGTGTCGTTGGTGGTTGCGTAGTAGGCGGAAAAGCCGTCGAACACGCGCACACCCGCGCCGTGGGCTCGGTCGCTGGTCACGCTGTCCAGGCGTCCGTCCATCAGCGTCAGCCGGTTCCTGCGGGTGTCCTCAATGAAAATTTCGGCGAAATCGCCGCCGGTCTCAAGCGCCGCGGCCAGCGCCAGCTCGGCCGCGCTTTTGGAAATCATGCGGTTGTCCTCCTTGAGAAAATGTCCATGCTGGGGCATTTATTCCGTTCTGGGCGGGGACTCAATCCCTTGAATGCGTTTGGGGGACGCATGCGCCCCCCAAACGCCGAGCAGCCCAGCATCCGTCAGGTGATTGTTTCGTTTGGCTATACGAACGGTTTCTGCAGCGCCTCAAAGCGCTCCGTCGTGATCAGCGCGTCCCGGGTGGTGCCGCGCAGGCGCACAATGTAGGTCCAGCGGCCGTAGGGCATGATGGAATCGATGTGGTTGAGGTTGACGATGTAGGACTTGTGGGTGCGGAAGAAGGTGGTTTCCGGCAGCCTCGCGGCCAGTTCCGACATGGTGTCGCTGGTCACGTAGCGCTGGTCGTCCTGGGTGTAGAGCACAGTGGAGCGGTCCTCCCGCTGCACCAGCAGCAGGTGATCCAGATCGATGAAGGACACGCCTTCCCGGTGCCGCAGCATCAGCCTGGCGGGGTTGGGCGGCGTCTTGATTGGCGGGATCGGCGGAACCGGCGGGCACTCCATCGGCGCGGTCAGGCGCAAGCGGGCAAGCCGAAGCGTCTCCTCGGCGCGCTCCACACGGAAGGGCTTGAGCAGGTAGTCGAAGGCGTAGACGGAGAACGCGTCAGACATGTACTGATCGTGCGCTGTTACAAAGATGATCAGCGTCCGGGGATTCTCGTCCTGAATGGCGCGGGCGCATTCGATGCCGGTCATGCCGGGCATCTCCACGTCCAGAATCACCATTTCAGGCTTCTTGGTTTCGTAGAGGCTGAGGAGGCTTTCGCCGTCCTCAGCCTCGCCCACCAGTTCGTAGCCTTCGGAGCGTTCGATCAGCCTTTTCAGCAGCAGCCGCATCCCCGGGTCGTCGTCGGCGACAAGAACGCGGGTGTTCAACGGGCAACCCTCCTAAGCGATTTGGGCTTTGCGAGAATTTCCGACCAGATCACGGCATCGCGTATGGCGGCGGGGTCGAAGCGCTTGGCTAAAAAGGCGGAGCGCATCGGCGGGGCGATGGATTCCGGCGCGTTGGGCAGCATGGCCACCGCGTCCGCGGAGAGTTCGCCGGGCAGCGTCTGCCCCTCGTAGTCGGGCCCGCTCTCATCCATCATGGGCTGGCTTCCGTCCATGATGAATTTGCTTCCCTCCATCATCGACGCACTTCCCTCCATCATGGAAGAGCCGGACAGACTGCCGGACGGGCCGGTCGATTCGGTGGATACGCCTTCCATATCCTGATCCTGTGCCTGCGGAGCCGCCTTCTGGGGCTGCGTGCCGCTGAGCATGGTCATGATTTCCGACCAGTCGGGCGTGCCGGTGGAACCGGGCCGCGCGACCGGGGTCAGCGGCGGCCGGGTTACGGTTCTGGGTGTTGGGGGAGAGGCGGGCGGCGTAGAATAGGGGCTGCCCGCCCGCCGGTTTCCGGAGCCGGATTTGTTCGCCTGCTTCGCCGCCTTTGCGAAGGTGCTGATAACGAACCAGATCACGGCGATAACAATGAGTCCTTCCATATACGCTTACCTCGCGGGTTTACTTCGTGGGTCCCTCTGCCGAAGGCGCGCCGGTGTCTGCGATGGAATCGCGCATCTTGGTGTCGGAGATGACGTTCTGCATCTGGTAGTAGTCCATCACGCCCAGCTTGCCTTCGCGGAGGGCGGCGGCCATCGCGCGGGGCACTTCGCTCTCGGCCTCGACGACCTTGGCGCGCATCTCCTGGACGGCGGCCTTCATTTCCTGTTCGCGGGCGACGGCCATCGCGCGGCGCTCTTCGGCCTTGGCCTGGGCGATGCGCTTGTCGGCTTCCGCTTGATCCATCTGCAGCTGCGCGCCGATGTTGCGGCCAACGTCCACGTCGGCGATGTCGATGGACAGGATTTCAAAGGCGGTGCCGGCGTCCAGGCCCTTGGCCAGCACGGTGCGGCTGATCAGGTCGGGGTTCTCCAGAACGGCCTTATGGCTGTCGGCGGAGCCGACGGTGGTGACGATGCCCTCGCCGACGCGGGCGATGACGGTTTCCTCGCCTGCGCCGCCCACCAGGCGTTCAATGTTGGCGCGCACGGTGACGCGGGCTTTGGCGCGCAGTTCGATACCGTCCTTGGCGATGGCGGCGACCACCGGGGTTTCAATGACCTTGGGGTTGACGCTCATCTTGACAGCCTGCAGAACGTCGCGGCCGGCCAAATCGATGGCGCGGGCGGATTCAAATTCCAGCGGGATGTTGGCGCTCCCGGCGGCGATCAGCGCGTCGATCACGCGGTCGATGTTGCCGCCGGCCAGCACGTGGGCTTCCATCTCATTGGAGGAGAGCTTCAGGCCGGCCTTGGTGGCCTTGATGTAGGGCAGCACCACGCGGGAGGGATTGATCCGGCGGAAGCGCATGCCGATCAGGGAACCGATGGAAACATGGGCGCTGGCGGCCATCGCGGAAATCCAAAGCCCGATCGGGACAAACGTGAAGAAAATGATCAGTGCGATGATGACCACAACCGCGATCAGGAACGAGGCAATCATTGAGGATCCAACAACCATGGGAATGCTCCTTTCAATTCGGGGGTGCGTTGAGGGGGAAGCGGCGCGTCTCAGGCGCCGCCTATTGCGGAATCAAGTCGCTCATCAGCCCGCCGATGACGGAGGACAGGCCGCGGGTCTGCATCAGGACGCCTACGCCCTGCATCATCGCGCCGTACAGGTCGCCGGACACCTTGTCCATCGCCTTCGAGCTGGCGCGCATCGGGTTGACCGGCTGCAAATCCTTGTAGGGTGTGAAGTCCGCCGCTTGGTAGGGGCCGGTTTCCACCAGCGAGTTGAAGCGGATGACGGCCTTCGAAGGCGCGCCGCCTCCGGTTACGCTGGTTGTAGGGATTTCGTAGGACAGGGTGACGGTGCCCGATTTTTCACGTTCGGTCGAGGCCCTGCCATCGTAGGCATAGCCCAGCTTGAAATCCTGGCCGTTGGCCGTGCCCTTGACGCTGACAGTGGTATCGCCGACGCCCGTTTTGTCTACGGCTTCGCTTGCGGACAGCGTGGCGGTCAGTTCAATGCCGCTCTCTTCAGAGCTCATGTCCAGCGTGGTTTTGATGTCCGTGACCGTGCCGCCGTCCTTGCCGGATGCGTCCAGCGTGCCGTCAAAGACGGCCTTTACCGATTCGCCCTTGTAGGGCGCGTAGGTCACTTCGAAGCCGATGCGCCTGCCCGTGTCCAACAGCTGCCAGCAGGTGGAGACCGGAATCTCCAGCACGACCGGCATGCCATATTCGTCCACCGCGTCCTTCATCGTCATCGTCATCAGGGCTTTTTGAGCCTTGGAGTCTGCGTCGCCGATCACCTCGGTATCTGACCAGATCACATAGGACACCTTTTCAAAACCGGCGTTTTCGATCATCTCGTCCAGCGGGTCCTGAACCTCGCCGTCGGCAGAATCCTCCGCCTTCGCTTCATCCTTGGCAGCGTCCTCCGCCTTCGCGTCATCCTTGGCAGCGTCCTCCGCCTTGGCGTCGTCCTTGTCGGCGTCCTTGTCAGAGTCCTCCGTTTCTGCATCGGAGGCTTCCTTTCCTTCGTCCTTCCGGCTAAACCCGAAGGCCTCCGCAAGCTCGGCCGCTTCCTCTTCCAGCGCCTTCAGCTCCGGATCGGCCTGGTAGGCCGCTTCGAAGTAGGTTTTCAGCCCGCTTCCCTCAAAGGACATTTCGTAGCGGTAGAGGGAGACCTTCTTCCCGAAGAGGTCGACCGTCTCACGGCCCTTGGACTCGGGCTTCAGAATCCCGGACAGCTTGCGGTCCCGCTCCTTGGACTGTTCCGGGTCAAAGTACTTGCTGTAGTAGGCCGCGTACCTGCCCATCAGGTCCCAGGCCTTCTGGAAGTCCTCTTCCTTGGGGCCCTCGCGGTCGCTGCCCCAGCCGGAGTACATCGCGTCGCTGAGGCCGTAGTAGACCTCGGACGGCAGCACATACCACAGGTTGTACATCAGCGAATAGGGCGTCTGGGCGAACAGGTCGTCCTCCAGGCCTTCCAGCGGGATCTGAAAACGGTATTTGGATTTGTCCAATACCGCCTGCAGCGTTCCGTCCTGCAGGGAGGCCATGCCGGAGAACGCCGTTTTTTCGCCGCCGGTGATCAGGACGTCCAGCCTGGCCGGGCCGTCCGGCAGCTGCCCGCCGTAGCCGACCTTGACGGACGCCTTCACGTCCACCGGTTTGTCAGCGCCCAGCTCCAGGTGAAAGTTGTTCAGTGTCAGGGAGCCATAGGCGGATTCAGCCAGGCCTGAAGGCGCGAGCGCGAGGATCAGAACCAGTGCGAGGTAGCAAATGCGCTGACGGTTCATCATTTCTCTCCTTCGCTGTCCGTATTGTCTCCCTGTGAAAAGGGGCCGGCGCGCGCGCCGGCCCCTTGTTTGGCGTTTACGTTATCCGGCCATGCCGGAGTTCATCATGCTGCCCATGATGTTGGAGAGTCCGCGGGTCTGCATCAGAACGCCGTACGCCTGCATCATGACGCCGTACAGTTCCGTGCCGGCTTCCTCCATCCCCTTTTGGTC
>CALGYL010000140.1 GCA_937934775.1 uncultured Clostridia bacterium
TGATCATGGATACATTGTCAACGGCGCAGTAATTGCCATCGTTCGGGCCTTTTTGATATGCTGTCGGGTACAGATAAAACACGTCAACAGGCAAGCTGCCCGATGTATCCATCGTGAGCCAATTGTTCGCTTGGGAGTAATCGGTCACATTGTTCACGTCGTCCGGGCTCATTGCGGTTTCCGCCTTTCCGGTTGCATCGCCCAGGCCAACAACAACCCCAACGGCAAGCATAAATGCGCAAAGAATCGCAGTTACAGTGATGTTCTTCCTTCTCACAACTTTTCTCCTTACAACTTTGCTTTACTGTAATACTGAATATATCGTTGTTAACGACCAATATTAAAGTCACAGGAAAAAATATCTAGGGCGCCACCGTGCAAAGGAAGCTGAAGAAAAGCATTGGCAATTGGTATTATTATAGTTTTGGATTGGTATAAGGCCGCCCCAGCGCGAAAAGTCGCGTCCGGGCAGGCTTCTTTCCGTAACCTTGTCGAAATCTCTTGGTCATTGACCAAGAATCAACATTTCTCCTGTGGACAGCGGACGCAAGTTTGGGTATCCTATATATAAAGTGCAATCGCTTGGGAGGTTTTTTGGCATGAACACACTGCATCTGAAATACGCGGTGGAAGTGGAGCGCGCCGGGTCCATCACCCAGGCGGCCGACAACCTGTTCATGGCGCAGCCCAACCTGAGCAAGGCCATCCGAGAGCTGGAGGAAGGCCTGGGCATCACCATCTTCGAGCGCACACCCCGCGGCGTGGTGCCCACCCCCAAGGGCGTGGAGTTTCTGACCCGGGCCAAGGAAATCCTGGGCGTCATCCGGGAGATGGAGTCGCTCCGGGACGCGGCGGACGCCGGACGGCAGATGTTCAGCCTGACGATGCCCCGGGGCAGCTACATCGCCAACGGCTTTGTCAAGTACGTGTCGGAACTGAGCCTGGAGAAGGACATCGACGTGCGCCTGAAGGAAACCAATTCCGTGCAGGCCATCCTGGGCGTGGCGGAGGGCGAATTTCAGCTGGGGATCATCCGCTATCAGACCGTGAACGAAAACTACTTTGTGGACTTCCTCACGGAGAAGGGCTTGCGCTACGAGCCCATCTGGGAGTTTGAAAATCTGGTGCTGACCTCGGCCAAGAACCAACTGGCCAACCAGGAGACCGTGCGGCCGGAGGATCTGGCCGACATGATCGAAATCGTCCACGGCGACGCGGTGGTGCCCTATCTTCAGACGGTGGAGAGCCGCCCAAGGCCCCTGGGCAAGTCGGTCAAGCGGGTATACCTCTACGACCGGGCAACGCAGTTTGACCTTTTGTCCGAAATTCCGCAGACGTTTTTGTGGGTCTCCCCCATCCCCGAGGACATCCTGAAGCGCTACCGGCTCAAGCAGCGCCGCTGCATCCCCGGCCCGCCCCGGTACAAGGACGTGCTGATTTACTCCAAACAGTACCGCCTCACCGAACTGGACGCCCACTTCATCGACAAGCTCTACGAAGCCAAGAACAAGGTGGCCTTTAAGGATTATCAATAAGTATATCGGTAAATTTGCATCGATTTAACCTCAAACCATATCCCGGCGGCATGCTACGCATGCCGCCTTTCATATAGCAGAACGCCCAACCGGGACCGCATGGCGAAAACCAAAGCACCGCGGACGGCAGGATTGCCCGGAAATCAATCGGGATTCGCATATCGATAATTGAATATCTATATTCCGCTTCGATATTTCCTCTTTGCCCGCCCGGCTGTTATACTGTACCCAGCGAGCGAGAGATAAAAAGCGTAACGCCCGCTTCCAAACAAGAATTGGGAGGCATACAAATGGCGAGGTTCACGCTGCCCAGGGATCTGTATCACGGCAAGGGTTCCATTGACGAATTGAAAAACCTGAAGGGCAATAAGGCGATCGTCGTGGTTGGCGGCGGTTCGATGAAGAAGTTTGGCTTTCTGGACAAAGTGGTTGAAAACCTGAAAACGGCTGGCATGCAGGTGAAACTGTTTGAAGGCGTCGAGCCTGACCCGTCCGTGGAAACGGTCATGAAGGGCGCCGCAGCCATGCGGGACTTTGGGCCGGACTGGATCGTGTCCATCGGCGGCGGCTCGCCCATCGACGCGGCCAAGGCTATGTGGGCGTTCTACGAGTATCCGGAGACCACGTTCGAAGAACTGTGCATCCCCTTCAACTTCCCGCAGCTGCGCACCAAGGCCAAGTTCTGCGCGATCCCGTCCACTTCCGGCACCGCCACCGAAGTCACCGCGTTCTCCGTCATCACCGACTACGCCAAGGGCATCAAGTACCCGCTGGCCGACTTCAACATCACGCCGGACGTGGCCATCATCGATCCCGACCTGGCCGAGACCATGCCCAAGAAGCTGACCGCCCACACCGGCATGGACGCCATGACCCACGCGGTCGAAGCCTACGTGTCCACGCTGCACTGCGATTATACCGATCCGCTGGCGCTGCACGCCATCAAGATGGTCAACGAGTTCCTGATCCCCTCCTACAACGGGGACATGGAAGCCCGTGCCCGGATGCACAACGCCCAGTGCCTGGCCGGTATGGCGTTCTCCAATGCCCTCCTGGGCATCGTACACTCAATGGCACACAAGACCGGCGCCGCCTACTCCGGCGGACACATCGTGCACGGCTGCGCCAACGCCATGTACCTGCCCAAGGTCATCGCCTTCAACGCCAAGGTGCCCGAGGCGGCCAAGCGCTACGCCGAAATCGCCCGGTTCATCGGCCTGAAGGGCGAGACCGACGCAGAGCTGACCCGTGCCTTCATCGAGCACCTGCGCGGCATGAACGCCCAGCTGGACATCCCCGATTGCATCCGCGACTACGAGGGCGGCATCGTGGGCGAAAAGGAATTCCTGGAGAAGCTGACCAGCGTTTCCGAACTGGCCGTGGGCGACGCCTGCACCGGCTCCAACCCCCGCGCCATCACCCCCGCGGAGATGGCGAAGCTGCTCAAGTGCTGCTTCTACGATACCGAAGTGGACTTCTAAGAAACACCATAAAGGGTTCGCCGCCGCCGTTCCCGGCCCCAAGGGATTCGGCGGCCGCGCCCCCGATAGAATCATGGCAACCGGAGGGCGACATGTGCGGCCGAAGGTTGCCTGATCCGCTTCAAGGCGCAGACCCGGCCGCAGGCTGGCCTGCGCCGCTCTATTTGGCGGCAAAAGATCACATGGAGATTTTGCCGCTCCCGGGAGGGAAACGTTATGGACGCGACAAACTATCTGATACTCCGGCAGAATGACTGCAAGGACTGCTACAAGTGCATCCGGAACTGCCCGGTAAAGTCGGTGAATTTCTCCGACAACCGCGCGCAGATCATCGGCGACGAGTGCATCCTGTGCGGGCGCTGCTTTGTGGTCTGCCCGCAGAACGCCAAGGAGATCCGAGCGGACGTCAAGCAGGTTCGCCAGCTGATCGACTCGGGCGAGCGGGTGATCGCCAGCGTCGCTCCGTCGTTCATCGCGGGGTTTGAGGTCACCGGCATCGTCGCGCTCCGCGCGGCCCTCCAAAAACTGGGCTTTGCCGACGCGGAGGAAACCGCCGTGGGGGCGGACTTTGTGTCCCGGGAATACGAAAAGTTGATGGCGTCCGGCTCCGGCGCGCTGATTTCCAGCTGCTGCCCGTCGGTCAACCTGCTGATCCAGAAGTACTACCCGGACATGCTGGACTGCCTGGCCCCGACGCTGTCGCCCATGCGCGCCCACTGCCGATCGATCAAGCAGCGCGATCCCGCCGCGCGGACGGTCTTCATCGGCCCCTGCATCTCCAAAAAGTATGAGGCCGACGAGGAGGAAGCCGCCGACGCCTGCCTGACATTCGACGAGCTGCAAAAATGGATGGACGAGGCGGGCGTCGCCTTCGAGCCATCGCCCGAGGACGCGCCTCCCCTGAACGCCCGCGCCTACCCCACCGTGGGCGGCATCCTCCGGACGCTGAAGCCCAACGGGTACGAGGCCATCGCCATCGACGGCGCGGCCAACTGCATCGCCGCGCTGGAAGAGCTGAGAACCCGCAAGCGGGACAAAGTCTTTCTTGAGATGAGCGCCTGCGAGGGCAGCTGCATCGGCGGCCCGGTGATCCGCGAGCACGCCCAGCGGCGGGTGGTCGGTGCGATCCGCGTGGCCCGCTACGCGGGCGACGCGTCGCCCAAGGACCCCCCGCCTCGCGACATGGCGCTCGCCTTCCCCCGGATGCGGCTGATCCGCGTACAGCCAGGCGGCGAAGCCATCCAGCAGGTTCTGAACCGCATGGGCAAGACCACCAAGGACAAGGAGCTCAACTGCGGCTGCTGCGGCTACCCCACCTGCCGCGACAAGGCCATCGCCGTGTGCCAGGGCCGGGCCGAAATCGGCATGTGCCTGCCGTTCCTAAAGGAGAAGGCGGAGTCCTTCTCCGATCAGATCATCAACAACACCCCCAACGCCATCATCGTCATGGACGAAAACCTGATCGTGCAGCAGGTGAACCGCGCAGCCCTGGAGCTGTTCCACCTGAAGAGCCCTGACGACATCCTGCGCGCGCCGGTGGTGCGGGTGATGGACCCCACCGACCTGATGCGATGCGTCTCCACCGGGGCGACGGTGAGCGAAAAGCTGATGTACATGGCCGAATACGGGCGCTATATGGAGGAGACGGTGCTCTACGACCGGCAGTACCGCATCCTGATTGCCATCCTGCGGGATGTCACCAGCCGGGAGGAGAAGCGCGCGCAGGATCAGTCGCTGCGCAGCCAGACGTGCGAGGTCACCGACCAGGTGATCGAAAAGCAGATGCGAGTGGTGCAGGAAATCGCCTCCCTTCTGGGCGAAACCGCCGCCGAGACCAAGCTGGCCTTGACCAAGCTGAAGGAAGCGATGAAGGGCGTTTAGCGAAGGTGAATTAAATCCGGTGCGAGGGCGAAGGCGGCGCTTCACCCGGATGGCAAGGCGCGTAAAGGCCGTCCATCCCCCTCAACCTCTCCGAGGGTTTTAGCTTCATCGCGCTGGACAAACCCACCGGTTTGTGATATACCAGTCAAGGACAATGTTCGCCCCGCCAGAGGGGGCGTGGAAACCCCAAAGGAGCACGCCGCCGTATGCAAACCGAACGGCCCAACGCGATCACCCAGAACACCATCTGGAAAGAGCTTTTAAAGTACTTCTTCCCAATTCTGCTCGGCACATTCTTCCAGCAGCTGTACAACATCGTAGACGCCAGCATTGTGGGCCATGTCGTGGGCGAGGTGGGCCTTGCGGCGGTCGGCGGTACCAGTATGACCATCATCAACCTGTTCCTGGGTTTCTTTGTGGGCCTGGGTTCGGGCGCGACGGTGGTGGTAGCGCAGCACTACGGCGCGAAGGACGCGGAGGGCACCAGCCGCGCGGTCCACACGGTGGTGGCCATCAGCCTGACGGCGGGCGCGGTCCTGACGGTGGCGGGTACGCTTTTAAGCCGGGCGATGCTGGTGGGGCTGATGAATACGCCGGAGGAAGTGCTGGGCCCCGCCACGACGTTCCTCAAGGTCTACTTCCTGGGCATTGAATCCGTGCTGTTTTTCAACATCGGCTCGGGCATCCTGCGAGCGGTGGGCGATTCCCGCCGCCCGCTACTGTACCTGGCGATCGGTTCGGCGGTCAACATCTCGCTGGACTTTTTGCTGGTGGTGTGGCTGAAGCTGGGCGTAATGGGCGCGGCGCTGGCCACCTTGACGGCGCAGACCTGCGCGGCAGGCCTTCTGCTCGCCCGCCTGATGCGCGTCAACGACTGTTACCGGCTCTCCATCAGGAAAATCGGCTTTGGCCGCATGGTTCTTAACGACGCGTTCCGCATCGGCCTCCCGTCGGGCTTCCAGTCCACCATGTACGGGATTTCCAACGTGCTGATCCAGAGCGGCATCAATACCTTCGGCAAGGACATCATGGCGTCCTGGGCGGCCTATTCCAAGATCGATTCCATGTTCTGGATGATCGTCAACGCGTTCGGCATCTCGGTGACAACCTTCGTCAGCCAGAACTTCGGCGCGCGCAAGATGGACCGGGTGCGCGTAAGCGTCCGGACCGGCTACCTGATGGCGATGGGGGCGGCGCTTTTGATGTCCCTGATCGCGACCACCTTCGCGGAGCCGCTGCTTCGGATCTTCACGAAAGAAGAGGTGGTCATCCGCACCGGCGCTTCGCTGATCCGGGAGATCACGCCCCTGTACTTTACCTACGTTTCGATTGAGATTCTGTCGGGCGCGCTTCGCGGCATGGGCGAATCGATCATCCCCATGTGTATGACCGTGGTGGGCATCTGCGTACTGCGCCTCGTGTGGCTCTACTGCGTATTCCCGCACTTTGGCACCATGAAGTCGCTGGTCTTCAGCTACCCGGTCACCTGGGCGGCCACCAGCCTGATGTTCATCGTCTACTATCTGCGCGGCGGCTGGAGGCGTAAAAGGACGCTCGCCGCCGGAATCGGAGGAACGGTATGAAGTACTTTATCGCCGACGCCCACGCGGACACGCTGTTTTCCATCGCCATCGAAGGAAAAGCGCCGGAGCAATGCGCCATCCGCCCGGAGACGATCGAGGCGGGCGGGGTGGGCCTGCAGACCTTCGCGCTGTTCGCGGGCTCTCAGGGACCCGCGGGGCAGCCTTATGCGAAGGCCGTGAAGATGTTATCGTATCTGGACGCGCTGGGCGTGAACATCCTGACCGGAGCGCTTCCGCCAGTTCCACCGGAAGGCGCGCGCGGCATCCTGTCCATCGAGGGCGGCGAGGTGCTGGAGGGCAGCCTGGAGCGGCTTCACGAGTTTGCGGCGCAAGGCATCCGGCTGATCGCGCTGACCTGGAACAACGAAAACGAGCTGGCCTACCCCGCGAAGAACGACTGCGGCCTGGGGCTCAAGCCCCGGGGGATCGAGATGCTCTCCGCGATGGACGATCTTGGCATCCTCGCGGACGTGTCCCACCTGAACGAGGCCGGGTTCTACGACGTGGTGGAACACGCGGCGCTTCCGGTGGTGGCCAGCCACTCCAACCTGAAGACATTGTGCGGATCGTTCCGGAACCTTTCGAAGGATCAGGCCCGCGCGCTGATTGCAAAGCGGGGCTTCATCGGCATCAATTTTTACGCCGACTTCCTGACAGACGATGCAGAGGCGACGATGGATGACGTGATCCGCCACATTGAAGCCTTTTGCGAACTGGGCGGTGCGGACACGGTGGGTTTTGGCTCCGACTTTGACGGCATCGAGCGCTGGCCGGAAGGCCTGGGCGATCCCTCCGGCTTCCCGGATGTCCTCGGGCGGCTGGAGAAACTGGGCTACACCGCAGCCCAGATCGCGGGCATCGCGGGGGACAACTTCTACCGCGTGCTGCTCGAGGCGCAGGCGGCCCGGAAAAACGTCTGAGAGACACAAGCATCAGCGCCCGCTCCTTCAAGGAGCGGGCGCTGATTCAGACTGTCAAAGAACCCACTTATCGAGCAGCGAAGGGTGGGTTCTTGCGTAGCG
>CALGYL010000141.1 GCA_937934775.1 uncultured Clostridia bacterium
AGGCGCTCCAGGAGGAGAACATCATGCGCGGGCTCGTGCATGTGATCACCACCTCTTCCGGCGATCGCAAGATCCCGCTGGTGACCAGCAAAGGCGCGGCGGCCTGGGTGGAAGAGGAGGCGGCCATTCCCGAATCGGACGATGGGTTCGGCCAGATCACGCTGAGCTCGCACAAGGTGGGCAGCATGATCCGGATCTCCGAGGAACTGCTGCGCGATTCCGCGTTTGACCTTGCTGCCTACATCACCGGCGAGTTTGCGCGGCGCGTCGGCGCGGCAGAGGAAGCGGCGATTCTCGCGGGCGACGGCAGCCACAAGCCCACTGGCCTTCTGCATGATACGCTGGGCGCGGAAACGGGCGTGACCGCCGCCGCGGCCGCCGCGATCACTGCGGACGAACTGATCGACCTGCAGCATTCGCTGAAGTCGGGCTATCGCCGCAGGGCAGCGTTCATCATGAACGACGCCACTGTGAAGCTGATTCGCAAGCTCAAGGATGGGAACGGGCAGTTCCTGTGGCAGCCGGGGCTTCTGTACGGCCAGCCGGATACGCTGCTGAATCAGCGGGTACTGACTTCGAACTACATGCCGCTGCCCGTCGCGAGCAACAAAGCGATCCTGTACGGTGACTACAGCTACTACTGGCTTGCGGACCGCGAGGGGCGTTCGCTGCAGCGGTTGAACGAGCTGTACGCCGCAACCGATCAGATCGGCTTCAAGATCACGCAGCGCGTGGACGGCCGCCTGATCCTGTCCGAGGCAGTCAAGTGTCTCAAGATGAAGGTCGCCTAGTCGACGATGGGGCTGCCCGGCTGGGCAGTCCTCTTTTTCAAAGGAGGGGTTTCTATGGGTATCGACACAACCAGAATAACGCGCAACTACCACGCCCATGGCGGCGAAGAATGGGTCGTTGGGGGCAAACTGACCTTCCTGCCCGGCGCGACGGTGGAAGGCCTTACGCAAACGGCTGCGGCAGCCAGCGCAGACGCGCTCGGCGGCGTCAAAGCCGAAGCAAAGGACGAGCTCTACACCGTAGAAGTGAAGATTGGCGCCGATGGCAAGCTGTACATTCCCACATACCCGGAAGAGTATGTCCTGCCCGCCGCATCTGCGGAAACCCTCGGTGTTGTGAAGGCCGCTGCCAACCAATCCGATAGCGTAGCGGCGACCATCGCGGAACTGAAGGCGGATCTGAACGCGCTTCTGGCGAAACTGAAGGTGGCCGGTGTGATGGCCTCTGAAACGCCTGAGCCGTGACGGGTGGTGATGTCGGATGGTCCTGACGGTTGACGAGGTCAAGGCGCACCTGCGGATCCAGCATGCGGATGAGGACGCTTACATCGGGAGCCTGATCGAGCAGGCGCAGTCAGCGGCGGAAGATTTCTGCCGCGTTCCCTTTTCAGAGGACGCGCCTCCGGCTGTACGGCTGGCAGTGCTGCTCATGATCGGGCACTACTTCGAGAACCGGGACAATCCGGACAAGCAGGTATACTTGGCGATGCGGATGGCCTTCGAAAACCTGCTCTACCCGCACCGGGATGTTACGAAGTTCTTCTGATACGAAGCGCATCCGAAAGTCAGGAGGAGGTGATGCACCTTGCGCGGCTACAAGAATTTCGAGAGTGACCCACACCCGGGGGACCTGAAGCATCTGGTGGAGATCGGATACACCGAGAACACCATCAATGAGAATGGATACCCAGAGCCCTCCGAAGTGGTGGTCTGCAAGGTGTGGGCGGCCGCCACCGATGCGGGCAACCAGCACTTCCGGGCTGCCGACACCATCAACGCCGAGGCGGTCATCAACTTCACCATCCGGTTCCGGGAAGACATACAGCCGGGCATGTGGGTGAAGTTCCGGGGCGAGAAGTGGATCATCTCCACACTAGGCGAGTATGAGTTCAAGCGCCGATATCTGGGCCTGAAGGCATCCATTGTGAAGGGGGCCAGCTGATGAAGCAGGTACAATTGGCCCTCTCCGGCCTGGACATCCCCGTGTATGCCGGCATCTGGCGGCCCACCGCTTCCGGGCAGAATCCACCCGCACAATATGCTGTATACGCCACCACCACCACCGAAGATGTGCATCTGGACGACGCTGTCGTCTCCCTCAAGACCTTCGTGTACCTGAGCCTGTGGAGTGACGGCGATCCCACCGACACCGCCACACGGATCCGAAGCGCCATGTACCAGGCAGGGTTCATCATGGTCGAAGAAACTGATATGGGATATAACCAACCCGCCTACGACAGCGCGACCCGGCAATACACCGTGCATTGGACCTGGTGCCTGCGCACTCATGCGAAAACAGAGGACGGTGATGATTCCTGAGCATGATACTCGACGGGGCTGACCAGTTGATCGATGATTTCGCCGCATGGCTGCGCGCCTGGACGAGGATGGCCCCACGTGCAGCGGCATCCTGGAAGCGGCTGCTGCCCCGCGCTATTTCCCCTGTCGCGCCGGCCGCACGTTCGCGTCCGGCTGGATGGACCCGCTGATGGCACCGTGCTTGCACTCAAACGCCTGAATGTTCTCTCGTATCAGCACGAGGATATGGCTGTTGACCGACCGCCCCTCGTAATCGGCCACATACCCGATCTTCTCCAACATCTCCTTTTCAATCCGAATGGACAGGCTCTTAACAGGCATGCATTCACCTTCCCGTGGACATATTGCATGTTTATCTTATGCCTGTTATGCGTTATAATGGGGGGCGTGAACATGCCGTGTATCTAGAGAATCAGAGAGGATGGGCGTACTCTGCCATAATCCGGCGCTGGCCAAGATTTATCAAAAGCGCGTCGGGCAAACTGCTTGCAATTCCCTCTGAATTGAGGGATAGATAGACGCACTACGGAAAGGCAGGTGCGGAGATGAACAGGAAGCTGATGTACGCGATTTCTGAATTCGTCACGCGAAGGCTGAACGATCTGGGCGCGGACGCGCCGGAAGCGGTGACAGAAGCGGTGACGCGGGTGGGGCGGTGCATAGACGGCCTGGCGGAGACGCTGACACCGGAGCAGGCGCCGCACCTGCGAAGGCTGGCAGACGCGCTAAGTCTTCAGGCGGGCGAGGAGATTAGGTACTACTACAGGGCGGGATTCTATGACGCGGTGAAGTTTCTTCTGGAGTGGGGCGGTACAGATTGACCGGACGCGCCTATTTTGTCAAGTACCCATCGCGAATCGAAGACTTGTTTCGTCTGCACCTTCTGACCGACCGAAAGCGCTACGCGGTCGTCAAAATCGTAACGCTTCCCCACATCGACTATGAGAACTTCGTGACGGACATGACGGTTGAGCGTGGCTTTCTAGCGGAAAGCGCGCCTTTCTGCCAAGCGCGGGACGATGGCGCGCGGCCCTGCGTACTGGTCCGACGGCGCGGGCGCAAGGACGGCGTGTTGGTGTCGCCGGATTCAGTGGGCTTTGTGATCTGGGCCGCATTTCAGGACTCCATTTAAAAGGGCTTCGGAGCGAGGCCCTTTTTTGTGCGCGGGCATCCCGGCGGATATAAAGCGTCTCAGGAGGTGTCCCCATGAGCATGAAGCTCGATGGCGTTGACCAGCTGATGGACGATTTCGCTGCCATGGCCGCGCGGTTGGACGAGGATGGCCCCACATGCAATGGCATCCTGGAAGCGGCCGCGGTTCCCATCCATCAGCAGATGAAAACCAATGCGTCGTCCAACCCCAAGATCATCACCGGCGCAATATACCGATCCATAAAAATCGGGCGCGCGAAAAAGCGAAAGACTGGCCGGAGCATCACCATCGGCGTGCATCATTCTGAAGAGGGTGCATTCTATGCAAATCCACTCGAGTTCGGCCATGGAGGACCCGCCCCGGCCCCCGCACATCCATTCGTCCGCCCCGCCTATGACACCAAGGCCGACGAATCCTACGACATCATCCGGGCCGGGCTTCGTGATGCTGTCAGCCGGAATCCATAATTCATAGGAGGATAAAACCATGCCCAATACCGCTTCCCCCGCCGTGGCCA
>CALGYL010000142.1 GCA_937934775.1 uncultured Clostridia bacterium
AGCAGCGAATCGGTCATCGGCGACAGCATCGAGAGCGCAACGGCTTCCAGTGCGACGCTGATGATCAGCACCGGAATGGCCGCGTCCTGCGGCGCCGCGAGCAACAGACCCTGCGACAATGCGAACAGCCCCCAGGCAACCAGCATCGGGTTTTTAAAGCGGCTGAAGCGCAGGCGGGGCGCGATCAGAAAGATGCAGCCTATGAGAACCAGCGATTTCAGCGTGGTGTACAGCGCCACATCGCCATTGGCAATGCCCAGATGCTTGGTGATGTACACTGCCCAGAAGGAGGTGTTCAGCGTCGTGACCACCAGGAAGGAAGACAGAATGCCGATGGTCAGGATCATCCGCTTTTCGCTGATCATCCGCAAAAATACGTCCTTGCAACCCCAAATCAGCTGCCAGACGCTTTGATCCTTGGTTTCCCGCATGCGCTTCATGCCCATCTCGGTCTCGGTCCCGACGCGGTAAAGGATGTAGAATTTGAGCGTCATGGAGACGCACGCAAACCCGTACAGCACCCGCATCGTGGGCACGACGCCGAAGGTATCCACCGCAAGTTTAGAAAGAGGTGCAAAGAACGCCGCCAGCAGGCCCATCAGTTGCGTCAGCGAGAAGCAGCGCACCACCAATTCGTTGTCCGAGCCCTCGGTCAGAAGAAGGCCCCAGGAGTTGCCCGTCGTGCGCCAGAAGCCGTTGAACATCGCCGCAACGACAAACCACATGTAGTTCTGCGAGAACGCCCAGAGGAGCGTCGGGATCGTCCAGGCAATCACATCCACCACGAATGTGCAAAGCCTACGGCCCATCTTGTCGGCAAGCGGACCGCTGAGCACCGCGGCGAGAATCTGAATGATCAGGGAAATCGAGGTAACGTAGCCGATTTCAGCCGTCGTCAGGCCCAGACCCACCATATACAGAGAGATGTACGGCAAATAAAGGTTATAAGGGATGCCCCATAGCGGCTCCGTCCAAAGGCAGGCCCGGGGATTGCCCTTTACGTGCAGAAACGTGCCAATCATGCCTTTTTGCATGCTCAGCCTCCGGTTACCATCGTTGAGATCCATTGGTACAGCGGGAGATAGACGATCGGAAGGAAAATAGCGGGCAGCAGATTGGCCACCCGGATGCGGGTCTTCGTGGCCTCCAGCATGTTGAGGCCCAGCGCGATGATCAAAAGACCGCCGACAGCGCTCATCTCATTGATGACCGCACTCGATAAAACCGGCCCGACGATGTGGGCGGCCAGCGCGATGCCGCCCTGATATATGGTCAGCGGCACGAGGGAGAGAATGACGCCCGGACCCATCGCGGAAGCGAAGATCACCGACGAAACGCCGTCCAGCGCGGATTTGGCAAGCAGCGTGGACGCGTTTCCGGTAAGGCCCGCCTCCATCGACCCGACCACCGCCATCGCGCCTACGCAAAACAAAAGCGTCGCGGTTACAAAACCCTCCGAAAAGCGGCTGTCATTGCCGCCGGAGAGTTTTTTCTGCGCAATATCGCCCAGATGATCGAGGCGCTGCTCAATCTTGAGCGCTTCGCCGAGAACCGCGCCCAATACTATTGAGACAATCACGCACATCATGTCGGCGGTCTTGATCGCGTTCATAACACCGATGAGGAAGACGCACAGGGCCAAGCCCTGGCTTACGATACTTCGGAACCTTGTGGAAATGCCTCCCCGGAGCAGAAGACCGATGAGGCCGCCAACCAGGACCGCGGCGGCATTGATCAAAACGCCATACATATCGGGTATCTTCGCCTTCCGTAAAAGAGCAGCGCAACCTTTTCGGCTGCGCTGCTCCGCTTGTCGTTCAGAAATTAATAACGGCTCTGGCGCTGCGATTCAAAGCAATCGCGGCAGTAGACCGGACGATCGCCGCGCGGCTGAAACGGCACCTGAGTGGGACGGCCGCAGCCATCGCACACGACGTCGTACATCGGACGATCATTGCCGCGGGAACCGCCGCCGCCGTTGGACTGACGACGATTGGCACGGCAGCTGGGGCAACGGCCAGGCTCGTTCTGGAAGCCTTTGTCAGCGTAGAACTGCTGCTCAGAAGCGGTGAAAACGAACTCTGCGCCGCACTCACGGCAAGTCAAGGTTTTGTCCTGCATCATAGAAAAGAACCCTCCTAATTTTCGCCCTTTGATGACCTTCCCTGATTCTCCGAGTCCTGTCATCGGCAGAGCTACCACCGGAGGGATACGGGACAAAGGTATGTTCATTCTGGGCTATTACGTATTATAGCACAATCGGTATCCGGACGCAAGTCCCGATTAAAAAATTTACTCGGATTTTTGTCTGTTTTCCGCCTTATTCTCCGGCTTATGGGCATGAAAGTGTCGGTGCGGCGGCTGCGAAGGCGCCTTGGGCGGCTCCGCTTCCGGCTTCGCCGTGGTAATATTGTCGAAGTACTGGTCTGTGTTCATCTGCTTGGGCCCCTTGGGATGCAGTATGCGGCGGCGCGGCTTTTCGGTCTTTTCAGCCTCGGCCTCCCCTTCCTTCTCCGCCTTGGGCGGTTCCTTGGCGCGTCCGCGATTCTTCTGGTTGCGGACATCCTGACGGGCGGCAATCTCGTCCGCGGTCAGTTGCACGGGCTGGCCGGGCGCATGCTGCGTCGAGTGCACCGGCTTCTGAACCTGCTCCAGCGTATATTCCCGGTACTCGTAGCCGTCGTCCGTGCGCATGCGGACGCGCACCTTCTCGCGAATCACGTTGATATCGCTGATGACACCGATGCCGTCGGGCGTAAGACACTCGCGGCCCACCTTGGGCAGCTTCTTCAGCGTGGACTCGTAATAGTCCTGTTCGTACTTGAGGCAGCACATGAGCCGCCCGCACTGGCCGGAAATCTTCGTGGGATTGAGCGATAGGTTCTGTTCCTTGGCCATCTTGATGGAGACGGGCTGGAAATCGCCCAGAAAGGTACCGCAGCAGATGGGCCGACCGCAGGAGCCCAGCCCACCCAACATCTTTGCCTCGTCGCGCACTCCGATCTGGCGAAGCTCGATGCGCATCTTGAACACACCGGCCAGATCCTTCACCAATTCACGGAAGTCTACGCGCCCGTTGGCGGTAAAGTAGAAGATGATCTTGTTGCCTTCGAACGTGTATTCCACGTCGACCAGCTTCATCTCCAGTTTATAATGGGCGACGCGGTCCTGACAGATGTGCAGCGCCTCTTTTTCCTTCAGCGCGTTGGCTTCGGTGCGCCGGATGTCCTCTTCCACCGCCATGCGCAGCACCTTCTTGAGCGGGGCTACGATCTGGCTGTCGTCCACCTCCCGCGCGCCGGTCACCACTTCGCCCAACTCAACGCCGCGGGATGTTTCCACCACCGCGTACTCGCCGGGATTGGGCCACACCTCGCCGGGATCAAAATAATATACCTTGCCCGCTTTTTTAAAGCGGATACCGATCACTGTTGCCATGGTATCGATCCTCTCAGGCTATCAAAATACATCATTTCCAATACGGTCTGCCATGAAACATTGGCGTTCAGTTTCTGTCTGGCGGAGAGAACGCCGAAAAGCAGCGCTTCCCCGTCGACCGGGATGTTGGGGGGGATCAAACCTGACGGCCTGTCCGGCATCCCTGCGGCTTCACGCACCAGAAACCGGGCGATCGATTCCAGAATCTCCAGAATCTGCGGCGCGCCTTCCTTGTCTTGCGCCAGTTTCTGGGCGGCTTCCGCCACAGCCCAAGGGCCTCTGAGCGCCATGAGCGAGTCCACCACCCGTTCGCGCAGCGACCAGTAACCCATATCCTTCAGCTGTTCGAGGCCTCTTCCGATCGACCCGGAAGCGGCCGAAGCGGCGAGCGCCGCCCGGGCCGGCTCCGCGCCAAGCGCTGTCAACGCCCGCTGAGCCGCATCTATCGGTACCGGACGGAAGCGCTCGTGCCGGCAGCGTGAAACGACCGTGGGCAGAAGCTGCGAAGGCGTCGTTGTCAAAAGAAAAAACACCGCGCCGCCCGGCGGCGTTTCCAACGTCTTAAGAAGCGCGTTCTGCGCTTGCGGCGTCATCTTTTCTGCATTGTCGATCACCACGGTGTGACGGCCCCCCTCAAAGGGCTTGACAGACACTCGCTGGATCAATTCCCGCACCTCGTCCACGCCGATGGACCGCCCGGAGGCACTCAAAACCACGTGATCCGGATGCGTTCCGGCCAGCATGCGCTTGCAGGGCGGGCACTGATCACATGGTTTGACTGCGCCCGCGCAATGAACCGCGCGGGCGCAAATCTCCGAAGCCGTCCGCTTGCCCGTTCCGGCTGGGCCGGAAAACAGGTAGGCGTGCACGAACCGTCCTGCGTTAAACTCGGCGCGCAACGGACCGATCAAGTCGTCGAGCCCGATGAATTGGTCGAAATTCATTGTTCCACCGCGGTCAAATCTTAATAAACTGCTCGACGTCGAGCACGAAGATGGTCGCGCCGCCCACCATGACCTCGATGGGATACGGCACATAGACGCCGGCAGCGCCGGCCATGGGCGAAGGCGCGGTAGCAACCTGCTTTCTGCTCTTGCAGACGCGTTCGACAATTTTCATGGCGCCCTCGTATTTGTCGCTGTCCACACCGATCAAAAGCGTCGTATTTCCCGCGCGCAGGAATCCGCCTGTTGTAGCAAGTTTGGTCACCCCGTACCCCTCGTTCATCAGGGTATTGACGAGCCTGCCGGCGTCTTCATCCTGTACGATGGCGATGATCAGCTTCATCGCATCTTCGCCTCCTTTTCTTTGAGTTCCCTCAAAACGATTATATACTAGAAGGATCGAAAAAGCAAGCGCAGCCGTTTCCGGCCGCGCCCAGGCTGTCAAAAAAGACCCTGTGAGGCTTCAAGCGTGCCCGCGGCGTGTACTGTGGGGGACGTGTTTCCACCAGCGGTATGGTAACTTGCGGTGGAAACAATACCTTGGTACCGCTTCCGCGGCGCTTTCCCGCTAAAGAAGGATGCAGATCATGCCGCCGCTGCCTTCGTTGATGATCCTGCCAAGCGTATCCTGCAGCTTGTCGCGCACGTTTTCGGGCATTCTGGTGAGTTTGGTGGCCAAGCCCTCCCGCACCAGTTCTCCAAGCGACTTCCCAAACAGATTGGACGCCCAAAGGCTGGAAGGATCGGCTTCAAATCCGCTCAGCAGGTAGTTGACCAGCTCTTCCGACTGATGCTCGCTGCCCACCGTCGGGCTGACCTCGGTCTTGATGTCGACGCGGATCATGTGCAGCGAAGGCGCACTGGCCCGAAGCTTAACGCCGAACGCGCCGCCCTGGCGCACGATCTCCGGCTGTTCCAGCTTCAGTTCAGACATCTCCGGCGCCACCAGCCCGTAGCCGGTCTCCCGCACGCTGGCGAGGGCCTGCGAAACCCTGTCATACTCCCGCTTGGCGGAGGCCAGTTCGGTCATCAGCTTCAGAAGGTGCTCCTCACCCGTCACCTGGGTTCCGCTGGCCTCGCTGAGCACATGATAGAACAGCCCTTCCTGAGGCAGGATGCGGTAGTCCAGCGCGCCTTCGCCCAGCCGGATTCCCTCGGAAGAGGCCGACTGGATGTACTCGTTCTGCTGGAACACCTCTTTCAGCGTTCCGTGGTCGCGCACCCGCTTCATCGCCTTGGCCGCTTTTTCTGCCGACGCCATCACCGATTGGATCAGATAGTGGTCTGTGGGCAGCGCGGTCATCCATTCGGGCATCGAAAGCCGCGCCTCGGTCAGCGGGAATTCAAACAGCAGCTTCTCAAGCAAGCTGTTCATGTCTGCCTCGGCCATCTGGGTGACATCGGCCGCGACGGCAGGCACGTCGTACTTTTCTTCCAGAGAAGCGCGCAGTGTCTGCGCTTCCGGGGATGCGGGCTGCGAAGTGTTGACCAGTACGACAAAGGGCTTGCCCAGCGCCTTGAGCTCCCGGACGACCCGCTCCTCCGCGTCCACATAGGCGGTGCGGGGCAGGTCCACGATGGAGCCGTCGGTGGTCACTACGACGCCCAGCGTCGCGTGGTCCTGAATCACCTTGCGCGTGCCCAGTTCCGCCGCGCGCTCAAAGGGGATGTCGTGATCGAACCAGGGGGTACGCACCATCCGGGCGCTCTCCCCTTCTTCCAGGCCCAGGACGCCCCGGACCAGGTAGCCGACGCAATCGACCAGGCGTACCCGGAAGGACGCGTTGTCCTTCAGGCGCACCTCCACCGCCTCGTCAGGCACGAAGTTGGGCTGCGTGGTCATGATGGTCTTGCCCGCACCGCTCTGGGGCAGTTCATCCACCGCGCGTTCGCGGCGGTTCACATCCTCGATGCCCGGGAGCACCATCAGTTCCATAAAGCGCTTGATAAAGGTCGATTTGCCGGTGCGCACCGGCCCGACCACGCCGATGTAGATATCGCCGTTGCATCTTCCGGCAATGTCCCGATACAGATTCGTCTCCATGCCACATCCTCCTTGCCGGGCGCGCCAGACGGCGTACGCCTTCCACCCATGCCATCGATGCATGGTATGAGGACGGGCAAACGGGTATGCCTAAGTGCGTTTGAATTGACTTTTCAGGAAGCGCAAAAGTAGGTAGAGCGCCGGTACGTCAATCAGGTACTGGACCGCGTTTTTTAAAACCCGCAGCGGCAAAAGCGCGAGGTACCCTTTGCCCAAAAGAATGCTCAGCCACAGCGTGTTGAGGAGTATGTGCAGGAAAACCGCGATGATTCCCTGGGCCAAAAGGATGCGCGGCCACGTGATGTCTTCCATCTGGTAGAAGGCCAGGCCGTAGACCAGGCCGACCAGCGCGGCGTTGAGTGTGAGGCCGGGGAAAAACGCGCCGGTGGAATGAAACATGAACACCAGAACGTCCGACAGCGCGGCGATCAGCATCGCGGGCACCGCGCCGAACAGATAGCCGCAGGCGGCAACGGCCAGATAGCCGAATGAGATTCGCAGGAAATCCCCGATCGGCAGATATACGGTCGCGTTGATGACGACCTCTACCGCCAGAAGCATCGCGCAGGTGACCATCACGCGGGTGTTTTTCAGCTCTTTCGCGGACTGCGAAAAGCCATGAATCCATCGTTTCTGCATCCAACAGCGCCCCCTTTGCCGGCTCATCATATCATTCCGGGAAATGTGTGTCAATCCAAGTTTTGTTTGCATGGAATGGTGCAATCGGCTATAATTGAAACGGGAGGGATTGCCATGAAGCGAACCGCACCGGAGAAGTCCTACAAAATCCTCAGCATCGACCCGTGGCTGACGCCATACCGCCGGGATATCCAGCTGAGAATGGACCGGTTTACCGATATCCGGAAGAAGCTGCTAGGCGTCAAGGGCGATCTATCGTCCATGGCCAACGGCTATCTCTATTATGGCATCCACAGAACCGAAAGCGGCTGGATCTACCGCGAGTGGGCGCCAGGTGCGGATCAACTGCACCTGATCGGCGATTTTAACGGCTGGAACCGGGAATCGCATCCGCTGGCCAAGCTTGCCAGCGGCAATTGGGAGATCGAACTGCCCGCCGACGCGCTGAAGCACACGGATCTGGTCAAAGTGCAGGTTACAAAAAATGGTGTCCGGACCGATCACATCCCACTTTACATCCGCCGGGTGGTTCAAAACAAGGCGGACAAGACTTTCTCCGGCCAGGTATGGGCGCCGAAAGCGTCTTATCGGTGGACGGACGGCGGCTACGGCCGGCGGAAGATCAGCCCGCTGTACATTTACGAAGCCCACGTGGGCATGGCGCAGGAAGATGAGCGCATCGGAACCTACCGCGAATTTGCCGACAACGTCCTGCCCCGCATCAAGGCGGGCGGTTATAACGCGGTGCAACTGATGGCCATTCAGGAGCACCCGTATTACGCTTCCTTCGGCTACCAGGTATCCAATTTCTTTGCGGCCTCCTCCTGGTACGGCGAGCCGGAAGACCTGAAATACCTGATCAATACCGCCCACGACATGGACATGCTGGTGCTCTTAGATCTTGTACACTCTCACGCGTCCAAGAACACCGCCGAGGGCCTGAACCTGTTTGACGGCACGGAAGATCAGTTCTTCCGGAAAGGTGTCGCGGGCACCCATCCCGCCTGGGGAACCAAGCTATTCAACTATGGGAAACACGAAGTCATTCACTTTCTTCTCTCCAACTGCAAATTCTGGCTGGAGGAATACCACTTCGACGGCTTCCGCTTCGACGGCGTCACATCCATGCTCTATCACGACCACGGCCTGGGCAAAGCCTTTGACGGATACGACAAATACTTCAGTATGAATACCGACGTGGAAGCGGTCACCTACCTACAACTTGCCAATGAATTGATCCACGCGGTCAATCCGTTTGCGGTGACCGTGGCGGAGGACATGAGCGGTATGCCGGGCATGTGCCTGCCGATTCGCTACGGCGGCATCGGGTTTGATTACCGGCTGGCCATGGGTGTGCCGGATTTCTGGATCAAGATGCTCAAGGATGGCGACGAGCGCTGGGACATGGCACGCCTGTGGTACGAGCTCACCACGCGCCGTCCGCAGGAGGCGACCATCGGCTACTGCGAATCCCACGACCAGGCGCTGGTGGGCGATAAAACGCTCATCTTCCGCATGGCCGACGCCGAGATGTATACCGGCATGAGCAAGGAATACCATTCGCTGGTGATTGACCGTGCGATCGCGCTGTCCAAGATGATCCGGTTTATCACGCTGGCGCTTGCGTCGGAAGGCTACTTAAACTTCATGGGCAACGAGTTTGGTCATCCGGAGTGGGTCGACTTCCCGCGGGAGGGCAACGGCTGGTCCTATCAATACGCGCGCCGCCAGTGGTCGCTGTCTGACAACGGATTCCTAAAATACCAGTGGTTGCAGGCGTTTGACCGGGCGATGCTGAAGTTTGCGCGCAAATACCGGGTGATGGTCAAGCGTGACCTCAACAACCTCTGGATGGACCAGCAGAACAAGATTCTGGCGTTCTCAAAGGGCGAACTCGTCTACCTTTTCAACTTCCATCCGAACCAGTCCCAGCGGGAATTCCTGCTGCCGGTCAACCCGCTGGGCGCGGGTCAGTATCAGGTGGTGTTTTCCACCGACGAAGAATGTTTCGGCGGTCAGGGCCGCATTTCGGAGGAAACCGTCTACCAGACCGAGTTCACCAAAGACCGGGGCCTGGCGTTCAAGGTTTACGCGCCATGCCGCACGGCGATGGTGCTCAAGCGCATCAACCCGTAATGCAGGATGCTTGTGTATAGAGGAATGCACATGCCATCTGCCAGAAAGCCTTACCCCACAATGCGTATCATCCCAAAACAGTGAAAGGGGCCGTCGCGCCGGGATAAATCCCAGTTCGACAGCCCCTTTGCTATCGGCTTATGCCCTCAGCTTCGCGCCGTGTGCGGTTTCGCAGGCCTTAACGATCTTGTCAAAGCTCGCGTTGACCTCCGCGTCGGTCAGCGTTCGGTCGGCGGCACGGAAAGTGAGCGCAAACGCCGCGCTCTTTCTGCCGGGGCCAACCTGCGCGCCGCGGAATAGATCAAACAGCTTCACGTCCTCCAATGTCTTTCCGGCCGCGCGGCGGATGGTTTCAATGACGCAGCCGATGCCCACGCTCTCGTCCATCACCAGCGCGATGTCGCGGCTGACCGCCGGGAAGCGGGGCAGCGCCTTGACTTCCGGAACAGGCTTTTCCGCTTCCATCATCTGGGAAAGGATCAGCTCCGCCACATAGACGCGCCGGTTCTCCAGATCAAAGCGCGCCGCAATGTCTGGGTGCACTTCGCCCATCTGGCCCAGATCGATCGTGCCAGCAAGGATGCGCGCCTTCCGGCCCGGGTGCAGCCAGCCTTCGCCGCCCGCTTCTACCTTGGCCTCGATGCCGAAGCGATTCAGAAGGCAGACGACGCCGTCCCGCAGCTGGTAGAAGTCCACACCCTCACCGTACATACCCAGCATCAGGGTCGGGATTTCCTCCGGCAGTTGGTGCGCATCGGTCTTTCGGAAGGCGTTAGAAAGCTCGAACAGGCGTACTTCCTGATTGCCGCGGCTGACATTGGTCGTCAGGGCGGCCAGCATGGAGGGCGCCATGGTCGTGCGCATCACCGAGGTATCCTCGCCCAGGGGATTTCTGACCGGGAGCGGATCGAGCCGCCAGTCGCCCGGAATAAAACCCATCGCGTCCAGCCATTTGGGCGAGACGAAAGAGTAATTCAGCGCCTCAAAGAAGCCCAGCCCCACGAGCGTATCCTTGACGCGGTCCCGGAACAGCTGCTTTTTCGAGCGCTCGCCCAGCATGGTTTCGCCCTTGGGCAGCGTGGAGGGGATGAAATCGTACCCGTAGAGCCGGAGCACTTCCTCGGCGAGGTCCGCCTCGGTCTCGATGTCCTGTCGCCAGGCAGGCGGCTCGCAGGTGAATTCGTCGCCCGCGAGGGTCGCATCAATGTTCAGGCTGTTGAGGATGTCCTCCATCTTCTCCGGTGGTACGTCGACACCCATCAGCTTCGCCATCCGGCTGGCGCTGGCGGTAATCTCCCGAACAGGCGCGGGCGAAGGATAGAGATCGATGACCCCGGGGGCCACGTCGCCCGCTTCCAGCATGTTCACCAGCATGCAGGCGCGCTCCAGCGCCTCCATGGTGGTCTCCACGCAAACGCCCTTTTCAAACCGGGCAGAGGATTCCGTGCGGATGCCCAGCGCCCGGCTGGTCAGACGAATGCCGGTTCGGTCGAAGGCCGCGCTCTCGAAGAGGACGCTGGTGGTTTCCTCGCCGATTTCGGACTCCGCACCGCCCATAATGCCCGCAAGGCCCGTGGCGTTTTCGGCGTCCGCGATGACCAGCATGCTGTCGCTCAGCTCGTGAGTTTTTCCATCCAGC
>CALGYL010000143.1 GCA_937934775.1 uncultured Clostridia bacterium
CGCGCAACCGTCCGGAGCGCCGTCACCTATCCGCTTCTGATGGTGGCCCTGATGGCGGTGGTCTTGGCGGTGCTGGTGGTGAAGGTGTTGCCGATGTTCTCGGAGATCCTTCAAAACCTTGGCGGGGATTTGTCCTCCACCTCCACAGCCCGCATGAACGCCGGAATGGGCGCGGGCGTGTTTGTCCTGATTCTGATGGCGGTGCTCCTGATTCTGGTACTCACGGTTGCGGTGCTGCTCAAGACCAACAAGCGTGAGCAGGTGATGCGGTTTTTGCTCAGGGCGTTCCGGCCTTTGCGCCAGATTACGGACAAGCTGTCCGCCGGGCGCTTTGCCTCGGTGATGGCGATGCTGCTGGGCAGTGGTTATCCTCTGGACGAGGCGCTGAAGCTGATGCCAGGCGTCATGAATGACGCCGTGGCAAAGAGCAAGATGGCGCAGGTCGCCAAGCGGATGGAGGAAGGCTCGGCCTTTGCGGACGCGGTGGAAAGCGCGCGCATTTTCGAACCCATCCACGCCAAGATGATCAAGGTGGGTTTTATGGCCGGGCAGACCGAGACGGTCATGGAGCGGCTGGCAGAGCAGTATCAGGACGAGGTGGACGACGGAATCCGGCGGTTGGTGTCGGCCATTGAGCCGACGCTGGTGGCGGTCCTGTCCATCGTGATCGGCGGTATTCTATTGTCGGTCATGCTGCCGCTGGCCAGCCTCATGTCGTCCCTGGGGTGATGGGTATGCAGCATCTCTATGAAAAGCGGTCGATGAGCGGCTATCGCGGCCTGATCGTGTCGGTGGCGGCGCTGATCCTGGTGGCAGGCGCGTTTGCTTGGGCGATCATGGCGGCGGATGTCCGGACGGAAGCCGAACAGGAGGCGCAGCTGCGCGAGGCCGTCCGGCGGGCGCTTGTCACCTGTTACGCCACCGAGGGACAGTACCCGCCGTCCCTTGATTACTTGGAAGCCAACTACGCGCTGAAATTTGACGAGGAGCGCTTCATCGTGTCCTACGATGCGTTTGCGTCCAACATCATGCCGTCGGTTTCGATCTTGAGAAGGGATGCGGGCGAATGAACGGCACAAAGCGCGTGTTACACAGCGTCAGCGGCCTGTTCGCCTTCGCACTGGTCGGATTGTTCGCGCTGTTTGCGCTGGCGGTGATCGTGTCCGCCGTTCAGTCCTACCGCAGCATGGGTGACGTCGCCCGCCTGAGCAGCCAGCAGCGGGTCGCGTTGGGCTATGTGAGCGGGAAACTGCGCGCGTCGGGCGGTCAGGACGGCGTTTCCATCCGGGACGAACAGGGCGTGACGCTCTTGATCATCGAGGAGGATGCCGATGGCACGTCCTATGAGACACGAATCTTCTACGATGACGGCAGCCTGTGCGAACAGTTCTGCGAGGGGAGCCTGCCCTTTGACCCAGAGAGCGGGGAGCCCATCACGTCGCTGCCCGGCTTCCGGTTTGAGCGGGACGGGAACCTGATCACGCTGCGCGCGACGCTTTCCGACGGAACCGAGGCGGACGCCAGCGTGGCGCTCCGCGCCGGGGAAGGAGGCGGTCAGGATGCGCTATAAGGGAAACCTGGTGCTGCTCGAGCTTCTGATCGCGCTGGCCTTCTTCGCGGTTTCGGCGGTCATCGGTGCGGGCACGCTGGCCAAGGCGTACAAAATAGGCATGGACAGCCGGCACAGGACCGACGCGCTGTTCATCGCCCAGAGCTGGGTGGAGCGCATCGCCGCCGCGGACGATCCTGTGACCCCGCTGAAGGCGGCGGGGCAGGCGGGGCAGGGCGGCTACCGGATCGAGGATGGCGGCTATACCCTGGCCGCGTTGGTGACACCGGAGGAGACCGGTGCCGGCACGCTGTACGATATTCAGCTCACGGTCTCGAGGGCGGGGGAGGAACTGGTCACGCTGCCGGCCAGCCGGTATGTGCCGGAGGAGGTGGCGCCTTGAACCGCCCCAGGCAGGAATACCGGGTCGGTATTGGCGCATCGTCCATGCTCACCATTTTCGTGGTGCTGTGCGTGACCGTGCTGGCGCTGCTCGCGCTGTCAGGCGCCCGCGGCGACGCCGCGCTGACCAACCGGGCCGTCGAAATGACGGCGGCTTACTACCAGGCTTCCGAACGCGCCCAGAGGATTCTGGCCCAGATCGACAAGCGCGTCCGGGATGCGGCCTCCACCGCCGCCGGACAGGATCAGTATAAAGCGCAGCTGGAAAATCTTTCCGTGGATGGCGTTTCGCTTACCTTTGAAGCGGGTATTTTGTCTTTTGGTTTGGACGCGGGCGGCGGGCGCGAACTGTTGGTGGCCGTCCGGCCCTCTCTTGCGGGGCAGCGGTGCCAGGTCGTTCGCTACAAGCTGACGGGCGGCGAACTTTGGACAGGGGAGAACGGTTCTCTGAACCTGTTCAATTGACGCGAAGGGGAACAATACGTGGAATTGATGGCCTTGCTTAAGGCGGCGGTCGACAAAGGCGGATCGGATGTCTACATCGTACCGGGCGCGCCCGTCACGGTCAAGGTTGGAACCGTTCTGCAGCCGCTGACGATTGAAAAGCTGGACATGGACGGTACGCGCGCGATGATTGAGCGCGCCTATGCGCTGGCCGGCGGGCGAACGGATGCGCGGCTTCTGGACAAGGGCGACGACGATTTTTCGTTTTCCGTCCGGGATGTGGGCCGTTTCCGCTGCAACACCTACAAACAGCGCGGCTCGTTTGCCGCGGTGCTCCGGGCGGTGCCCTTTGGACTGCCCGATTACAGAGCGCTGGGCATTCCGCAGGTTGTGATGGATCTGTGCGTGAAAAGGCGGGGCATGATCCTGGTCACAGGTCCCGCGGGCAGCGGCAAATCCACCACGCTGGCCTGTATGATCGACCAGATCAACCGGGAAACCTCCAGCCACATCATCACGCTGGAAGATCCGATCGAGTACCTGCACCCGCACCAGAAGTCAATCGTCAGCCAGCGCGAGATCGAGCTGGACACCAGCGACTTCACGCACGCGCTGCGAGCCGCGCTCCGGCAGGCGCCCGACGTCATCCTGCTGGGCGAGATGCGGGATTTTGAGACCATACAGACCGCGCTGACCGCCGCGGAGACGGGACACCTCCTGTTCTCCTCGCTGCACACGCTGGGCGCGGCCAAGACCATCGACCGCATCGTGGATGTGTTCCCGGCCAGCCAGCAGGCGCAGGTGCGTGTGCAGCTTTCGATGGTGCTCCTTGCGGTGGTCTCCCAGCAGTTGATCCCCACGGTGGACAACGGCCTTGTGCCGGCGATGGAGGTCATGCTGGTCACCCCGGCCATCGCCAACATGATCCGCGAGGGCAAGGGCCATCAGATCGACAACGCGATCTACGCCGGCGGCCCGCAGGGCATGATCTCCATGGATGAGGACATCCTCCGGTTGTACCGGCAGGGACGAATTGCGCGGGACTACGCGCTTTCATACGCAATCAACCCGGATCTTATGGCCAAGAAGATATAGCGCGGGAATCGGAAGGGGGCCTCCCGATGGAGGAGAAACAGCGGATTACAATCAGGATGCTTGGCAAGTTCGACGTGATGGTGGACGAGTTGAGCGTTGATAAGCAGCTGGCAAAAACAAAAAAAGGTACGAGGCTCCTGCAGTATCTGGTGCTCAGGGGCGGCGAATCCGCGCCCAACTTCAAACTGTACGAGGTTCTTTGGGAGGATGAGCAGAGCTCGAACCCCGAAGGCGCGCTCAAGACGCTGGTCAGCCGTACGCGCACGATCCTGAGCGAGATCGCGCCGGAGTTGGGCAACGCCATCGTGACCGAGCGCGGCTCCTACCGGTTCAACACGCAACTGGGCATTTCAGTGGACACGCTGGAGTTCGAAAAGCTGTCAAGCGAGCTGAACGACGTCGCCACGCTGGATGATGAAATCCACGCGAAGTTCAACCGCATGCTGTCGCTGTTTCAGGGAGACCTCCTGCCTGGGCTCGAGCAGGAGGAGTGGGTGGTTTCCCGCAGCGTCTACCTGCACAGCCAGTACCTGAAGATGGTCTACCGCTATCTGGATCTTCTCAAGGACGCCAAGGACTTCGAGCGGATGATCCACGTCTGTCGTTTGGCGTTGGATGTGGACGTATTCGACGAGCGGCTTCACCTCGCGCTTATGAACGCGCTGATCCGCACCAACCGGAACAATGAGGCGCTGATCCAATACAAACACGCCACCAACCTGCACCTTCGCTACCTGGGCATGCAGCCGCCGGAGGCCATCCAGGAGTTCTACAAGCAGATTTTGAAGGCCGGAAAGACCCTGGACATGGACATCGACGCCATCCGCAAGGAACTGACCGAGTACGGCAACCAGCGCGGCGCGTTTGTGTGCGAATACGCGGTTTTCAAGGAAATCTATAACCTGCAGATGCGCAACCTTGAGCGCATGGGCTCCACCATGTTCATTGCGCTGATCATGATCACTTCCATCGGGAGCAATCCGATGGAGCCGATGCGCCTCAACGACATCATGCAGACGCTGCAGAAGACGCTGGTCACCAACCTGCGCAAAGGCGACACCATTACCCACTTCAGCGCGTCGCAGTATGCGCTGCTTCTGCCGCTGGTCAACCACGATACCGGCAAGATGGTGCTGGAGCGCATCAAGCGGGCGTTCTACAAGGCTTGCCCGAATTCCGCGATCATGTTTTCCTACCGACTGGGGCCCATCTCATCACCCGGCCAGCAGCGGGGCAGTTTGCCGCCCAGAGTGCCGCTGCCGCAGGCCCAGCTGAAGCCCGCGCAAGAATAACCCAAAAGAAGCTTATACTCACTCCAAACATTAATCACTCGTTGCGCTGGTTCTTTTCGCGCAGAACTGAGTCGCTCTCCGCTCAACGTAGCGCTGCATTTCACGCCGAAGGCGTATCCCGAAGGGTCGCCTCGCTTCGGCTCCTTGTTCTGCATCGAAAACCCCTTGGCGCTTTGGAGTGATTAATGTTTTCCTTTTGTATTAATTGAAGCTCCGCGGATTTTCGTCCGCGGAGCCTTTCTCTTGGCTTTGATTTGCGAAGGGTTCATTGGGAATCATTTCCTGCGGAAGAGGCCCGGGGTTTAGTCTCTTCGGATGTTCCCCAATTAATAAATCACAATCTTGCAACCGGACTTCAGGGCCTTCAGAATCTTAATCATCACACGCTCCGGCACCGCTACGCAACCGGCGGTGTACTTACTGGAGCCGGTGCAGTGCAGGAAGATGCAGGAACCCTTGCCCGCTGTGCCGGAGGCGTTGTAATCGATGAACGCGCAGTAATTGTACACGCCCTTGTAGCTGATCAGGTACTCGTCGGAGCTGGTGCGCTTGCGGTTTACGACGCGGGTGTCGATCAACTGGTTGTAATACTTGTTGCCAGAAGTTCCGCACCAGTAGTGGCTGGTGGTCACCTTCACATAATCAAGGCTGGTGCCAGGGTTGGCCTTGATGCCAAAGGGCGTCTTCAGATTGAAGGTGCCGACGGGCGTCTTCATGTCGCCTTCCTTGGTCTTTCCGATGCCCCTTTTGCCCACATAGGCATAGGAGGACAGGGTTTGCCGCCACACACCGCTAGCATCCTTTTCGTGCATGGTCAGCGTGGCGCTGGAGCCGCTCTTGTACCGGACGACCACCATCTGGTCGCAGGTGCTGGCCGCGGGCAGCTGCGCGGCAAAGCTCTCGCCGGTCGACAGGGTGGGGAAGGTCACATCCACTCCCGTGGGGCTGACGGATACCGCGCCGTCGGGATAGCCTTTGGAGGACAGCGTCGAAGCCGTCGCGGTCTTGTAGCTCGCGCCCAGCAGCTTCAAAACAGAAAGATCCGCCATCAGCTGGCCGCTCCGCACATACGCTTTGACCTTGAGCGCCTTCTTTTTGCCGTCCACCTTCGCGAACGCGTAGCCGGCGCATATCGCCACGCGGGAGCTGTTCGGCCCCTCCATATACATGAGCTTTCCGCCGTTTGACACCGAGCAATCGATGGACAGCGCGTCGCACACCGTTTTGAGCGGGACAGTCAGATACGAACCGGATTTGCCGACGTAGCCGGTGGCGGACGAAAGAGTCACCCGCTTTCCGCTTACGACCAGAGAATATTTGCTCAAGGTCGTCGCGGCGCTTGCCGGAATCGAAAGGATCAGAATCAGCACCACAGCCGATCGAAACGCTTTGCGCAATAGAATCCCCTCCCGGTTCATTATACCATGGAAGGGGACGATCTGTAAATAGACTATGACAGAAGTATTACAGATTGCAACAATTGTCAGCCGCGCCTAGAACCCCGCGTACAGAAAACCGGAGAACAGGTCGCCGCCCAGGAGGCCCAAAACCAGTACGGTATACAGGATGCCCAGACTGACCGCGTATTTGAGCGGCAGCCGCAAGGCGTCGAACCGGTTCAAAAGAGCCTCCGGATGCCCCAACCGCTCGATCAGAAGCACGACGATGGACAGGATAAACGCGGCTAAAACGTAGCACTGCGTGGCGGTATTGAAGCCCGCCGGAAACAGCGAAAAACCATTTTCAAGGTTCTGCCAGAGCGCGCAGCGCAGAACTTCCAGCGCCTGCCGCATCGTCTCCGTGCGGGAGAACACGCGAATCAGCGTCAGCACGAGGAACGTCCGGATCACCTGAAAAGCAATGAATGCGCGGCTCTCGGGGCGGAGCCTGAGACGGGCCAGTATGCTTTTCTGCCACGGCTCCGTGAGCAGCGACAGCGCAATCGCAAGGCCGTTCAAAAGGCCCCACAGAAGGAAATTCCATGTCGCGCCGTGCCAGAGGCCCGTCAGCGGCCAGACAGCCGCCAAGCCCATCAGCGCCGGGGTTAGTTTGGCGGGCCGGATTTTTCCGCTTTTGCGCAGCGACCGGCTCCATTTCGTTGCAAGGCCTGACACCGAGATCGGGTAGAATACGTAATCCTTGAACCAAGCGCCCAGTGTAATGTGCCAGCGACGCCAGAAATCCGACACCGAACGGGCGGCCAGTGGGTTCTCGAAGTTTTCCGGAAGTGTCAGACCCAGAATGTTGCCCGCGCCCAGGATCATGTCCATGTAGCCGGAGAAGTCGGCATAGATCTGGATCGAATAGAGGCACAGCGCGATCAGCACCACCGGCGAGCCTTGCTGCGCCGGGTTGGCCAGCGCGGGCTGCACATATTGGCCCAGACGGTCGGCAATGACCAGCTTTTTCAGCATGCCCCAAAGCACGCGCATCGCGCCCCGGCGCAACCGGTCGTAATCGAAGGAGAGCGGTTGGCGCAGCTTCTGGCCCATATCGTCGTAGCGGGTGAAGGGTCCCTGCACGATCTGCAGAAGCAGCGTTAAAAACAGCGCCACCCGCAGCGGGTTGCGTTCCGCGGGGTATCTGCCCCGGTACACGTCCATCAGGTAGCCGATGGCGGTCATGGTGTAGAAGGAGATGCCCAGCGGCGCGACGATGCTGCCGCCTGTCAGGAGGCCGCGGTATTTCAGGACGGTCAGAAGCCCCAGATCCACCGTAAGAACCGCCGCCAGACAAAGCTTTTTTTGCCTCGTCAGGAGAATGCGCTCCCGGCTGTCCTTGGGGTGCGCCTTGGCTGCCTTATTCAGTTTCTCCAGTGGCAGCGCGCCGCCCCAAGTGGCCAGAATCGTCACCAGAAGCCAGACGGGCGCGGCGGTGGCAAACGTCATGTAGTAGCCAAGGCTCGCCGCCAGAAGCACCAGCCACTGTGCCTTTTTTGGTACAGCAAAGCACACCGCGACCGTCTCCGTGAGGTATAAAAAAAATGAAAATGTGCCAGGCTGCATTTCAGCCCTCGGCTTTCAGACGTTCGATCATGCACAGCATGGCCTCCGGGGAATTGAAGTTCTCGGCGGTGATCTCCTCCACCGGCACATCCACCAGGAAGCGTTCGCTGATTTCGCCGACGATCGCGACCACGTCAAAAGAGTCCAGAAGTCCATCGTCCATCAGTTTTTTGCCACTCTGAAATCCGACGTCGGGGCGGATTTCCTTGAGCAGCAACATCAGTTCTTCCATGTCGATCACCTTTCTGAGCGTTGATGATTGCGGAAGGTTATTGGAGGAGCTTCCGCTGGAGTTTGCCGTTCTCCGCGCGGGGCAGCTTGTCGCGCAGGAGGATGCGGCGGGGCAACATGAAATCCTCCAACCGTTTGGAGAGAGCCTCACGAATGGCTGCGGGATCGAAGGCTTTTTCCGGCTTCATGACCACATAGAGTATCGGTGATTCGCCGGTCAGAGGATCGGCGATTTTTGTGCATCCACAGTCGACCACATCATCCAGCGCGAGCGCCGCCTGTTCGACGGCGTCTGGTGCCACCTTGTGGCCCGCCACGTTGATCACGTCGCCCTGCCGCCCGACCACGTGCACCATGCCGCGCTCGTCAAAGTAGCCGATGTCGCTGGTGAAGAGAAGGCCGTCCGTCAGCGTTTCCCTAGTCAGCGCGGGGTCCCGCCAATAGCCTATCATCGTCATATCGCCTCGGATGGCGATCAGGCCGGGGTTTTCTGGAGAGGACACTTTGGGGCGGCGGTCGTCGTCCACGATTTCAAAGCGCGCGTTGTGCGCCGGAAAGCCGATGCAGCCCGCGCCACCGTCGATCGCCGCGTAGTTGTACATGCAGCAGGAGCCTGCCTCGCTGGTGCCGTAGCTGTTGTACAGCCGACTCGACGGCAGCAGCGCCTTCATGCGGGCCTTGTCGGCCTCGGATAGCGGCGCGGTACCCGATTCAACAAAGTCGATCCGGCTTGCGTAGCGCCCAAGCCGGTTGCCCGACAGCGACAGGATCAGCCGGATCGCCGACGGCGGCAGGTTGAGCGCAGTGACCGGGTGCTCGTCCAGCGCCCGGAAGAACGCGGCCAGATCATTCATACCGTCCAACAGCAGGATGGCGCTGCCCGCAAGAAACGTGCTGGCCAGCTTCCGGATCGCGTTGGCGTGGCTGACCGGACCGGGCACGGCCAGCAGCGTATCCGCCCTGTAGCCCATGCCGAAGACCAGGTTTTCCGCCACTGCCGCCACGCTGCGGTGGCTGCACAATACGCCCTTGGGCGCGCCGGTGGTGCCGGTGGTGAACAAAAGCTCCGCCGGGGCATCGCCCTCCGGCAGCGAGGTTTCCTCCGGTTCCAAATCCGACAGTGCCAGATGCGAATCCATCCGGCACGGTACGCCTTCGTCAGACGCGCTGATCAGTATGCGCGCGCCGGTCTGGCGAAGGATTTCCTTTAGGCGCGCGTCGGGCGCGCGCTTTTCCACCGGTGTAAAGATGCCCCCCGCCAGGTGCGTTGCCAGATGGCACACGGCGAACGCGCAGGTTTGCTCGGTGCGCATCACGACGCATTCGCCCTTGTGAAGCCCGGCGTGAGATAAAGCCGCGGCAAAGCCGCGTACCTTGTCCCAGAGCACCTGATAGGTCAGGCGGCCGTCGGCCGCGAGAATCGCGGTTCGGCCGGGGACTTCCGCCGCATGGCGCTGAACTGCTTCTGTGATCGATCTGGTCATGGCCGCCCCCTCAATCAATGGTGATGGGTTTTTCCGAATAGACGTCGCATGGCGCGCTGGGCGCGCTGCACGCTTCGACGCGAACCGTGTAGACGCCGGGTTCGAGGTCTATCAGATCGCACCGGCCGCCTTTGGATTCCAATAGCCGGTTTTCGGTCTCGGTCTCGCCCCTGGACCGGTAGAAAAAGCGGTAGGAAGGGGTGACCAACGAACCGTGTAGACTGGATGCCTGTAGGACGATTCCGCCTTCGGATTTCTCCACTTTGCAGTGGATGGACGCCACGCGTTGGATGTTGCGGATCATTTCGCCATAAGTGCCGTAGAAATAACCGGACGTGTCCTCGCCCGCAAGCACCTTTTGAAGGACTTCCGTCAATACCGGCGTGAACAGCTCGGCGCCTGTATTGTTCAGGTGCCGCTCGTCGGCGAAGTTGGCGGCGGTTAACTTGGAAACCCGGAATTTCGACAGGTTGAAGTCCAGAACCAGCGTCCCCTTTTGCCGGGCTAGCTCCAGAACCGGCGCCATCAGCGCTTCATATTGATTGAGGGCGAGCATGTAGGCGTCGGTGGTCGGCATGGAGACAAGGATCGGCGTGATGCCTTTTTCCTTGCAGAGATCGATCACCTGATCCAGATGGTTGTAGTCTTTGTTCAGGTCAAGTTCCGCACTGTCCAGAAGCGATGCCGCGATTGGAACGTTGCCAGAGGCAATTGCGCTGTAGCACGGCGTATAGCCCATGGAACCGGCCGGGTACGTTGGATCGGGCACATACCCGTACTTCAGATAGTCGCGCAGGTAGGATGCTTTGAGGCGCATGCCGAACGTATCCACGAAAAAATGCATTTGATCGCGCGCGCTGTGCAGAACGATCAACGGAAGCTCATCCAGCGTGAAACAATCCCAGAGCAGCTCAAGCTGTGCCTTCCGGTTGATCATGTGGCTGAGGAGAACGAATTTTGAGATGTAGGCGCCGTCTTCACCATCCGCCAGCAGTCGGTTGACCGAAATATCGATCAGCGCCAGCTTCACCGGATTGGTCTCAGTAAGGTCCTTGAGCGCATAATAAGACAATTCCATCGTTTGGCTGGAAGTGGAGTAATTGAACGAGCGGCTGCCAAGCGCCTGATCGACCACCGCCGGAATGATGCCGTTCCGAAACAGCGACGCGCCGATGAACGCCGTGTCGATCGTGCCCTCCGCCGCTTTTCGGTCTTCCCGTACCATGGGCCAGGATTGCTCCATCGGTTCGGTGAAGAAGCGTACACAGGTTTCCACAACCGCCCAAAGCACAAAAAAAGTCAATACCGCGGCGATGCGCCGCATCGTTTTATGCTTCATCTCCCGGCTCACTTCCGTATGGCTTTGGAGAGAAGCCCCCAGCACTCGGCGTAGCCGAGACTCTCCGGCGTTTTCAGTTCGTCGCGGGGGCCCTGTACGGGGTTCTCCAGCAGCAGCTTGACGCTCTCCGGGTGCTCGCCCATCGCCATGAGGCGGGTGGACAGCGCGATGGATTCAATGATCGAATGGGTGACGAACAGAACCGTAATGCCCGATTCCAGCCAGATACGCTTGAGCTCCTTTTGAAGCGTTGTACGCGTCTCGGCGTCCAGGCTGGCAAAGGGTTCGTCCATCAGAATCAACTCCGGCTGCATCGCAAGCGCCCTTGCGATGGCCACGCGCTGCTTCATGCCGCCGGAGAGTTGGTGTGGGTGATAGTTGGCAAACTTCGTCAGGCCCACCATTTCCAGATACTGCGCGGCGCGTGCCCGGGCCTCCTGCCGCCCGCCTGCCTGGGGGTTGACCTGCAGCGGATAGGCGATGTTTCCGAGCACCGTCCGCCACGGCAGCAGCTGGTCGAAGGTCTGGAACACCATCGCGCAGCGGGGGCCGGGGGCGGCGACCGGCTTGCCCTCCAGCAGTACCTCGCCCGTGGTCGGGCGCTCAAAGCCGCCTACAACCCGGAGGAGCGTGGACTTGCCGCAGCCGGAGGACCCGACGATGCACAGGAATTCGCCCTTCTCCACCGTCAGGTTGATGCTGGAAAACACCGTGTGTTCGCCTTGACCGGAGGTAAACGACTTACCCAGGTTTTTCAGTTCCAGAAACGCGCTCATCGCATCATCCCCCAACGGCGCACGGTGACGCGCTCCAGATTTCGAAACAAGAGGTCCTCCACCAGAATGCCCACCAGCATGATCATGATCAGCGAGGCGAACATGCCCGGCATGTCCAGATAGCTGCGCTTGATGTAGATGTCCCAACCCAGGCCGCCGGCGATGCCGGTTGCGCCAAAGACCATTTCCGCGCTGATCAGCGCGCGCCAAGCCCGGGCCCAGCCGGTCTTGATCCCGGTCAGGATGCTGGGGAAGGAGGCGGGCACCAGAATGCCGGTCATCATCCGGATCCGGTTGAGCCCGATCAGCCGCCCCACGTCGGAGTAGATCGGCGGCACGGATTCAAAGCCGGTGATCACGTTGAGCAGCATCGGCCACAGGATGGAGTGCACCATCACGAACAGGATCGCGCCCTCGCCGATGCCGATCCACAGGATGGCCAGCGGCAGAAGCGCAATGCCGGGCAGCGGGTCCAAAACCGAGATCAGCGTCTTGATCAGGTCCCTGACCGTCGGGAAGAACATCGAAAGCACTGTTAATAGGAGGGTCAGCGCCATGGAGAACGCCATGCCCAGGCCGATCAGGTACAGAGAATAACCCGTCTTGGTCAATAGACTGCCGTCGGCTACCTCGCGGGCAAAAGAGCCAACGATTTGGCCGACGGACGGGAATTTAATCGATGGGAATACTTTAAGTGACCATGCGAACTGCCAAAGCAGGGCAAACACCGTAAAATAGACCAGCCTTCGTACCCAGGCGTGCGACCAGAGACGGCTGCGATTCATCGCTTGCAGTTCACCCTTCGCGATCAAAGTATCCTGAGAGTGGATCAGTCGATCATGGAGACGCCGGGCCAGCTGGCGTCCGCGGAGGCGATGGCGTTCTGGATGTAACCGTTCCTTTGCATGAAGTCGGACAGCGTCTGGACGCCGTAGACGTCGGATGCGTAGGCGGTGCCCGGCCAGACGGTGTATTTCGCGGCCTGTTCTTGGGTAATATTCTCGGTGGTCGCGATGATCTTGAGCGCTTCAGGGTCGCCCTTGTTGATCAGTTCGATCGCCTCGCTCAGAGCGTCCGTGAGAGCCTTTTCGACCTCGGGGTTCTCATGCAGCGCCTTGGCGGTCACACAGACAATGCTGGCTTTGA
>CALGYL010000144.1 GCA_937934775.1 uncultured Clostridia bacterium
GTTTCAAAGCGTATGCCAGCTTCAGCCGGTTCTCCAGCGCCGTGTAGAAGATGCTGGTGGCCAGCCGCTTGTCTATGGGATCGATGCGGCTTGCGCGCAGGTGCTCATCCAGTGCCAGCGTGGAGTAGGCGCCGGAAGCCGTTACAGCCAGAAGCGCGTTCAGCGCGATGCGCCGTGCGTCGGGTCCTGCGGGCTTTTTCTCGGCGGGCGCGGCCTTTGGCGCGCTGGGCCCGGGTTTTGAATGGTCGTGGTGAAACCTGGACCCGCCCGGGCCTGTCCTGGACCGGAATCCGGGCGCGCCGGTCGCGGGGCGGGCAGGACGGAACCCGGGCGCGGGCCGGTTGGGCCTGGGAGAGACCGGCCCCGCTGGGCGCTCGCTTTGCGCCGGGTTGTCGCTGGGTTTTTGGAGGGTACCGTTCTTTTCGAGGTCGGTAGGCTTGGTAAAGCTTCTGCGCTGATCAGGACCTGCTGCGGGCTTGGCGAAGCTTCTGCGTTGGTCGGGGCCTGCGCCGGGTTTGGCGAAGCTTCTGCGTTGGTCGGGACCTGCGCCGGGTTTGGCGAAGCTTCTGCGCTGGTCGGGGCCTGCGCCGGGTTTGGCAAAGCTTCTGCGTTGATCGGGACCGGCGTTGGGTTTGGCGAAGCTTCCGCGCTGGTCGGGACCGGCGTTGGGTTTGGCGAAGCTTCCGCGCTGGTCGGGACCGGCGCTAGGTTTGGCGAAGCCTTCTCGGTGGTCGGTGCGGTTGCCTGGCTTCGAAAAGCCTTCGCGCCGCCCGGAGGCGCCGTCGCCCTTGGGGTGTCCGTCCCGATGCGGGGGACGCGGCCCGCGGGGTTTGTTTGGTCCACCGTTCATGGCTGCACCTCATTCAATACGAGGCCGACCGGCAGTATCTTGCCCGCCAGATAGGCCTTCGCGCTCATTGGTTTTCCGTTCGGGGCCTGCATCTCCAGAATCTCCACCGCGCCGCCGCCGCAGGCGACGACGAGGCCTTTTTTCGCGCTGGCCTCGAGGATCAGACCGGGTTGCGCGCTGTGCGATACCGCCACAGGCCGCGCCTTTCGTACCTTGAGCGCCCCCTCCGGCAAAAGCGCGTACGCGCCCGGCCAAGGGTTGAGGCCCCTTGCGAGGTTGACGATCCGCTCCGGGCTCATTGTAAAATCAATCAGTCCCGTTTCTTTTTTGAGCATGGGAAAATAGGACGCGCGGGCGGTGTCCTGCGGATTTCTGGGGCAGGAGCCCGACTCGATTTTTTTCAGCGTTTCAATAAGGAGCGCCGCGCCGGTTTCGGAAAGCCGGACGAGCAGTTGCCCCGCCGTTTCTTCCGGACCGATTTCGGTCTCCCGCTGCAGGAGAATGTCGCCGGTGTCGATGCCCTTGTCGGTCATCATGGTGGTGACGCCGGTCACCGTCTCGCCCTCGATCAGGCACCAGTTGACCGGCGCCGCGCCCCGATAGGCTGGAAGCAGCGACGCGTGTACGTTGACGGTACCGATCTTGGGGATGTCCAGCACCTTCTGGGACAGGATTTGCCCGAAGGCGGCGGTCACGCACAGGTCGGGCGAGAGGGCGGTCAGCGCGCTCAACCCCTCGTCGCTCCGGATTTTCTGGAACTGAAACACCGGGACACCCGCGCGCTCGGCCTCCTGCTTCACCGGGCAGACAGCCAGTTTGTGGCCGCGCCCCGCGGGGCGGTCAGGCTGCGTGAACGCGCCCACCACCTTGTAGCCGCGCTCAATCAGCGCCCGGAAGGAAGGCACCGCAAATTCCGGCGTGCCCATGAATACGATGCGCATCTCAGACATCGCCATGCTCTTCTTCGTCGTCCTCGTCTTCCAGTTTGTCGGTCACGTCTTCGATCATCTTGTCGACGTAGAGCACGCCGTCCAGGTGGTCCAGTTCGTGGGAGACGGCGATGGCGAGAAAGCCCTCGCCGGTCAATTCAAAGGGAACTCCATTGCGATCCTGTGCCTTGACCACGACCTTCAAAGGCCGTTTCACGGTGCAGCGGCGGCCGGGGATGGACAGGCAGCCCTCCGGGTTGATCTGCTCGCCTTCCTGAAATGTAATGACCGGGTTGATCAGTTCGATGATGCCTTCGCCCACGTCGATCACTACGATGCGGCGCAGGATGCCCACCTGCGGCGCGGCCAAGCCCGCGCCGTCGGCGTGATACATGGTCTCCGCCATGTCGTCGAGCAGGGTGTGAATGCGCTTGTCAAACACCTCGACCGGCCGCGCCTTGCGGCGCAACGTCTCATCGCCAATGCGCAGAATTTTTCGTACAGCCATAACGATCCTCCTATGGAAACCTCCGCCATTATATCATGTTGGAGGGGTTAATTTCCAGTTCGACGGTTACGCCCTGGGGCGGGTTCAGGGAAAGCGAACGCATCTTCTCCAGAATTTCATCCGCGGGACCTGGAACGAACAGCTTGACGAACACCTGCCACCGGGTCTCGCCCCGCAGAAGCTTAATCGCCGCTTCCCGCGTGTGCCGGTAGAGCACGCCTTTTTCAAGGCTTGTCTCGGTCAGCCACACGGCCAGTTCCTCGTCCAGCCGGAGCGCTGTTTCCTGGCAGGCCTCCGGGTCCTTCGCGGTGATCACGAGCCGCGCCAGCATGGTGAAGGGCGGGTACAGCGCCCGCCGCCGGAGTTTGACCTCCTGCTCGTAGAAGGCGCGGTAATCCGCCTTCGCGGCAAGCTTGACGGCGTAGTGTTCGGGCTGGTAGGTCTGCACGATCACGCGGCCGGGGTCCTTCGCGCGGCCCGCGCGGCCGGACACCTGCGTGATCAGCTGGAATGTGCGTTCCGCCGAGCGGTAGTCAGGCAGGTTCAGCGCCATGTCGGCGGCCACCACGCCCACCAGCGTCACGTTGGGGAAGTCCAGTCCCTTGGCGATCATCTGTGTGCCGATCAGGATGTCCGCTTCGCCCCGTCGAAAAGCGCCCAACAGCTTTTCATGGGCGTCCCGTCCCCGGGTGGTATCCATGTCCATTCGCAGGATTTTTGCGTCCGGGAACAGCTTCTGGGTTTCCTCCGCCACCTTCTGGGTACCCGCGCCAAAAAAGCGGATGGAGGAACTGCCGCATTCGGGGCATTTGCCCGGCGGCCTTCGGGTCGCGCCGCAGTAGTGGCAGCGCATGAGGCCGTCCGATTGGTGAAAGGTCATCGATACGTCGCAGGCGTCGCACTTTTCCACATGGCCGCAGGCGCGGCAACTGACGAACGTCGCGTAGCCGCGGCGGTTCAGGAACAGGATGGCCTGATGGCTCCTCGCCAGACAGTTGGACAGCGCGTCCTGAAGCTTGGCCGAGAAAATCGAACGGTTGCCCTTGGTGAACTCCTGGCTCATGTCGATGACTTCGACGTCCGGGAGCCTGCTGCCCGGGATTCGTTCGGGGAGATCGATCAGCTCCAACGCGTTCTGGGGCTTGACGCCCGGCCGGGTGCGCATGAAGCTGGAGACGGAGGGCGTCGCGCTGCCCAGAACAAGCGCCGCGCCATCCTGAGCGGCGCGGAAGCGGGCCACGTCCCGCGCGTCGTAGCAGGGGTGCCGGTCGGACTGGTAGGTGTGCTCGTGTTCCTCGTCCACCACGATCAGCCCGAGGTTTTCAAGCGGCGCGAACACCGCGGAGCGGGGGCCGATGGCTACCTTCGCGCGGCCGGTGCGCAGCCTGCGCCACTCGTCGTAGCGCTCGCCCGGCGTCAGCGAGGAATGCAATACCGCCGCGTCCGTCCCAAAGCGGGCGCGGAACCAGTCCACCATCTGCGGGGTCAGCGCGATCTCGGGAACCAGTACGATCGCGGTGCGCCCCGCGTCCAGCGCGTGCCGCGCCGCGCGGATGTAGACCTCCGTCTTGCCGCTGCCTGTGACGCCCAGAAGAAGAAAGCGCCCGCCGCCGGAGTCCATCGCGCCGAGAATGCGCTCCGTCGCCGCCCTCTGGGCGCTTGTCGGCCTGGGTTCCACCGTCCGGCCGCCGTTCGACGCGCGGTAGGGGGTGCGCAGGGATTCCTGCTCTGTAAGCTGGACGATCCCCGCCGCCTCCAGCGCCTTGAGCGCCTCCCGGTTGAGTTCCGACGCGGGCAGCGGACCGTCTTTTAGCCGCTCGAGGACCTCGACCTGCCGTTTGGCGCGCCTGCGCCGGACGAGGGCATCCGAAACCGCGTCTCCCTCGATCAAAAGGCGCGCGTACTGCACCGTCTTTTCATGGATGTGTTCGCCCCGCAGCTGGGAGGGAATCATCAGCCGGAGCGCCGCGGCCATCGTCGAATGGCAGGTGGTTTTCATCCACCGGGCCAGCTCAATCATTTCCGGCAGGAGCAGCGGATAATCCTCGATGGGCCGAATGACATCCTTGATCCTGTCCTCGTCCAGGTCGGGTGAGTCGGTCAGCTCGATCACCCACCCCTCCAGCTTCCGGGGCCCGAAGGGCACCAGCGCGCGCTGGCCGGGGGAGAGGGTCATGCCTTCCGGCAGCCGGTAGGTGAACAGCCTGTCCACGTCGTCGGCCGCCAGATCCACGATTACCCGGCAGTACTGCATAGGAAGAGCACACGGTCCAGAATCCTGTCTGCCGCCGCCCGCTTGGAGAGGATCGGTAGCGCCGCTTCGCCGTGGGAATCGATCAGCGTGACGATGTTGGTGGGTACGTCAAATCCCGCGCCGGGCTGAGTCACGTCGTTTAAGACGATCAGGTCGGCGTTCTTTTTCAGCCGCTTCGCGCGGGCGTTTTCGATCCCGTCGCCGGTTTCGGCGGCGAAGGCCACGAGTACCTGGCCGGGGGACTTCATCGCCCCCAGTTCCTTGGCGACATCCGGGTTTTCCACGAGGGTCAGCTTTAGCTGCCCGCCGGTCTTTTTGATCTTCTGACCGGCGGGGCTTTCCGCCCGGTAATCGGCGGGCGCGGCGGCCTGAACGATCACGTCAAAGGACGGCGCGCGGGAAATCAATTCGTCCCGGAGGTTTTGCGTGGTCTCGATCCGAACGATCTCGACGCCGGAGGGCGCCTCGATCGCGACCGGGCCCAAGACCAGCGTTACCTCCGCGCCCCGGTCCCTTGCCGCTTCCGCAAGGGAAATGCCCATGCGCCCGCTGGAGCGGTTTGAAAGGTACCGCACCGGGTCCAGCGGCTCCCGGGTCGGGCCGGCGGTGACCAGTACGCGCTTGCCCGCGTAATCCCGGACGGGGTGCAAGATGCCGTCCAGCGCGGAGAGAATGTCCCCGGGTTCGGTCATGCGCCCAATGTCGTCGTCGCCGCAGGCGAGCAGCCCGCGCTCCGGTCCGATCACGTGAACGCCGCGGGCTGCGAGCAGCGCCATGTTGGCCTGGTTGGCGGCGCTAACCCACATCTGCGTGTTCATCGCGGGCGCGATGGCGATGGGGGCGGGCATTGCGATGGCCACGGTGGACAGCAGGTCGTCCGCGATGCCGTGCGCGATCTTGGCCAGGATGTTGGCGGTGGCGGGCGCGATCAAAAGGATGTCCGCCCACTTGGCCAGGGAGATGTGCTCGATCTCCCAGGCGTGGCCAAACATGTCTATGGAGGCGCGATTGCCGCTCAGGGTTTCGAATGTCTGGGGGGATACGAATTCGGTCGCGCTCCTGGTCATAACAACGCGGACCTGCGCTTTAGCCTTCCGAAGAAGACTGGTTAGCTCGCAGGCCTTGTAGGCGGCGATACCGCCCGAGACGCCCAGCGCGACGCGAATGCCGTCCAGCATCAGCGGGTTTCCTCCTCCTCCTTGGGATCGCGGTGGTAGGTGATCAGACCGCGGTTGATTTCTTCAATCGCGATGGATAGAGGCTTGACTTCCTTGGTGTCGATCAGCGGCTGCGCGCCGGCGATGATTTCACGCGCGCGCTTGGAAGCCTCTACCGCCAGCGTGTAGCGGCAGTCAACCTTTTCCAGAAGTTCTCCGATGGGCGGGTCGATCATCATGTGGGTTACCTCCTATATTTCTGGATCAATGCCTCGACCGAGTCCTTCGTGATCGGCTCGGCCTCAAACTGCTTTTCAATGTCCTTCAGGAGCGCGCGCTCCCGCTCGGTGGTTTCAAACCTGCCGTCGATGATGTCGCCCAGTCGCTGGGCGGCGGAGGTCTTGTTGTCGTTCAGAAGCAGGAAAGGGTAGCGTTCGCCGCGAACCAGCTCGCCGGGGACGTTTTGGAGTCTCCGGCAGATCTGCTCGGCGTTTTCACTGCCCCGGACGATCAGGCGGCGCAACAGCTCCTCCCTGGACGGCGGCAAAACGAAGATTCCGTGAATTTCCGGATAGCGCTGCATGGCCTGACTGGCGCCCTGCACGTCGATTTCCAGGATGACGTTCCGGCCCTCGTTCAGCCTCTGCTCTACGGCGGCCCGGGGCGTGCCGTAGCGGTTGCCGTGCACGTTCGCGTGCTCCAGAAAGCCGTTTTCCGCGATGATCCGGTCAAATTCGGCGTCCGTGACGAAGAAGTAGTGTACGCCGTCAATTTCTCCGGGCCTGGGCGGGCGCGTTGCACAGCTGACGCTCATCCAGACATCGGGCCGTTTGGAGTTGAAAAGGCGGCAAATCGTACCCTTGCCGACACCGGACGGACCGGAGACGACGAACAGCTTCCCGGGTTTAGGCATTCGTATCGCACCTCATTCGACGTTTTGTACCTGTTCACGCAGCTTTTCGATTTCCGACTTTGCCGAAACCACCAGCTGAGTGATCGGGATATCCTGCGACTTGGAGGAGATGGTGTTGACCTCGCGGTTGAGCTCCTGGACGATGAAGTCCAGCTTGCGGCCCACCGGTTCCGGGGCTTCCAGCATGCCGCGGATCTGGGCGAAATGACTGCGCAGGCGCACCGTCTCCTCGGCGATGGCGCTTCGGTCGGCCATGATGGCCACTTCCTGCAGGAGGCGTTGCTCGTCGCAGCTTGCGACCAGTTCTTCAATGCGGGCGCGAAGCCGGGCGGCGTATTCGTTCAGCGCCGCGGGGTAGCGCTCCTCGATTTTTCCGGTCAGCGTTTCCAATTGACCGATGCGGCCCGCCATATCCCGGGCCATCGCCTGGCCCTCCCGCTCCCGCATGGCGGTAAGGTCTTGAAGCGCCAGATCTACGGCGTCCATCGTCAGCCGCATCAGCGCGTCCGGGTCTTCCTCGGCTTCGGTGACCACGATCAGATCACGCATGGCCGCGACGCCCATCACGCTCCGGTCATCCCGGAGGATGGATTTTGCCGCGATTTCGTCCAGCGCCACCAGATACGCGTTGAGGAGGGCCGGGTCGATCACCGCGGTGCGGGAATCGTCCCGGAGGTTTTTGTAGGTGGCGAACACGTCCGCGTGTCCGCGGGAGAGCTTCTTCCCGATGCGCTCCCGGATCGCCTGCTCGGCGAAGCCCAGGCAGCGGGGGAGGCGCAGGCTCAGGTCCAGAAAGCGGTGGTTGACCGAACGGATCTCGATTGTCAGCTGGCGCCCGTCGCGCTCCAGCGCGCCGCGCCCATACCCGGTCATGCTGTTCATTGGCATACCTCCGCAATCGGTATCATCCCAATAGTATACCACAGAATCAAAACGGTGTGCGTTAATTTGATCGAATCATTGAAAGAAATTGATTCCCGTCCATCGTGGGGACGCCCAGTGCCCTGGCTTTTTCCAGCTTGGAGCCCGCGGACTCCCCGTAGATGACCAGGCTCGTTTTCTTGGATACCGAGGACGCCGCGGAGCCGCCCAATTGCTCGATCAGTTTCTCCGCCTCGCTCCGGGTCATGCCGGAAAGCGTGCCGGTCAACACCACCGTCTTGCCGCTGAGCGGTCCGCCCTTCGGGGTATTGAGGGCGATGGGCTGGACGCCCGCCTGACGCAGCGCGTCCAACATCCGGAGGTTGTCCGCGTCTTCAAAGAAGCCAGTGATGCTCTGGGCGACAATCGGGCCTACCTCGTCGATTCCGGTCAGCGTCTCGGCGTCCGCCTTCGCAAGCGCCTCCATGGAGCCGAACCGGGCCGAAAGATCCCTGGCGGTTTTGCGCCCGACGTTTGGAATGCCGACTGCGAAGATGAAGCTGTCCAGCGGGGGCGTCCTGCTGGCCCCGAGCGCGTCCAGGAGGTTCTGCGCCTTCTTCGGGCCGAAGCGGTCCAGGGCGGTCAGTTGCTCCAGCGTCAATTTGTACAGGTCGCCGGGTTCCGAAACACCCAGCGCGTCATAAAGCTGCGCGCAGGTTTTGTCGGACAGCGTCTCAATGTCCAGCGCGTCCCGGCTGGCAAAGTGGCTGAGTCGGGCGATCACCTGGGGGCGGCATCGGCGGTTGGGGCAGAAAAGGTGCGCGCCGCGCTCCACGACGGCGGTTCCACAGGCGGGGCAGATCTGGGGCGGCAGGATGTCCCGCTCGCCTTCCACATATTCCTCCACCCGGCCCATGATCTCCGGAATGACCTCGTTGGAGCGGCGGATCCAAATCTTTGCGCCCAATCGGACGCGCTTTCTCTGAATGTCGCCGAAGTTGTTGAGAGTGGCGCGCTTTACCGTCGCGCCCGCCAGATCCACCGGCGATACATGGGCCAGCGGCGTCAGTTTCCCCGTGCGGCCCAGTTCCCAGGTCACGTCCTCGAGCGTCGCCGTGACTTCCTCCGCCTCGAACTTGTAGGCGACCGCCCAGCGGGGGAACTTGTCGGTGTAGCCCAGCGCCTCCCGAGTTTTGAAGTCGGTGATTTTGATGACCGCGCCGTCGATCAGGTAGTCCAGCGTTCCCCGGGAGGCTTCGATCTCCTCCACCGCCCGGACGGCTTCATCGATGGAAGCGGCCATGATCTCGCAATCGGAGACGGGAAAGCGGTTCTCCCG
>CALGYL010000145.1 GCA_937934775.1 uncultured Clostridia bacterium
AGTGCGCCGGAAGCGTGTTTCTGCCAACAGTAGCGCACACTGGTGGTAGAAACAGTACCAACAGTCAGTGCGCCGCCCGAAAATCCGTGAGGATTTTAGGCGCACGAAGCACTTCTTCCATCGCATCAAAAAACCATTCGGGGTTTTTTGATGCTCAGAGATCCCGCCTGCCGAAGCAAGCGGGATCGAGATTAGGCACCCATCGTCACAGATTTTTTTCTTCCGGGGCAAGGGTTTCGTTCATGCTTCCGGTGCGGTAGCCTAATAGGTCCATTGAGACATAGGTAAACCCGAATTCTCTGAACGCCCAGTAAATCCGCTCCCTGTGCTCACGTTCCGTCAGGATCTGAAAACCGTCCTCATCGGTCTCAATGCGCGCAAGGTTCCCGTGGTGCCGGACGCGCACCTGCCTCAAGCCCATATCCAAAAGCATCTGCTCCGCCCGGTCGATCATCGTCAGCCGCTCCCGCGTGATGGACTCGCCATAGGGAAAGCGGGAGGAGAGGCAAGCAAAGGACTGCTTGTCCCAAGTGGGAAGCCCCAGGTCTTTGGACAGGTGCCGGATCTCCGCCTTGTTCAGAACCGCCTCCCGAAGCGGGCTTAAAACACCCTGCTCGCGGACGGCGATCAATCCGGGGCGATAATCGCCGTTGTCGTCCAGATTGGAGCCCTCGGCCACGTGATCGATGCCGTTTCCCCGCGCCACCGCCCAGATTTTGGTAAACAGCTCGCTCTTGCACAGGTAACAGCGGTTTTTTGGGTTCTTTGAAAACCCGTCGATGTCCAGCTCTTCGGACTCGCAGACGAAGTGGCGGATGCCCTCCGCCTTGCAGAAGGCGGCCGCCTCCCGGAGCTCCCGCTCGGGGAACGAGCAGGAGCGCGCCGTAACGGCGATGGCCCGGTCGCCCAGCACGTCGTGGGCGACCTTTAAAAGAAACGTGGAGTCCACGCCGCCTGAAAACGCGATGGCGACGCCGCCCAACTCCGTAAGGGACCGCTTGAGCGCTTCGTATTTTTGCTGTATTTCCATACTTCCATTCCTCCGCCCGGCCAGTTTCCGCGATCCCGCGTTTCATTCCCGCCCACAGGAAAACCCGCCCGGTTGAATCTCCCGGGTTCTCCCGAATATTCTATATATCCTATATATTAAGTTGTATTCAGCGCAAAGTCAATAGACGGATCGATATCTCAAAACAAACACAAAAAACGGCCCGTTTCGGAGTAAATCGAAACGGGCCGCCTGACTGATCATCACCCGGTCGCCCGCAAGGCCTTCCTCAGAATGCAGGCATACTCGCCCGGATTCCAGTCGGCGCCTTGTTTACAGTCCCAATCGATCAGGTCTGGGCGCTTACTTGTGTATCAACTCTTCTCCTCCACCATCTGATGAAAGTTGTAACCGGGCGACAGCTGCTCGATCTCCTTGAGTTTCGTCCCGTCCGGTACGCTTTCGGGAATCTCCATTCGTTCCTTGAACGCTTCGATTTCCATCCCCACATAGGCTGCGCCCTCCGCAATGGTCATGGAACCTTTGAGCTGCGAAAGCGGCAGGTGTTCGCCGCTTGCCTCCACCGCCTCCACCGTTGGCGTGGTCAGCCGCATCAGCCCCAGCGCGTCAAACGTCAGAATGCCGCCGAAGAAAACGAGCACCGTCACCAGCACAAACACGACCGGCTTTACCACCCGCCCCGCAAACGCGAAGTTCAGCGGCTTGTCCTTGGACGGGCAGGCGCTGACGCAAGCGCCGCAGGCGATGCACTCCGGCGAAGTGACCCGATCGGTATGGGCCACGTCGATGCCCATGGGACAGACTTTGCTGCATTTTCCGCACATGACGCAGGCGTCGTGCTTGACCTTGAACGGGCTGAGCTTTCCAACAATTCCGTACAGCGCCCCTGCCGGGCACAGGTAACGACAGAAAAAACGGTCGATCCAGACGGAGGCGACGAGCACCACGATCAGAATTATGAACCCAACCAGATTCTCATTCAGAAGCTCCGCCCCGGTCCAGATGTGGGCAAACGCGGCGTAGGGGTCGTAGGGGGAAATCCACAGCTTCAGCGTGATCCATGCGGTCAGCGTGATGAGGGCGAGCACCGCGTATTTTG
>CALGYL010000146.1 GCA_937934775.1 uncultured Clostridia bacterium
CAGATGATTTGCGCGTTTACGCGCTCGGGTTCCAGGAAATAGCGCGGATCGTCCAGATGGCCGATGACTTCGTTCTCCGTGGTGAGGCCGCAGGTGGGCTGCGCGTCGATGTCGGTGTAGTGGCCGACAGGGATGTGTATTTCGTGGCAGTTGCGCAGGTTCATCTGGCGCGGCGGCATTTCCACGCGGTATTCGGTGCCTAGAAGCGTGCACATTTTTTGGATGGAGCCGTTGCGGTTGACCATGCGCGTTACAATAATGCCGGCGTCCTCCAGCTTGCGGACGTGTTTGAGCATGATGGGGCTTGAAATGCCCACCGCCTGCGCGAGCTCTTTGATGTTCATGTCGTGGTCGGCGAGCAGTCCGATCATTTTGATGCGGACGTCGCTTGCCAGCGCTTCGAAGAATGGCAGGTTTTCCCGATGGACTCGCACAAGCATGCTGGTTTCCTCCTCTTATCCACAGCCTGCGCCTCGCATACCCTGCGGCCCGACAAGCCGTATCGTTTAGTACGGGCGGCGCCATATTGCGACGCCGCCCATAGGATGTAATGATTATTCGCTTTAGCCCTTCACACTTCCTGCCGTCATGCCCGCAATAAAGTACTGCTGAAAGCAGAAAAACAGGATGATGATCGGAAGAATGGCGAAGACCGAACCCGCGATCAGCACATCATAGTTGTTGCCGTAAGGCGACAGAAGCGTATTGAGGCCGATCGGCAGCGTGAAGTTGGTGTCGGTGCGCCAGACGATCAAGGGCCACAGGAAGCCGTTCCAGCTGTTCATGCCCACGAAAATGCCCATCGCGGCGAAGGACGGCGCCATCAGGGGCAGCATGATGCGGCCGAAGATGCCGTATTCGCTGGAGCCGTCCACGCGGCCGGCGTCCAGAAGGTCTTTGGGAATCCCTGAGAGGAACTGACGGAAGAAGAAGATCGGCAGCGGCATCGCCACGAACGGCAGCACGACACCCCACACCGTATCAATGATGCGCATGCCGACGATCTCCTGATAGAGCGGCAGCATGATGATCTCCATCGGCACCATCATGATGATCAGGACGCAGGTGAAGAACAGGTTTTTCATCTTGAAATCGTACATCGCGAACCCGTAACCCACGCAGGCGCTGATAAAGAGCGTCATGACCGATTGCAGGATGGTGATCCATACGCTGTTTTTAAACCAGATCATGTAATTGGTTTCGCCGGAGAACAGGAACTTGTAGTTGTCAAACGACATGACGGCCAGGTCCCAACGAATGTTGAGGCCATAGCGCAGCAGCTCCTTGCCGGGCTTGAAGGACGCTAGCGTGATCGCGTAGAACGGGAACAGAGTGACAATGGCCATCACCGTGAACAGGACGAGCAGAAGCGCCGTCGTCCACGTAAAGCGAAAGGGCTCTTTCGCGGTCGTCTGTGTTTTTTGATGCACCACTCCGCTCAATCCTCCTTTTTAAACAGCCCAAAGAACCTGAGCTGGATTAAGTTAATGATCATCACAAGAATCAGAAGGGATAAGCCGACCGCGGAACCGAACCCGAGGTTGTTCTGCTCCCAGCCCTGGCGGTACAGGTAGCCGACGATCGTGAGGCCGATGCCGCCCGGGGACCGGTTGCCCGCAAACAGCATGTAGGATTCGGTGAACATGGCGAACCCGCCATAGATCGAGATCGTCAGCACGTAGATGGTGGTGGGTTTGAGCATCGGCATGGTGATGTGCCGGAATTTCTGCATCGGCGATGCGCCGTCCATGGCGGCGGACTCGTACAATTCGGTTGGGATGGACTGAAGTCCGGACAGGAAGTACAGGATGTTGACGCCCGTCCAGCGCCAGGTCGCCAGCACGACCATCGCCATATAGGCGGTGCCCTGAATGCGCAGCCACTTGACCGGCGCGTGCCCGAAGATTCCCACGATCGTGTTCATCAGCGCGCCCGGGATCTCGCCAAAGATCAGCCGGAAGATGGTGCCGGCCACGACCACGCTCGTCAGCGCGGGGATGAAGAACACGGAGCGGAACAGGTTTCTGCCCAGCATGATCTTGCTGTTCAGAAAGACTGCGAGGATCATCGGAATCGGGATCAGCACGAGCAGCGTCAGGATGGTATAGACCAGGCTGTTTTTTACAGCCTGGTAGAAGTCGGCGTTCAGGAGCTTGTTGAAGTTGTCCAGCCCGATGAACTGCACCTGGCCTGGCAGTACGCTCTGGAAGCTCATGATGACGGTCGAGATCAACGGGTAAATAAAAAAGATCACGAACACCAGCATGAACGGCAGCGTGAACACATACGGCGCAACCGATTGCGAGTAGAAGAGCGAACGGAACCCTTTTCGGTTCTTCATTGCGGCATCACCCCACGGTCAGAATGCAAGCCTTTGTCCGGGCCTGATAGATTCCGGTCAGGCGCGGCAGGCGTGAGGGTACCCCCATGCCGCCGCGCCCCTGTGGCACTGTATACGGTTCACCATGCGTTTGGCCGACCGGCCTAGACCGGTCGGCCAGACACGAGGAGCTGCTTAGCCGACGACAACCTTGGCGTTCTCTTCGGGCAGCATGGTCTTCAGATCCGCCAGGTCTTCATAAGCACGGTAGAGAACCGAGTTCTTCAGCGCGTCCATGGTGGCCGGCAGGTATTCGGAGACGCGGATGGCCGGGATTTCGTCCTTGATCTCAGTCAGCACGTCGAAGGGGTTGTTGAGGAAGAAATCGGTGAACTTGTTCGGCGTGTCGCGCACTTCGGGCAGCGACCACACTTCGGTGCGGATCGGATCAAAGCCCATCATCTTCCAGATCTGGATGCCGCCTTCTTTGGACAGCTTCGCAAACGCCAGGAAGTCCATGGTCAGTTCGGGATCCTTGGCCTGGTTGGTGACGCAGGTGCCGGTGCCGCCGAGGCCGACGGAACGGGGCTGGCCCTCTTCCCACACGGGCAGCGGAGCGATGACCATCTGGCCCTTGAGGTCAGGCATGTAATCCGTGAAGCGGCCCATGTACCACATCGGCATGATGACCGAGCCGAAAGAGCCGGCATTCATCAGGCCGTAATACTCCTCGGAGTGGTGGCCGGAGCCGGGCGCGATGGCCAGGACGCCTTCCTTGAGCAGTTCCTGGTTGAAGGCAAGGGCCTTCTCCATCTCGGGGGACGCGATGTTGGGTTTGCCGTCCTTGTCCAGAAGGTCGCCGCCCTGGGAGGCAAGCAGCGGCCACAGGTGCCACGGGTCGCCAGTTTCCACGGTGCCAAAGGGCTTGCCGGTGGCTGCCAGGAACTTCTTGCCCGCTTCATGGTACTGATCCCAGGTCTTGATCTGGGTGTAGTCGATGCCGGCTTCCTTCAGCAGCTTGTCATTGTAGTAGATGACGGCCGCGCCGATGTGGAAGCAGATGCCGTAGAAGTTGCCGTCCTTGGCGTAGATGTCCACGCGGGAGCGGACGATGTTGTTCAGCTCCGGTTCCACGACGCGGTTGATCGGTACCAGCTGCGGCGTGCCCTTGAGGTAGTTGGCGAACTTGCCGATCTCGATGTCCACCAGGTCGGGCGCGCCGACGCCGGACTGCAGCGCGATGGTCAGCTTGTTGTGCATGTCGTCATAGGGCAGCGCGGAGGCATCGAGTTCAATCTGCCGGTCGGGGTACTTCTCGTTCCACTCTTTCGCCATCTCCTGGTAGAAAGAGACATGCAGTTCCTGGAACGTCCAGAAGGTAATCTTGGTGGGTTCTGCCGCGGATGCGGTGACTGTCGCGAACGACACCAGCATCATGGCTGTGAGCAGGATCGATAGAAATCTCTTCATGTAGACTCCCTCGCCTTTCTTTTTGATTGGATTCTACGCCAACGCGCTTGACGCGCGCTTACGCCTTTTTGAAGCGCACCACGTTCCAGGACGCCGGGTGCAGGTTCAGCTGGTTTCCGTCCTGAATGGAGCCGGTCCGGGTCGCGGGCCGCACGGTCCCGGGCAGCTTCACGGTATTGACCGCGCGCAGGTCGTCGTTTTCGAGCACGATGTGCTCAAACGGCGCGTATCCTTCAAAGCCCTTCAGGTCGAGGTCGACCAGCATGTCCTCCTTGAGATCGCGGTTGACCGCGAACAGCGTGATCTCCTCTTTTTCCTCATTAAAGACCGCCACGGTTTCGAGATACGGCACGTCGGTGAATTCCTTCGTGTCGTGCTTCGGGCTCATCACCACCGGGAGGAGCGCCGTGCCGCGGCCGTAGAGCGACGCGTGGAGGAACGGGTAGAAGATCGTTTGCCGGCAGGCGCCGCCGCCGGGCTCGGTCATAATCGGCGCAATGACGTTGATCAATTGCGCCAGGCACGCCATTTTGAGCCGGTCGGCATGCTTCAGGAAGGTAATGAGCACGCAGCCGGCGGCCAGCGCGTCCTCAAAGGTGTACACATCCTCCAGAAGATGCGGCGCTTTCTGCCAAGGCCGGTTCTTCATTTCGTCATCGTCTCTGATATTGGAGTGGTACCACACGTTCCACTCGTCAAAGCTGAGCATCAGGTCCTTTTTACCGTGATTTTTTGCCTTGACATAGTCGCAGGCGGCAATGACCGTCTTGATGAAGTGGTCGGTTTCCATCGAGCAGGCCAGAAAGTTTTCGGTGTCGCCGTCGTCGTTGCGGAAATACTGGTGCAGCGAGACGAAATCCACCGCGTCGTACGTATGGGAAAGCGTCTCCGCCTCCCACACGGGGAAGGTGGGCATCTTCGTGTTGGAGGAGCCGCAGCTGACCAGTTGAATGGACGGGTCCACCACCTTCATGGCGCGGGCGGTTTCGACCGCCAGACGGCCGTATTCCTCCGGCGTCTTGTGGCCGGTCTGCCAGGGGCCGTCCATTTCATTGCCCAGGCACCAGACCTTTACGTTGTGGGGGTCCTTCGCGCCGTGCCGGATGCGCAGGTCGCTCAGGGCGCTCCCGCCCGGATGGTTGCAGTATTCTAGAAGATCCAGCGCCGCCTCGGTGCCCCGGGTGCCCAGGTTTACGGCCATCATGATCTGGCTGCCCACCATTTTGCACCACTTTGCGAACTCGTTGACGCCGACGGAGTTGTCCTCCAGCGTCCGCCAGGCCAGGTCCAAGCGTTTGGGCCGATTTTCTACCGGGCCTACGCCGTCTTCCCAGCGATAACCGGAAACAAAGTTGCCGCCCGGATAGCGGATGATGGGAATGTTCAGCTCTTTGACCAGCGCGGCCACATCTTTGCGGAAGCCGTTTTCATCGGCGTCGGGATGACCGGGTTCATAAAGGCCGTCGTAGACGCAACGGCCAAGGTGTTCCACAAAGGAGCCGTACATGCGGTCATCCACTTCCCCAATGCGGAAGGCCCGTTCAAGGGTAATGCGTGCTTTCGCCATTTTCGTTCCCCCACCCCAGCGTAGTCGATTAATCTATTTGTTGATCGATTAACTTGTTAGCACATCGAGTATAACAAAATGACTTTTTGTTGTCAATAGTGTCTTATACGTGGCGAAAAAATTATTCGTAATGATTATAATGTAAAAGATAATCAAATGAATGAAATGATGCGGTGGATTAACCGTTGTGTTAATCGGTTAACATTCGGGTTGTTCTATCCTTGGATTGATCGGCCAAAGTCCGCATTACGGGCATTCCAATCGCCGTAGCTTGCGTCAGGGCTATCTGAAAGAATATGCGACGCGCAGCATCGCTGTCTATCCTGCGGGCGCAATAGTATAAATACATGGACAGCCAAAGAACTGAGAACAGCGGGCGTTCCCGCCAAATCCGGCAGGAATGCCCGCATAGAGCATCAAAAAATCCGCAGGATTTTTTGATGCGAAAGGAAGCATCTGCGTGCGACTGAGATTCTCCGGAGTTTCCGGGCGGCGCACTGACTTAAGGTACTGTTTCTACCACCAGTGTGCGCACTGATGGTAGAAACACGCTTCCGGCGCACAGGTCGCCGGAAGCGAATGAAGCAGTACGAGACTTTGTTGATCGTCTGGTAGGCGTTCCTGCCAAATCCGGCAGGAACACCCGCTGCTGTGCTGCGCACGGGAAATCGCCGTTTGTCAAACGAATTATACTTTATAGTATATTCCGCTCGAATTTTCGTCCGCCTCACGCTTGTTCTTTAATAAATTCTCGAGCAGAATGTCGTTCCAGTCTTTCTTTTTATCTTTGGGCAGCATGGTGCTTGCCTGTGAAAGTTTGTTGCCTTCCGTTCGCGTGATGCACCAGGAACTCACGCCGCCATCGGCGCCGATGATATAGCCTTCGGAAATCAGCTTCATGCCCTTTGGCAGATTCTCGGAAACGGAGGTATTCTTGATGTCGATCAATAACGCCTCGTATTCCAGCTTCTTCTCCGGGTCGCGCTCCATTTCCCGAAGGATGGACGGATGGATGCCGATGCTCTTCGAGCCGCTGCCTTTGAAGGGTTGCGTAATGGTGGAGACATCCCAGCCCGACATCTTCTGCCGGAGCGTTTTCAGATCGCTGTCCGATGCGCCCTTTCCGCTGTTCTGCTCATTTGCAATCCTGGCTTTCGCCTGTATGTAAGCGGCTTCCGAAACATACGTGTTGCCCACTTTGATTGCCATAAAACTGCTCCTTAAATGTCTTTATCCGTAAATCGGCACCTAACCGCAACGCCCGCCTGATCGATCCGCGCCCCGCGCCGGTACTCTTCGGCACGACCGTGTATTTATTTTGACGCGATTTCGTTCCATATGTTCCCTGTGCATTAAGAAATTTCGCCGGTGAGGTTGTCCCGATGGGAACATGCCGGGGACGCATCCGTCAAAGAATCGCCGGGATTTGGGCGCCGCAGGCGAACGGTCGCCGCTCTGACGGGCGCCCTCATGACGCAGATCACCGGAATTCTCCAGCCGGACACAATTTCCTGGATACATGGAGGGCCGATTCATGAAGAAGTCATTCGCGCTTTTCTTGTCCCTTGTGATCCTCCTCTGCCCGCTGGCGCTGGCCGAGGAAACGCCGCCGCCCGCATTCCGGGTGGATTTTTTGCAGATTCAGCTGCCGGGAACGCCATCATCCACCGGAGAAAGCACGATCTTTGACTTTGAGGACACGTCGGTGGAGATGGACCAGTACACTCTCGTCTCCGGGGATGTTTCCTGCGTGATTACCGATTACAGCGCGGCGGCGTCCTCGCTGCCCCGGGAAGAGTTTGAAAAGGCCTACCGCGGGGATGCGTTCCTGACGGGCGTATACAAGGCGTTTACGGTGGAAAAGTCGTATCCGCTGGATCTGGGCGTCCCGGAGAACGACATGACGGCTTTCGTGGAGGAAGGAGCCGCCTTCGGCATGCCGTACTTCGTCTGCCATTGCTGGCGCGGGAATTCGCTGGTGGTGATCACAGCGACCGGCGGTCATGACGGATATAAGGCTTTTCTGGACGCGCTGAATACGATCCGGTACGCGGGCGCATAGGCCATGACGCGGGGCGCGTAAAGCGGACGTTGATCCGGTTTCCGCGCCCTGTCAGAGGCCCTGCCCGCTCTGTGCCATGCGTTGCGCCTGCGTTATGCCATGCTTTTCGCCATCGCCTCCAGCGCGTCTTTGCCGAGGGCGTCGGCCTGCAGCACGTACACAATCGCGTCGTAGGTTTCCGCGCCGTCCTGCGGGTCCGCCGACACGGGCGCGAAATCGTCCAGTGCGCTAACGGGCGCGATCCCCGTTTTCAGGAGATATAGCGTGCTCTCGCCATCGTCACCGATGTAGAGGGCGTTTTTCATGCCGGGGATTGAAACGGCCTCGTGATTTTCCCCTTCGTTTAGGCCGAACGACCGGTCCGTGCTCGTGAGATCCAGGTTGGCCGACACCCACAGGCGGTGCCCCTCGTCATCCTGATACTGCGCGTCGTAACCGGAGACGCACGCCTTCAGCGCGTCCCCCGCCCGGAATTTTGTGAGGGTCATGCCCTCCGCCGGCGCTTCCCCCCCCTAGTGGGATCAGGCTTTTTAGGTTCTCCCGGGTGTAGTAAAATTGCAGCGAGCCTTTTTTATACCGATAGCCCTCCGGAATCTCGGGAATCGCCAGCGGCGAGGCGGCGTCCTTCAGGCGCTTCAGGCAATCCGCATGGGCGGCGATGGTCTCCTCCGCCGGACACATCTCGCCCTTGCCGCTTGCGTACCGGAAGTACCATATTTCGTCCTCCGGTTTCTCCGCCGACAGGTCCGCCATGCGCGATTCCAGCGCGTAGGCGGCATCCGCCGAGGCGGGCGTGGGCGTCGGCTCCACGGCCTCCGTCTCCACCGGATTCCCAAACCAGTCGACGGAGCCGCTGAACACGGCGGCGGCCAGCGCGCCCACCGCCAGAAGGAGCAGGATCGCGGCGGCGATCAGGACTGTTCGCCCCGGCCGCCGCTGTACCACGCGCCCTTCCAGCGTCTCCACCCGCAGGGTCAGGAGGCGCAGCATCTCCGCATCGAAGGAAAGGCCGGAGAGCCTTCGGTCTATCGCGCCCTGAATCCTATTCATCGAAATACCACCCCTCCAGACGCTTTCTCAGCTGATCCCGCGCCCGCATCAGGCGCACGGAGACGGTCGACGGCCTGACGCCCAGCGCCTTGGCGATTTCATCGGTCTTCATCTCCTGATAATAGTAAAGAAGAACGACGCACCGGTATTTTTCAGGCAGTTCCATCACGGCCCCGAGAACCGTATTGTCCTCCGGCTCGCACGGGCAGATGGGTTCGGGCAGGCTTTCCGGCGTCACACGCCGGTCGACGCGCCGCCACCAGGACCTGCGCAGCATGCTGCGGCAGGTGTTGACGGCGATCTGCGTGAGCCATGTCTTTTCGGCGCTGTCGCCATGGAAGCTTCCGTAGCGCAGGTATGCCTTGATCAGGGTGTCCTGCACCGCGTCCTCGGCCAGCGCCCGGTCTTTGAGGTACACCGTGCACATCCGCAGCAGCGCCGGACCGTACTGCAGAGCCATCCGCCGGACGTCCTCCGCGCCGGCCCTTTGCGTTCCCTCTTCGGGGTGCATTCTTCCACCTCCTTCACCCCTTAGACGCGGGATAAATGGAATTTCTTACAACCCCATGCAAAAAAGTCCGGACCGGCTGAACGCGCGCGGAATGTTAATTCTTGTAGAACAATTCAACCTTTTCTCCGCCACCGCATCTGATATCAATCCAAAACATTCTTTCTTCGTTACGCCGGGCCTTTTTCCACCCTGGGGTGTCGCCCTCCGCTTGATACTAACTCCAAACATGAATCACTCGTTGCGCTGGTTCTTTTCGCGCAGAACTGTGTCGCTCTCCGCTCAAC
>CALGYL010000147.1 GCA_937934775.1 uncultured Clostridia bacterium
GAACGCCGAACAGCTCGCAATCCGGCCGGATGGGGTCCAGATTCCCGACTAGGTTGATCCCCCTGTCCCGGTCGGACCGGGGCATCAGGAAATCAAACATGGCGCGGTTGGTGGTGAGCATGGGCGGCTCTTTGGTATCCAGCGCGATGGGGTTCATGTGGGCGGACCGGAAGGCCGTCCCAGGGTGCCGCGGATGAAGCCTTTCGCACAGCGCTTCTAGATCGGTGCCGATCAGGTCGTCCAGACAGCTAACGAAGAGGAGTATCGCCATGCAAGGCTTTTTTGAAAGAAGCGTGCCCACCGCCTGTTCCACCAGGTCGTCGTACCCCGCGATGATATCCCGCTGATCGACGTACAGGTAACTGACCCGGTCCTTGAACCCGTGCTGCACAGCGCCCAGCGCGCCGTGCCGCCCGCAGGCGAACGGGCAAATAAAGAGGATATGGCTCTCCGGCACCAGCGCCGCGATGCGCACCACGCCCCAGTCGCCGTGGCTCGGCGAGGAATACAAAAGGGTATCCTCAAAGCAGTTGCAGCTCATGCCGCCGCTCCCTTCCCGCAGATGCGCAGGACCTCCGCGGCCAGGGTCCGGTAATCCCCAGCCACCTCTGCCTGCGGAAACGCCTCGATCACCGTCTTGTTCAGATCCTCCGCCTGCTGGATGAACCCGCTGCGGCGCACCTTGCCCACGATGCGGGAACGGGTTTCCTCGGCCAGCCGGGAGACCAGCGCGTCCTCGTCCTTCACCCGCCGTTCGTTCAGAATGAACCCGGCGAATTTCGCGTAGCTGCGGCCTTTGAAGTTCTCGATGGCCCGGGCGATGTTAGAAGCCGCGAACATGGCCATCACCTCTCCGGAGGTAACGATCAGCACATGGTCGGCGTAGCCGCTTCGCATCGGCATGGCGAAGCCGCCGCATACCACATCCCCCAGCACGTCGTAGAGCACGATGTCCGGTTTGTAGACCTGGTAGGCGTTCAGCTCCTCCAGTTTTTTGAAGGCGGAGATGATCCCAAGGCCCGCGCAGCCGATCCCCGGCGTGGGGCCGCCGGACTCCACGCACTTCACGCCGCCAAAGCCTTCAAAGACGATGTCCTCCAGCAAAACTCCCTCGCCCTTCTCCTGGATCTGCCCCAGCACCGTGGGAATCAGCCGGCCCGCCATCAGGTTCCTGGTGGAATCCGCTTTCGGATCGCAGCCGATCTGCATCACGCGATGCCCCATCTCCGCGAGAACCGCCGACAGATTGGCGGTGGTAGTGGATTTCCCGATGCCGCCTTTCCCATAAATGGCTATCTTAATCACGATAACACCCCCGTTCTTTTTTCATCAAACCGTCAGGAGACGCCGCCCGACCGGGTTCGGCCGCTTCTCCACCGTCGCTTGCCCTCATGACGTTAGTCAAAACTAACCGCATAGGATAAGTTACCGTGAGCAAGGACAACCGCCCATCCAACGATTCCGGACAGCCGAATTGTTAGTTATAACTAACTAGCTGGCTACAATATCGCGGGCTGTTCTGCACACCCTGGAACGACCCGCTGAATTCATATTATGCAGGTCCCCGGCTTTTGTCAATGCATTTTCTGTAATGTTTATGTTCCGCGCTTTGCAAAGCATTCCCGGATATTCCGGTCAAGCAGGGAAGCCTTCGCTTCAGATCCGAAACGGCTCTACAACGCGCTTGTCTATCGCACAAATCAAGAGCGTATCCTTCGGCCAAAAGAACGGCTGATTCCGCTGATCCGCTCACTGTGCGACGACGATACGCCGAAGCCTTCCGCCGGAGATGACATCGATCTGGATACGAATAAGCGCCAGGCGTGCGGTGGATCACTTGCGATAGATGTTGAAGGACTGGTCATCCAATATATCGATTGATTTTTCGATCAATAATCCGGCGGCTTTGAGCGCTCTGTGGATTTCCGCCTCCGGCGTAAAGTGCCCTGAGAGGCCAACAAAGCCGCCTTTTGTATTTTTCCAGTCCAGCACCGCGATTCTCCCACCCGGCTTCAAGCCTTCGCTGAGCTTGCGAAAGTACGGAACCGGCTCCTTGATATGGTGAAATACGTTGCGCATGAAAACAAGATCGCAGCTTTCTCTTTGGAGGGGACAACCGTCCTCGGTACAGACCACGGTTTCTATGTTGTGAAGCGAGTTTTTCCGGGCAACGCTTTCAATGCGCGTCAGGAATCTTTTGTTCGTGTCCGCGGCATACACTTTCCCATTCTGTCCGGTCCGCTTGGCCAGTTCAAATGTAAAATACCCGCCGCCCGATCCGATATCGGCAATCGTATCGCCGGCATGAATGTCCAGAAGATCGAGCACCTTTTGAGAATCCTTCTTTGCCCTGTTGTTGAGCATGACAGCCCAGATTTCGCTAAGCAGCATCACAAATCTCCTCCTATGGTCGTGTCGGCGTCCCGCAGTGCGCCGCTTGATTTGAGCGACCCGAGCTTTTTGTTGATTCCAATGGAGAACACTGCCGTAAGACATGCGGTCAAAAAATCCGCAACAGGCTGCGCCCATATCACGCCCTCAAGCCCGAACAGGCACGGCAGGATGAGAATGGCTGGAACAAAGAACAAACCTTGCCGGCTGACACTTAACAGCCCTCCCTCTTTCCCGTGCCCCATCGCGAGAAAAATGGATAGATAGACCATCTGGAAACCGAACAGTGTAAATATGATTCCGTTTGCGCGCAATGCACGGGAACCGATGTCGATGAACGCCGCGTCGCTTTCTGAGAAAATCGAAATGATCTGTTCAGGGAAAATGAGCATCAGAAGCGCGGTTGCCGCGCAAAATGCGGTCGCCCAGATCAGCGAGACTCTTGTCGCTTCGCGCACGCGATCATAGCGTTTCGCGCCATAGTTATATCCCACTACCGGCTGGAAGCCCTTCATAAAACCGAATACCACATAGGTGCCGAACGCCATGAGGCGGGTCACCACGCCGACAGCCGCGACGGCCGAGTCGCCGTATGCGCCGGCGGCCGAATTGGTCAAACCCATCGCAGCGCTGGAAAGCAGCTGGAACGCAAAGATCGGTACGCCTACCTTGAACACCTCGCCGTAGATTTTTCCACTGAAAGCGAAGAAACGAGGCGAATAGCGCAGATAGCTCTTCTTGCCAAGAATGAACGACAGGTACAGGCAGGTCGTCGCGGCCTGTGAAATCACCGTGGCGATGGCGGCGCCGCGCACGCCAAAGCCAAGCGGCACGATGAAGATCGGATCGAGAATCACGTTGAGTCCGCAGCCGATCAGCATGGCGAGCATGGTCAGCTTCGATCTTCCCTCGGCGGTGATGATATTGTTCATGGTGATGTTGAATATGTTCAGGATCGAGCCGGCAATATAGACGACGGCGTATTCCCTGGCATACGGCAGAATGGTTTCAGTGGCACCGAGTCGCACCAGGATACCGTCCAGAAAGCACAGGGCGATCGCGATGGAGGCAATCCCGACAAGTAGGCTTGAAAACAGCGCCGTCGACGCCGTCCGGTTCGCCTCGTCCGCCTTCCCCTCGCCTAAAAGGCGGGCGATATAGGAAGCCGCGCCGCTTCCAAACATCATGCCGAGGCCTACGATGACCTGAACGATCGGGAAGACAATCGAAACCGCGCCCATCTGGCCGATGCCGAGCCATCCGACAAAGTAGGCGTCCACCACGCTGTAAAGCGCGGAAACCAGCATGCCGATCATGGTCGGTACCCCAAGCTTGATCAGTACCTTCGGGATTCTCTCGTCACGCATCATCCGCAGCTTTTGATCGTTAAGCTCCATAAAACCAGATCCTTTCCATGATGTTTAGGTGCTATACACAAAGGGCGGAATTATCCGGCCCATTGCGTCAGGATAGGGGGTAAATGTATAGCGGCTATACGCTTACCCTGAAAAAAAGGCTCCCTCCATCGGCGCCTGTGCCGTATCAGGTTGAATCGCGCTTCTCGAAGGCGTCAATCCTCGCGTCCAGATCATCGAGAAAGCGCTTGAGAAACGCCTTGTTTTCCTCATCCGCACTATCGAGCGCGGATGCGAAAAGGTCGTCGAATTCCCGATGCAACGCCTCGTGGCCTGCGTAGGCGGTCTCGCCTTTGGGGGTCAGCCTCAGTGAAAGCCTCGACAGATTGCCCGGATCGAGCTCCTTGACGATCATGCCCTTTCGCTCCAGTTTCGCAATGATCTGGGAAACCGCTCCTTTGGTAACGTCAAGCATATCGGCCAGGCCCGTCACATGAATGCCTTCGTTTTCCTTGATCGACTTGATCATGTGGATCTCCGCCTCGTACAGCGGCTGATCCGTGCCGTATCGCCGGAGCTTTCTGTCCATTTCGGAAAGCTTCGTCATCACCCGTAAAAAGGTGTAGCTGATCCTCGTTCGGTTTTTAAACTTCATGTTTTTCACGCGGATAGTGTATAGCATCTAAATACTTTTGTCAAGGGGTCTCACGGTTTTTAACCTTGACGCGGGATGCGCGTATCGGTTTTTAGTCCGTTGCGTCCGGTGCGACTGACGAAGGGAAGCGCTGGCGGAAGATTGTCTTCAGAAAAATCAAGGGCCCGGCCGCGCCGCGCTGCCGGAGCCCTTCTCATGGCAAAGCCGATCAGGCTGCTTCGTCGGATTCCTTCAGGTTCTCTTCGCAGAACAGTGCGATGGCGCTAGCTGCCATCGAATCATCCCGCTCCACCGGGATGCCCGCCGCCATCCAATAGGCGTATGCTCCGGCGGCTTTTTGGACCAACGCATCCGGGTCACTGCCATAGCGGAACTCAATGTGGAAGGTGGTCTCCGGGGTGTCCGGCGCGAAAGCGAAATAGGAGAACTCGCCGGAATCGGCGTCGTCGCTTTTGTAGACAGAGAAGCCCAGTTCATTGTCCGCGCTCACGAAGGTATAGGTGTGGGCGAAGAGTTCCGCGCCGTCGGCGCCGACACCGTTGATTTGTTTTCCGTCAAACGTCAGTCGCGAGACGCCTTGCAGAAAGAAGCAGTTGTATTTCGCGTCTTCCGGCTTCAACGTGTAGGCGTCGATCGCCGCCTGACCGGTGAGCTCGCCGACGACCATCCCCCGCAGCATGTCCGCGGTGGCCTGCGCATTTTCCGCGCCGACGTATTTCGCGCAGTTCTCAAGCCAAACACCGTCGTACGACGGGGCGTTCAGTACCGTAAACAGCTCCTCATAGGTGCCCTTGAGTTCTCCCAGTACGTCCTCCGGCGCCTCTGCCAGCGCCGGTGCGAAATTCAGGCTCGCAACCAACAGAACCAGCAGCATCCACGCGACCCGTCGAATCCCCTTCATAGTAGAAACCCGCTCCTTACATGCCGTAAGTTAGTCTAAACTAACTTACGGGCTAAAATTGAATCGCCATCCGGCAGCCATATAAATTTTAGCCCCCGCATCCGGTTCTGTCAAGCAAAAACTGAAGGCATCCGAGAGTTAACAATCGGCCTGCTACCGCAGGAGGCCGAATGCTCTCAAAGCATTCACATTCATCTTTTTTGGAAACTGTTGACAGAAGCCCTGATCCCGATTATAATCCATAACGTCGTTATATAACGCTGTTATGGATGTTGAAATTTGGAAGGGGGGATTGCATGGCTCGGCAGGTTCAGGGGGTGTCCGAGCGGCTTCTAGCCTGCGCCAAGACGGAGTTTATGCAAAAAAGTTTTCAGGATGCGTCGCTCCGCGTCATCGCGGAAAACGCGAGAACCAGCACCGGTTCCATCTACACGCGCTTTGGCGACAAGGAGGGCTTGTTCGCCGCCATCGTAAAGCCAGTTGCCGAAGGTTTTATCCGGGCTTACTGCGAGGAAATTGACGCCTTCAACCAGGGAGACCTCCAGCCCGTCGAGGAAATGCTGCGCTATACGGCCGGGAAACTGAGCATGACCGTGGACGCCATCTACGATCATTTCGATGAATTCAAGCTGTTGATCTGCCGCTCCGACGGCTCCGGCTGCGAGAACTTCTTCCATATTATGGCAGCAATTGAGGCGGAGCAGACCGAACGCTACATCCGTATGATCGGAAGCGACGCGCTGGAGAGCGGCCGCCTTTCGCCGGCGCTTTTGCACATGCTGTCCAGCGCCTTCTGGGCGGGGGTTTTTCAGGTAGTGGAGCACGACATGTCCAAGGAGGAGGCCACAGCATACATTGCGCAGCTTAAACGGTTCTACCGCAGCGGCTGGCGGGACATCTTCTGTCCTAGGCAGGATGCGTAATCCCAGCAGTATGAGGCGAATCACAAGTCGCTTTATTCTTTGGTTTCTTAATCGCACCGGACGACGAACGGCACGAACCGTTCCATTTTTAAAGCAATTAGTTAGCTTTGGCTAACACGAAAGGATGACTTCAATGAAACTGGAAAAGGACACGCGCACGACGCTTCTGACCGAGCGGCCCATAAAACTGATGCTGTCGCTGAGCCTTCCGGCCATCATCGGCATGCTCGTCATCGGGCTGTACAATTTCATGGACGCGGTGTTTGTCGGTCAGATGATCGGCCCCAGCGCCATGGGTGCCGTCACGGTGGCTTATCCCTTCACGCTGATCAACAACGGCATCGCGACGCTGATCGGCGTTGGTTCCGCGTCGGTACTGTCCCGTGCCATCGGGAAGAAGGACCAGGGCACGGTGGACAGGATCATGGGGACGCTCTCCATGAGCGTACTGATTCTCTCGTTGATCGTTACCTTTGCCGGCATGGCGTTTACACGTCAGATTCTTTTACTCTCCGGCGCGGAGGGCGAAATGCTCGCGCAAGCTGAGCGCTATCTGCGCATCATCTACGCCGGTTCCCTGTTCGTCAACTTCGCGCAGGCCGCCAACATGGTCATGCGCGGTGAAGGGCTACTAAAGCGGGCCATGCTGATCATGGGGATTGGCGCGGTGCTCAACATCATCCTGGATCCCCTTTTCATCCTGTTGACGCGCAACGTGGACGGCGCCGCTTATGCAACCGTACTCGCGCAGATCGCGCAGGCGGTCATCACACTCTGGTATTTCAAAAAGAAGAGCCGGATTGTCCGAATTCACCATCTGCGCATCGACAGTAAGGTCTTTTCTGAAGTGCTTAGCGTCGGCGTTTCCGCGATGTTGATGCAGGTGATGCAGATGGTGCAGCAGACCATCATGTACAACACGGCCTCCCAATACGGCGGCGACCAATGGCAGATTCTGCTCGGCGCATGCCTGCGCATTCAAGCGTTCGCCTTCATCCCGCTCTGGGGCGTCAGCCAGGGTTTTCAGCCCGCCGTGGGCACAAATTACGGCGCGGGGCAGTATCCGCGCGTCCGGCAGATGATGAATGCGTTTCTTCTGGGCGCGACGGCGCTCGCGTTACTTTTCTATATCCCGGTCATGCTGTCGCCAAGGGCGATGCTGTCGATGTTCATCACCGACGCACGGATCGTTGACATGGGCGTCGGAAGTCTTCGGTTATTCTTCTCTTCCTACGTCATCCTGCCGCTCATGATCCTCTCCATCACCCTGTTCCAGGCCATCGGCAAAGGCGGAAAGGCGGCGATTCTGACCATCCTCCGGCAGATCGCGTTTTTCATTCCGCTCTGCCTTCTGCTGCCGGGTGTCGGCGGGCTTAGCATCAAGGGCGTATTCCTCGCGCCGGTTATTACGGACCTCGCGGTGCTTGTGATGTGCCTCATACTGATCGGACGGGAATTTGGCAAGATGAAGCGTCCGCTGTCCGAAGCATCCGCCTGACCTGAGCTCTCGCGTTGGGGCCGCCTCCGCGCCCGTCTTCGCGCCGTAGCGCGCAGAGAGGGTTTTCTGAGGCGGTCCCCTCCGCTTCGTTCGGTCGAAAAGGTTCAGATCGACGAATACCCTTTCACTTGATGCCGTAGAGAATCGTTGACCCTTTCAGCATCAGTCGTTTCGCTTCTCTTTTTCCCATGAACATGCCGTTTGTCGTGTCAATTAGTTCAACCTTTGGGTAGCCCCGTTTTTTTAGTTCTTCCGCGAACGCCCTCATATCGCCGTACCGCTGCGGCGTCATGAGGTCGTGTATCGAAACACACCGCCTTTTTTGAGCACGCGGAGCGTTTCCAGAAGCAAGCCCTGTTTATCCACCCCGGGGATGTTGTGGTATACATAGTTGCTGGTCACCGCATCGAAGCACCCATCAGGGAAGTCGAGCTTGACCGCGTCGCCGCCTACAAAGACTGTGTTTGATACGCCTTCCGCCCTGGCGTTGTTCTCGCAGAGTTGTTTGCTGAAGGATGCGTATTCCTTTCCCCATCGGTCAAGCCCCGTCACTGTACTGCGGGGATTTCTCTTGGCGCAGGCAATGGTCAGCGCGCCACTTCCGCAGCCGACATCCAGGATCGTTCCTCCGTCCGGCGCCGAGACGTATTCCGCGAGCCTTTCGATGATCTTCTTTGAGAGCTTTCTCTTCCCTTGGTAGGAAAACGCGCGGTACGCGCTGACGCACCATATGGAAAAGACCGATACGCCAAGGAAGGCGACGCCCAAGAAAGCGGACAGCAGCGCCCTGAGCATGCCGCTTGGAATCAGGCCCGTCGCGGCAATCGCGACGGTTCCCACCAACAGAAGCGCGGCGCCGCATACTGCGCCGATCATCATGCCCCTGGGCACCCAGTTCTTGTAATCCGGCTTCATTTCGTTTCGCCATCCTTTTTAAAAATTCGGTCTTTTCTGCAGGTAAAGCACGCCATCGATTGAACGGTTTCAAGCGTCACGCTGCCGTAGAGGCCTTCAAGCCTTTTTTTCAGGCTGACCGCCGTCTCATAAGGCGGGGTGAAAAAGCCCTTCGGCTGGTAGAACCTGCGGATCATCCAGTCGGTTTTACGGTTTGCGCCCCGGATGTAAAAACAGCCGCAGAAGACACCACCCGGCTTCAGCACCCGGAAGGTTTCCCGGAAGGCGGCGTCTTTGTCGGGAAATGCGTGGAAGCCGTTCAGGGACAGTACAATATCGAAGCGCCCGTTCTCAAACGGAAGCGCGCCGACGTCGCCTTGCAGAAAGTGGACGTGGGACAGCCCCATCCCCTCCGCCCGTCGTCGCGCGGTTCTCATCATCTCTGCCGAATAGTCAAGGCAGGTAATAGACGCTTCATGCAGCTTTCGGTACACGGGCATGGTGATCACGCCGGTGCCCACGGGCACCTCCAGCAACGTTCCGGAAAAGTGCTCCGGTATTCCGGAAAGCGCTCGCTGAAGATAGCGGCTGTTGTCTGCCCTACCCATGTCCCATACCAGTTTGCAGACCGCCCGCCCCGGAAGTGTCGAGCAGGTGATCATGCCATCGTAAAATGTCGCCTCGCGGCCCAATAGCCTATAGGCCTCCCCGATTTCCTCATGCGCCATGCGACCATCCCTCCCCCTTCATATAACCCAAAGCAATCAGGTTTTACGCGCGACGAGACAGCACAGCGGGCGGATGCTGCCGCCCATGACCGTCCGCTCCGCCACAGAAAAACCGCTTTGTTCCACAAAACGGGCAAACGTTTCCTCGCTCCACCGGTGGAACACGTGAAAGCCCGCCCGCTCCATGATCCACGCGCTGAACTTTAGCCGGACATCGGTTCCCCAGATGAACGTCGGCGCCAGAAGAATCCCTCCCGGCTTCAGCACGCGGCGGATCTCATGAAGCGCCTTGTCGGGCTCGGGCATGATGTGCAGCGCGTTCGCGATGAGCGCGGCGTCAAACGAATGATCGGAATAGGGCAGGTTCGTCGCGTCCCGCACCGCGAAGCGCACGTTTTGATGGCGCGGGCATTTTTCCGCCTCGGCGACCATCCGCTCCGAAAAGTCCGTCGCCTCCCAGCGCCCGGCACTCTCCGCCATCCGGAAGGTGAGCTGGCCGGTGCCGCAGGCCATCTCCAGCACGTTCATTTCCCGCGTTAAATAGGGTCTTAACCGGTCGCGGATCGCATCGTACAGCGGGCCTGCGCTGCGCATAAAGGGCGCGTACAGTTTTGCCATGCGCTGCCAGAAGCGCTTGTTTGTCCAATCTTTCATGGAACTGCCTTTCTGCCGCGTCGGGCTTGTGTTTTTCTTATGGGTACTTCGAACGCACGGGGAGCCTGTTGCCCCACTGAATGACCGCTCACAACCTGTCTGCGTCCCTTCTTTTAAGCCCGTTCAGCCAGTCCGCCACTGTGTCCAGAACCAGTTTGGGGTTTCCAATGTTGCAGTGCGCGTCGGCGTTCTCCTGATCAGTCATCAGGCGGTATGTCAGACTCCTTACGTTGGAAAGCGCGTCCAGTTCGGCGGAATAGAGCCGCTTGGGGATGAAATGGTCATGGCTGGCTCCGAGAATCAAAACATCCCGGTCCGTCCCTCCGCCAAGGAGACGCCGCCCAGTGCGATCAACCGCCGCTTCCATTCCGCGCCGGTGCGGATACCTCCGGAAACTGGGACGACGTCCTCCAACCTACCGCCATCCCACTAGACAACGCGGTTGAGTTGAAAGTTGAAATTCGGATCGGAGTTGAGGGCATAACTCCCCTGCGGGAAAGTAATCTCCGGGATTTTCATGAGCCAGATACCTCGATTCAGTTTGATGTTCGGTCGCATGTTAGAAAAGGCTAACCGCCGTTTGAAAAAAATGGGCCTTAGTCATGGGAGGATCTGCCGACACGCGCCGCGCACCAGCGTATCCAGCACTTTCGGGTAAAGCGGGCCAATCTCCTGCTTGTGAGCGACCGTCAGCATCAGTCCGCGAACGGTTGCGGCGGCCAGCGCCATGCCACCAGATGGCTGAAGTCCCGCCGCTTCCAATAGTTCCTGGATGTGTACCTCGTCATCGTGGTAGTGGGCGTTCAGATGGCCTTGAGGCACCTTGCGCAAAAGGTAGGGAGCATCCCGCTCCAGAAAAGTCATCATACCGGTCTGATCCATGGCGCGGCAGGCGGCGAGCACCGCTTCTGCTGCCTGGTCTGCGGGCGTACCTGAATAGATCGTACGAAGCGCGGCTGCCGCAGCCCCATAGATCTCGGTATGCATCCCCTCCAGCACCTCAAAAAACAGCAACTCCTTGGATTCGTAGAACTTGTAGAACGCCCCCTTGGAGATGCCCGCCGCCTCCGAAAGCTGATCCACGGTCGTCTTGCGCACACCCAGCGTGACGGCGCATTCCCATGCCGTCCTCTTCAGTTTCGCAAGAATCAGGGCTTCCTCCTGTTTTGTGAACGCTGTTGCCATGCCATACTCCGTTTGACCATTTTTATGTTTCGGTCATATATTAACACGCCTGCCACCATCATGTCAATCTTCTTGTAGAAAATGCACTTCCGACTGCGCTGTAATTACACTTTGGAACCGCTATTCCACCTATTACGTCAACTGCCACGCGCTGATTGATATGCTTCAAACGCAGCCATTACGAAAACCGTCTATCCGAAAAGATGAAGTGGTTCTCCCGCTACAAGCTGCTCATCATTGACGAGATCG
>CALGYL010000148.1 GCA_937934775.1 uncultured Clostridia bacterium
GAAACAGTATCGCACATTGCGGGATCTGTTGACGCAACAGGATGCCTTCGTGCGAGAACGGGACAGCCTGGATCTGACCAGCGTGGCGCAATATCAGGATCGGGTGGGCGTTTTGGGAAAGGAGATCGGTGAGGAAAACAAGCGTAAGAGCGATTGCATTGAGGAGCGCGGCCGATTGAGCAGCTTGCGCGATGGGCTGCAAAGAAAGGATATTCCGGAGGCAGAAAGCGCCATCCTGGCATCTGAAGCCGCTCTGGCGGAGCAATATGAAGATCAATGGCGGGAGGAGGTCGGCGAGAAGCGCTTTATCTTGGAAGCCGAGCGGCGGCAAAGCATGGACTATGATGCCATGTATCAAGCGTTTTCCTCGCAGGAGTCGAGGTGTAGGAATCAACTGGAGGAAGCGAAAAAGGATTTATCAACTGCAAGGAGCCAGTATAACGCAGCTTACCGGTATAATGCAGACATCAACGCAGAAAGCAATGATTCATACAGAAGGTTGATGGATGATTATCAGCGCGTTCAGCTTCCCAAATACGAGCAGGACATTTCCGACGCGAAGAAGAAGGCGCTGGATCAATTCCATGCTGAATTTTTGAATGAGTTGTTTGACAGAATCAGGCGAACGGAACAAAGCATTGATCGCGTCAATACGGCGCTGCGTTCCGCGCGATTTGGTCACCGGCTGTACCGTTTCAAGGTGGAACCCAATGCCGATTATCAGCACTTTTATCGGATGATTACCGATACCTTGCTTGAAAGTCCGTTGGGATGGGACGCGTTCTACGTCAAATATGAGCGGGAAACGGAAGAACTCTTTCGCTTGATCACCGAAAGTGATTCGATGGTGGAAGGAAAACGAACACGGGGGGCCCTCCTCACGGATTACAAGACATACCTTCGCTTTGACCTGGAAGAGGTGCTCGAGGATGGAACAAAGTACAGTCTATCGAAAACCCACAAAAAGAAATCGGGCGGTGAAACGCAAACCCCTTTCTATATTGCCGTCCTCGCTTCGTTTGCGCAGGTTTATCGCGTGAAAAATGCCGCCTCCAGCGCGCTGCGGCTGATCGTGTTTGACGAAGCGTTCAGCAAGATGGACGGAACCCGCATACAGGAGAGTATTCAACTGCTGCGGGATTTTGAGCTTCAGGCAGTCCTGGCTGCGCCGCCGGGAAAGGTCGCCGACATCACACCCTTTGTGGACAACAACCTTGTGGTGGTCCCGGACGGAACCTGTACACGTGTGAAAGCGTTCACCACAGAAGAACTGCTGGGAGAGGATTTCGATGCATGACTGCACCATTTTAAACGCTTTAATTGATAAAAGCGAGAGGCATACATCCCTCAAGCAACGCGTATTTCTCCGATTCGATAAAGGGGAGTACGAACCATACAACACACAGGATGCCGGGGTGAAGCGGGACATCTCGGACGCGCTTGATCGTTTAAAAGAAAAGGGATTCGTCGATTACCATTGGATGCCCTACATGGAGAATGTGCAACTCGATAAGGCGTGGCTCATTTCGGGCGCCATCCCAAAGTGCTATGAATACTTGGGTAGACGGCCAAAGGATGAACTCATTCGGTCGTTGACTGCATGGCTATGTGCGTTGGAGGGTCAATTGAAGGCAAGTTGGATGAAGGAGGTGGTGCATGCCACGGGTATACTCTTGGAGACCCGTGGGAGTCAGGCACCTTGGCTAAAGGGCGCTGACATTGGACAAATGGAGAAACTCCTCCGGGAGGTAGACAGACTCATCGAAAACGTGCCGCAACGCCGCTTCAGCGTGCGGGCTTTCGGCAACAGCAAAGTTTTTGAAAGGGACTGCAGATCAAGGCTGCTGGCGTTTTGCCGGGAGTCACCAACTTTCTCCGAAACGGTCTCTGATGATGACCTTCTCGAGAAGCTCGGAATTTGCCAGAATCCAACAATCCTTGAATTCTGTGGGCCAATTCGCCTGATGACCGTGGAGAAATGGCTGGACTGCGCGCGTTTTTCGATGGGGACGGCGATTGTCTCTGAGGCGATTTCTTCAATCGCTGATGTCGATCTTTCGAGGATTGAGAGAATCATCAGCATTGAGAACAGAACAAGTTATTATGATTATATACATAGAAAAAAGCTGCCGGGCGACTTGGTGCTGTATAGCGCCGGGTTTGTCGGCCCAAGCCGACTTCAGTTGTTTAAACTGGTTATGGGTGGCCATCAGCCGTTCTTTCACTGGGGTGACATTGATTTAGGCGGATTTGAGATATTTTTACAGTTGCGAGGCACTGTCGAACACCTGCAACCAATGATGATGGACGTACCAACGCTTTTGCGATATCGAAAAGTCGCCGAACCATGTGACGATGTTTACATTGCCAAACTGCGTAAAGTACTGGAACATGCAGCATACAGACCATTTCATGAAACTATTCTATTTATGTTGCGTGAAAAGGTTCGGCTGGAGCAGGAACACATCTATTGAGTGGAGGCGTTGACCCGCGGTGCTCAATCTGGTTTTCTTAACGGGAACAATGCGAAAACGGAGGTTTGATTGCCGGTCGGACATTGTTGTGCTATAATAAAGATACAATTGCTGGGAAATCATAATTGCTGGGGAGAAGTTTGCTGTTGTCATAAACGCGTGTATTGATGAAGTTAATGGCCCAGGGCACATCGAAAAAGTTGGGATTGAGGAGAGGGTCAAAGTTTCCGATGATTTGAGTATTGACTACATTATGAGCATTATGGTGGATCACTTTACTCACCATTGCTGAAAGAAATGAGGGCTTGATTTTGACGGGATACTATGCGATCGACATTTCTGAACGTATCAAACGCAACCAGGGAACCGAAAGACAACCGTTCTTTCATCAACGCGATGCTTATATTGCTTTATCCAAGACGCTGAACACTCCAATCAGCGGTTACAAAGGGACGCTTCTGGTGTTTCCAACGGCAGGGGGCAAGACATTCGCCTCCGTCAACTGGATATGCCGGAATATCTTGACCAAGGGGATCAAGGTGCTTTGGTTAGCACAATCGTCTTATCTGATCGATCAAGCAGCGCAAACCTTCATTGAAGAGATTCCAAACGCTGCCGGACGGAATCAAATCAATCTACGCGTGGTCTCCAGCAGCACTAGCCACGCAAACGCTGGCAGCATCGCTATCACCGACGATGTGCTGATTTGCACAACCCAGAGCGCCATCAGCGCCTACAACTCCAGGCAACTGGATGAACACGGAAGCGAAACCGCAACCCCCTTTCGAAAGTTTATTGATCATTGCGCGGAGACAAGCCTCTTTGTGGTGGTGGATGAAGCGCACCACACGCCAGCATATGGTTGCCGGACATTGCTTCTGGCCATGAGAGAGCAACTGAAGAATCTTTATATCCTCGGCCTTACGGCAACCCCGATGCACATGGACAAACGCATCAGCGGCTGGCTCAAACGCATCTATGATCGGTGGATATGCTATGAAGCGGACAAGAACCTTCTGCAGGCGAACAAAATCCTGGCGATACCAAAGTACATCGAAAAGAAAACCGGCATGGAAGTCGAAGTGAACGACAATCTGTTTGACAGGCTCGTCCGCCAGCATAAAGACCTGCCGGAGAACATCGTCGAATACCTCGCGGACAATCAGAACCGCAATAACTTTATTATAAGCGACTATTTGAACAACCGCATGGAATACGGCAAGACGTTGATCTTCGTCGACCGGTGGTTTCAGTGCGAATACCTGGTTGAGAAGTTGCAACAGCAGGGTGTCAAGGCCGCGGCGGTCTACTCCGTTGTCACCGCGCCAGACGCGGTGTACCGCGGCGGTAGCGGCCGCAGAAACGACGAGATGAACCGCCAGATCATGCAGGACTTCCGGAACGGCCTTTATGAGGTCGTTGTCAACGTCAGAATGCTCACCGAAGGTGTGGATGTGCCCGACGTCAAGACGGTCATGATCACCCGGCAGACTACCAGCAACATCCTGCTAACGCAGATGATCGGGCGGGCGCTGCGCGGTGAGAAGGCGGGTGGCGGTCCGGGGAAGGACTATGCGAGCATTGTGTTCTTCCACGATACGTGGAAGCGCTTGCTGCCTTGGGCCAATGTAGA
>CALGYL010000149.1 GCA_937934775.1 uncultured Clostridia bacterium
CAGCCAAAATGCCAGAATTTGGTCTGTTTCGCGGCCCATGTACCGTCCAGCCATGATCAAAGACAGCTCACTGTTCGATTTGTGCCAAAGGATGGTCGGTTTCAATTCGGCTTCGGTCGGTTATTCCGAAGTCTGTTTCTCTCGTTTTGCGCGCTGCGGTCGGTTTGACCATGGTATGTTTTATAAACCGCATGCCGGATTGGGTCATAATGCGTATATTCCCATGAAACAAACCCGCTGAGCGGCTGCCTTCCATCTCAGGCATAGGAAAACGCCGGGTATGACGCCCCGGCGCATAGAAGGACTTTTTATATGTCTTTTCCTAAAGTATTGATGGAAATCAGCAGAATAGCGAGCGCACACTGTCTGCGCTGCGCGAAACGCTCGATGGGATGGCACTCAGCCCGCTCAAAGCGGCTGCCCCGCAACCGCCTTGTACATGGCGATCAGGTTTTCCGGCGGCACATCCGGCATCACGTTATGCTCCTGATTGAACACAAACCCGCCGCCCGGCGCGAAGATGTCGATCATCCGGCGGGCATAATCGTACACCTGCTCCGGTTTTCCGCGGTTGAGCACCGCGCGGGTGTTCATGCCGCCACCCCAGAAGGTGATGTCGTTTCCAAATTCCCGCTTGAGCCGCTCCGGCTCCATATCCTGGGTAACGGTCTGCACCGGGTTGATGATGTCATATCCGGCATCGATCAGATCGGGCATCAGGCGGTAGATGGAGCCGCAGGAGTGCAAGAACGTCTTCATCCCGCTGTGCTTGTGCACGTAGTCGCACAGCATCTGATGGCGCGGTTTGAAGAGGCTGCGATAGGTGGCGGGCGACATGAAAGGCCCGGTGTTCATGCCCAGGTCATCCCCAAAGCGCAGGATGTCGCAGACATCCCCCACCGCGCCGCACACCTTTTCCAGCGTCGCCAGATGCTTCTCCATCAGCGCGTCAAGTAGCGCCTCGACAGATTCCGGTTCCTCAAGCAAATCCATCAGGAAGTTGTCGATACGCCGCAAAAATGTTCCCCACTCGAAGAGGTTGCAGCCGCAGACAATCATCAGCGCCTTGTCGCTCTCCGCGCGTTTCTTCAGCGCTTTATCGCGCAGCTTCTCCCAGAAATCCGGCTCGCCCGCGTGATCCCAGGGGCTATGGGCCAGCTTTTGCCACAGCACCTTGTTCATTGCGTGGCCAAGGTCCTTGTAATCCTCCGGATATCCATCCAGATAGGGAAACGCGGCCTGATCAAAAAACGTTGCGCCGGCTGGCATGGTGGCGATTTTGTCGCCCTCCCCGTCGCGGTATTCCAGCTTGCCGCCCACTTCCTTGGGATGGAACCAACTGGGCCAGTACACCTTCTGCCCCGTCGGCAGCGTCACCGGATACCAGTCCTCCGGCTGGTCGTTGAACGCGCGGCCAATGTCCAGGACGTCCGCGCCGAACATGTCCAAAACCGCATCTTCCGGCTGCGCCACCTGCTGCACCACATCGTACACCAGTGTTTTGGCGCCAGGAAGCTGCAAATGCCGAATCAGGTTATCGTATGCGATGGCCGATATGCCAGAACTGGGCGTTGCGCCGATGTCGAGCGGCACCCTGTCCGGCTCCCGGTGGGCAATGGCCGAGAGAACCCTTTCTCTGGATGTCATGGCAATCCCTCCCGCTGGCGGCCCCAAGACCGCTTATATTTCTATTCTACAGGGGCGCGGTCAGTGAAACCAGTGAATATCTTAACATCTTCATGCGTTTTTCCCAAATTCTCACGTTATCGGAAAGTGTGACCGAGAAAAACGTGACGTTTTCATGAAGATCTTTTAGCAGGCTTGCGAGTGCCTGCGCTCCGGTGATACTATGGGAGTATTGTGAATCAAGAGAATCAGGAGGCACACCATGGAACCGAAAAATGCCTGGCTGACCTATTCGCAGGCTGAACTTGAAAAAGTGGAAGCGCTGAGCGCGCGCTATCGCGCGTTTCTGGATGCCGGCAAGACCGAGCGGGAATGCGCGGATCAGATGTATGCGCAGGCGCTGGCAAACGGCTACCAGCCGCTTGAGGAAGCGGTGCGCGCGGGCAAAGCGCTGCGTCCCGGCGATAAGCTGATGACCCTGTGTATGGGCAAGGCGCTGGCGCTGTTCCACATCGGCGAAGCGGCGCTGGAGGCAGGTATGAACCTGGTGGGCGCGCACATCGATTCGCCCAGGCTGGACGTCAAGCAAAACCCGCTGTTTGAAGAGGACGGCCTTTGCAGCCTGGACACCCACTACTACGGCGGCATCAAAAAGTATCAGTGGCTATCGATGCCGCTGGCGCTGCACGGCGTGCTGGTCAAAACCGACGGGACGAGGGTGAACATCGTCGTCGGCGAGTCGGAAAGCGATCCGGTCCTGGGCATTTCGGACCTTCTGGCCCATCTTTCGAAGGATCAGATGGATAAAAAGGCCGGCGCACTGATTGAGGGCGAGGCGATGGATGTGATCGTCGGCTCCCGGCCGCTTCCGGGCGACGAAAAGCAGCCGGTCAAGGCGCTGATTCTGAAGCTTCTTTCCGATCAGTATGGCATCGAGGAAAAGGACTTCCTGTCCGCCGAATTGGAACTGGTCCCGGCGGGCCGGGCGCGGGATTTCGGACTGGACAGCAGCATGATTATGGCCTACGGTCATGACGACCGGTGCTGCGCGTTCGCTGCGTTTGAAGCGCTGATGCGCGCAAGCGGCGTCCCGAAGCGCACGTTGTGCGCCATTCTGACTGACAAAGAGGAAATCGGCAGCGTGGGCGCAACCGGTATGCAGGCACGCTATTTTGAAAACGCGGTGGCCGAACTCGCCGGGCTTATGGGCGGGAACGAACTGACGGTTCGGCACGCGCTGTCCAGCAGCCGTATGCTTTCCTGCGACGTCAGCGCGGCGTTTGATCCCAAATTCCCGGACGTGTTTGAAAAGAAGAACGCCGCCTTCCTTGGCCGCGGCGTCAGCCTGAATAAATACACCGGCTCCCGCGGCAAGTACGATACCAACGACGCCAACGCCGAATTCGTCGCGTCGGTGCTTGGCATCTTCGAACGGGCGAACGTGTGTTTCCAGACCGCGGAACTGGGCAAGGTGGATCAGGGCGGCGGCGGCACCATCGCCTACATGTGCGCGCTATACGGCATGGAGGTCCTGGACGCGGGACTGCCGGTCCTGTCGATGCACGCGCCTTGGGAGATCGTCAGCAAGGCCGACCTGTTTGAATCCCTGCGAGCGCTTCAGGCGTTTCTGGATAACGCGTAAGAATGCTCCGCGAAACGGACACCGCACCGGCTGATGAAAGACCACCATTAGTGGTGAAGGGCGATTTGGCAGAGACCAATCGCCCTTTTATTATCGTATACTTTACAATCTGCCGCTGTTGCTTTTTCATTGGAAATCTGATAGAGTATGGATGATATTCCCTGCCTGTTGGCAGGGCGAAAGGAGCTGTTGTATAGATGAACGCATTGAATGAGGTGTCCGCAGTTTAAAACCGAATACGGGCGCAGCGAAATCGTGAACAACCGGATTCATATCTGTGCGCCCACCGGGAACCTTTCGTGAATACTGTCGCCGGAGTATCTGCAATACGTGCAAGCCGATGAGCACACTTCTCGATAAAAGGGGTGTGTTGTTTTTTGCGTTTTTTTGCCTTTGATCGCTGCGGGAAAGGACAAAAAAACGCCGCTTCCGGAAATGAATACGTCGCTTAGCGAAAAGGAGTCGTGCATTCTTTGCCTGAACCTTTGTTGGAACGCCTGAAACGAAATGCAACGGAGGAATCAATGGACTTATCAGATTACGGCCTTTTGCCGCAGGATTATCCCCTGGATCCGGACAAAACCTATGCGCGGATCACCGCCGTACACAGGGCGCGCTACGACCTGGTTACCCCGTACGGCGAAAGCCATGCACGGCTGAAAGCCGGGGTCTACTTCAACAGCCATACCGATGAGTTTCCCACCACGGGCGATTTCGTGGAAATTCAGAGGAACGATACCGGCGACAACCTGATCACCCGGACGCTTCCCCGGAAGTCCGGCTTCGCGCGGAATGATCTGTCCGGTCACGCCGCGGCGTATGTGAAGACCATCAAGGGGCAGATGGTTGCCGCCAATTTCGACTATGTTTTCATCATGCAGTCCATGAATCAAGACCTCAGCCCAAGGCGGCTGGAACGCTATCTGGCGCTGGCGTGGCAGTCCGGAGCGACACCCGTTGTGGTGCTGACCAAGGCGGATCTGACGGGTGAATGTGCCGGCATTCTGTCTCAGGCGGAAGCGGCTGCCGCAAACACGCGTATCCATGTGGTCAGCGCGAAGACGGGTTATGGCCTGGACGGGCTTTCCGAGTATTTGCGGAAGGGCAAGACGATTGTTCTTCTCGGCTCGTCCGGCGTAGGGAAGTCCAGTCTTGTCAACGCCCTGGCGGGAAGGGACGTCATGACGACTCGGGAGATCCGGGAGGACGACGGCAAGGGTCGGCACACGACCACCCACCGCCAGCTGATCCTGCTGGACAGCGGCGTCATGATCATCGACACCCCCGGCATGCGGGAACTCGGCATGTGGCACGCTTCGCAAGGCCTACGTGAAGGGTTTGCCGATATTTTGGAGCTCGTCGGGCAGTGCAGGTTTTTCGACTGTAAGCACCACGGCGAGCCGGGCTGCGCGGTCCGGGCGGCCCTTGATGACGGCAAGCTGAATTCCGAGCGCTGGGAGGCATATCTATCCCTGATGCGGGAGCAGGAATTTGTGGAGAGCAAGTCGGGGCGTCCGCGAACGGAGGATTCGCCTGGCACGGCCCGAATCCGGAAAGAGCGGAGCGAGCAGGAGAAAGGAGAACGGACGCATGGAATTGATTGGCTTTAATCGCAGCCACATCCGGCAGGCTCAGATACTGGCCGAGGAGAACTATGACGCGGAAAGGGGTTTGGTTCGCGCGCTGCCGCAGAATCCGCCCATGCCGGACCTTGCGCAATTTGCGGACAGCCATCTGGGCGTAGCGGCCCTGCAGGGAGATCGCCTGATTGGCTTCCTCTGCTGCTGCGAGCCGAGGGAACACGCCTTTGGTTCAAACGCAACAGGCATCTTTTCCCCGCTTCACGCACACGGCGCGATTCAAGATAACCGGGAACAGATTTACCGGATGCTGTATCAAAGCGCGGCGAAAAAGTGGGTTTCAAAGGGCGCCGCCTACCATGCGATCTCCCTGTACGCTCACGACGAAGCAGCGAAGCGCGCGCTGTTTTCCTGCGGGTTTGGCGCGCGGTGCGTGGACGCGATTCGCCCAATGGAGAGAATCCCGACCTCGCGAACAGCCGTCCTGCCCATCCGAAGGCTTAAACCGCGGGAGATCTCCCTGATCCGATCGCTGCGGGCAGGCCTGTCCGTCCATCTGGGCGAGAGCCCGTGCTTCCTGTATTCGTCGGCACAGACATATCAGCGCTGGCTTGCGAGGGCGGAGGAGCGGGATTCCATCGTCTACGCCGCCTTCGATTGGGATACCGCCGTCGCCTTTGTCGAAGCCACGCAAGGCGGGGAAAATTTCGCGACGGAAGCAAAGGACATGATGAACATCTGCGGCGCGTTCTGCCTTTCGGTATATCGCGGAAGCGGTCTGATGCAGTGCGTTTTGAACGCTTTGATTGCGGATCTCCAGGGAACGGGCTGTCTGCGTCTTGGCGTGGATTATGAAAGCGCCAATCTGGCCGCCAGCGGGTTCTGGAGCAAGTACTTTCAGCCCTACACCTGCAGCGTTACCCGAAGGGTTGATGAAGCCGTGCTTCACAGGGCGTGACGGGACGGCATAGGGAGACGCGCCACGCCTGACATGCGTGCGCCGCGGACGGCGGGCAGCCTTGCTTCATGCAACGCTGCCTGCTGTTTCCGGATAGGATTTCATCGGTTGCTCGCATCACAACCAGCCCGGCAAAACAGATGAGCAATATGTCCAGTATGAACTTTTGTTCTCTTACGTATCGTTGATATCCTGGGCCTGCTGAATCGAATTGGTGAATTCTAGTGGCGGCGCGCTTGTATTGCTCGGACTTTTTTGATAGAATTATAAAACCAACAATCAAATTGGAGGTACAGTTTTGAATAATATTGCAAAGCTTATCCCGGCCCGCGTTCTTGAAATGAGAGAGATACTGGATCTCTCAATTCAAGAAATGGCTGAAAGATTGGGCGTCACACCCGAGCAGTATATTGGTTATGAAAATGGCAGCGAGGACATTCCAATATCAATCCTTTACGAAATTGCGGGTATCTTCAAGGTAGATTTTAACGTCTTGCTTATGGGTGAAGAGGCTCGAATGAGAACCGCTTCAGTGGTCCGAGCCGGACAAGGCAAAGCTGTCGAGCGGTTTGAGGGGTATTCCTATCGCAGCTTGGCGAACAATTTTATCGGCAGGGTGATGGAACCGCTTCTTGTGGAACTCTCCCCCAATGACGAAACACCCAAGCCGGTTATGCATTCCGGGCAGGAGTTTAACCTGGTGCTCAGTGGGTGCATTGTTGTTTGCGTAGGGAAGATCGAGCACGTTTTGAATGCTGGCGACGCAATCTACTTTGATCCGATGCTGCCGCATTATCAAATCGCCAAAGATACAAACGCGAAATTCCTGACAGTAATCTGTCAATGAGGAGAGAATGAATTTGTATAATCCCATACTGAGCTCTTATGTGCCAAAACTTGATTTTGAATCCTATGATGATTTTGCGTCAAACTACAAAGTAAACGTCCCTGAGGACTTTAACTTTGGCTATGACGTCGTGGACCGTTGGGCAAGCCTCGAACCCGATAAGCTTGCCTTGCGGTGGTGCAACGATGAATTTGTTGTGAAGGAATACACCTTCGCTGAAGCGAAGGATCTTTCGAACCGGACTGCAAACGCATTTCGGCATGCCGGGATACAAAAGGGTGACATTGTCATGCTGATTCTCAAACAGCGTCCTGAAGCATGGTGGTGTATCACTGCGCTGTGCAAAATTGGCGCTGTCTGTATCCCCGGTACCTATCAGCTGACCAAAAAGGATATTGTCTACCGCAGCAATCTTGCGAAAATCAAAATGATCGTTACGGTCGACGACGCCGAAATCATCGAAAAAATCAACCAGGCGCGGCCGGACTGCCCTTCGCTCGAACTTCTGGCAAGCGTGGGCGACAGCTGTGTGCCCGATTATATCAAATTCCGCGAGGCGGTTGCAAGCGAGTCGCCTGAATTGGAACGCGTTCCAAACAAGGTTACAGAACCCAACCTGATCTATTT
>CALGYL010000150.1 GCA_937934775.1 uncultured Clostridia bacterium
TGGAGAGGTCGATCTCCTCCACCGATTCCGGCTCCAGCTGCGCGGCGGAGATGCTTTCCATGGCAATCTTCCGACCGGAGATCGTGGAGGGCAGCTGCCAGGAGGCGACTGCGGTCTTTCGCATATCCTGCCGGACGGAGCCCAGTTCGATGGATCGGAACTTCTCGTTCAGGCAGTCGAACTCGACGCGGTTGACTTCGGTCAGGACGTCAAGTTGGATGCCGGGGTGTTTTACCCGGACCCGGTCGTAGAGGAACACGTCCTCGAGGCTCCGGTACTGGGCGTACTCCTCCGTATCACCCAAGGAGAGGAACTCCACCTTCAGCGACACTTTGGGCAGATCGGCGTCGTTCGCGAGCGCCGCCAGTGCCTCCCGGATCATGCGCACGCGCACCATGGACTTCGTGACGGTTTTCGTCTCCTTGCACTCGCCGGAGCAGGTCAGCGCTTGCACATGGGGTGTGGGGTACAAGGAAGCGCGCGAGCTGTCAATCCAGGTCTGATCGGCGGCGATCGTGTACACCATGCCGTCTACATTGTAGCTGCCCGGCGCCAGCAGGAGGTCCTTGCCGCTCTTGTCTTTTCCGACTGGTACGATCCGGGTTACCACATCCGATGCGTCCACCTCGCAGGAGACGCCCAGCAGGTTCTTTGCGTATTCGATCCGGACCCCACGGTTCAGCCCCGCGTCCCGGAGCAGAAAGAAGTCGTAGTTGTCGCGGACAAGTTCCGCGCCCCACAGCGCCGCCGCGCCAGTCTCGGGGTCGAGCAGCGCGCTGACGGGATTGACCCGCGTCCAGCCATCGATGACCCGCTCGCCGCCCACATCAGTAAAGCCGGAAAACAGCGTGGGTACGAGGCAGTTTCCCAGGATGCCTTCAATCGTTGATACACAATCCATCTGCCCGGCCGGGTGCGAGGTGAGGTTGTTCAGGAGGTCGTAGAAGATATGCCGCGCGTAGGCCGTCACGCCGTCGTCCCGGAGCTCCACCTTGTAGATGCGAAAGAGCTGGTCGGCTACGATCCACGCGGGCGCGACTTCCTCGATGGCGGCGGGATCGTTGGGCCAATCCTCGGTCAGCGTGTACTGTATGGCAGACTTCGCGATCCAGCCGTAGTAGGTATAGGTCTTCCAACGCCACTTGCCCTTGTGCCGGTACTTCTTTCGTCCTGTGAAAACCCCCTTGTATCGGTTCTCGCCCTTGAAGATGATGGGGATGCTCAGGCCCACCGGCAGGTTCTTCTTGCGCACTTTGTTGCCGGTCGCTTTGTAGTAGAGGTTACGCTGGGTTTTCGTTGTGCCGGTCTTGATGGTCCACACCTCGTGGGCGGTGACCAGCATCCCCTCCGGGGTGATGGGCGGCACGGTGCGCACCGGCACATCGCATTTCAAGATATAATCGTTCTGTATGAACGTCCAGCGCTTATTATCGTCGATGGGGTGCTCCAACTGAATTTCCGAGAGGTCATTACGCGCCTCAGTATGTACGCAGGATGTCGGGGAAAGCGCCCCGCAGAGGCCCATGGTGTCGAAGTCCTCGGCGTCCGGGGGATAGATGTACACGTCGCCCATCAGAGCGCCCTCCAGTTGGGGCTGATCGTGATACGGGACACACTTCCTGTCCAAGAGATGGCCGTCGACCCCACCGGCAGCGTCGGCCAATCGTCCCCGGTCAGGGAGCCGGTGAGGTTGATGCCCTCGTGGTACGCCAACCGCTGCGGCACATCGATGGTGATTGAGGAAACGAGGCCCGCGATCCCCAGTGTCACCTCGCCGACCATCAGGTCGATGTCGCCGGTGCCCTCTACTGTGATAACGGGCTCGGCGAAGACGGTGCCCTGGTTCGCGATCTGGCCGAAAGATGTCAGCACAATAATTTCCACACCCAGCAGGTATAGAAAGGGTTGGCAGCGAAAGTTCACAGTGAACTTTCGCTGCAGACGCCCGCGCACGACCGTCTCGAAGTCGATCTGGTTGTTGACGCGGGCGTAGTAGAACCCTGTGGGGCGGTTCCCGAACATCACGACCCCAGGACCGTGCAGCCAGGCGGAGAACGCGGGGATCGACACCGGGTTCGGCGCGATGCATTCGCAGGTGGCGATGAACTCTTCGTACACGCAGTCGCCCTCCGTGATCGTCAGCTTCCCGCTGCGTCCCGGCACCACCTGCGTGGTGACGCGCTCCTTGGGCCTGGAGATGGCCGGGTGGGTCAGTACATGGATTCCGTAGTCTGTACATTTCACGCCGTTCCAGGCGAACCAATCG
>CALGYL010000151.1 GCA_937934775.1 uncultured Clostridia bacterium
CAACATCACCTGGACCTACATCGTCAACAAGGATTCCAAGAACCTCGACGCGGCCAAGAAGTATCTTCTGTACATCCTGACCTCTGAGGACGGCATCAAGTGGGCGACCCAGACCGTCGGCGCCGCTTCCGCCGCCAAGAACGAACTGACCGTCAAGGGCGCGTTGGCCAACGAGGCCGCCGGCTACATCGCCAAGGGCGAAACCAACGCCTGGATCCACACGCTGATGCCGACCGGCTGGGGCGACAACGTGGGCCCGCTCTATCAGGCGTACATGCTGGGCCAGATGACCGCCGATGACGTCATGTCCCAGATGCAGGACTTCTTCGTCTACTAAATCCCTGCCGGAAACGGCCTGATCGTTGGGCGGAGCCGCCATCTGCAATGGTGGCGGCTCCGCTTTGTTGGATCTTATCAAAGGATGTGTCCGGTATGAATGCTGGAAAGCACCCAAGGGCGAAGCTGACAAACGGCCTGCTGTTCGCGCTGTTTACAGGGCCTGCGCTGATCTTTGTCCTCTTTGCGACCGATATCCCCTTTGTGATGAACCTGTACTACTCCGTTTTCGACTGGAACGGCATCAGCTCGACGATGAAGTTCGTCGGGCTGAACAACTTTGTCAAACTTCTGACCGCCGACAAGATGTTCGTCAAGGCGGCGCTGTTCACCCTCCGCTACGCGCTGTATTACGTGGTCATCGTGAACGTCATTTCGCTGACGGTGGCGGTTTCGCTCTCCAAGCCCCGGCGCATCAACACCCTGGGGCGGGCGTTTTATTATGTGCCCTACATCATCAGCCTGACCGCGCTGAGTCTGATCTGGAAGTTCATCTTCGGTCCAGGCTTTGAATCGCTGGGGACGGCCACGGGCTGGGCGTTTTTCGGTTGGAGCTGGGTCGGCACGCCGAACCTGGCGTTTTATGTGGTGGTCATCATGACCGTCTGGCAGAACGTGGGCTTTTACATGGTCACCTACATCGCGGGTCTGATGGCGGTGCCCCACGACGTGCTTGAGGCCGCGACCATCGACGGCGCCACGCGCTTTCAGATGTTCCGGAAGGTTACGCTGCCGCTGATCATGCCGGCGCTGTCCATCTGCTTGCTGACCTCGCTGACCTTCGCGTTCAAGCTGTTTGATGTGATCATGGTGTTCACAAAGGGCGGCCCGGCGAACTCGACCGTCTCCGTCGCCTACAACATCTACAAAGAGGCGTTCGTAAACAATAAATACGGCATCGCGACGGCCAAATCTCTGGTGTTCTTCGTGGCGGTGCTGATCGTCACCGTGATTCAGGTCAAGATCACAAAGTCCAGGGAGGTCGAGAGCTGATGGAGAAGCAAAAGAAAATCACCTGGCTCGGATGGCTGATCCTGGCGCTGTCCCTGATGTGGCTCGTGCCGCTGATCCTGATCTTCCTGAACTCGTTCAAGCCCTACAACGACATGATGCAGAATTTCCTGGCCTGGCCCACATCCTGGCAGTTGGACCGGTATTTTGACACCTGGACGACCTTCGGCTTCCCGGTGCTGATCCGAAACACCCTTTTGTACACGGTCGCGTCCGTCCTGGGCATCGTGCTCCTGGCGCCGATGGCCGCCTACAAGCTGGCCCGGACCAAGACAAAGTACAGCGCGGTCGTTTTCATCCTGATCATCCTGCCGATGATGGTGCCCTTCCAGGCCTACATGATCACGCTGACCCGGTTTGCCTCCGTACTGCAGTTGTCCGGCACGAAGACCGGCTACATCTGCGTGTCGATCGGCCTTCTCATGCCGCTGGCCGTCTACATGATCCACGGCTTCATCAAGAACGTGCCGCTGGATCTGGAGGAGAGCGCGCTGATTGACGGCGCGGGACCATTCACCTGCTACTTCCGCATCGTGCTGCCGCTGCTCAAGCCCATCCTGACCACGGTGGTCGTGCTGGACGCGCTGGCCACGTGGAACGACGTCATCACCAACCAGCTGATCGTCGGAGGCAAGGAATCGGCGCTGAACCTGCAAAACGCGCTCTACATGCGCTTTTCCGCCATGGTTTCGGACTGGGAACACGCGCTGCCCGGCATCGTGATGTCCATGATCCCCAGCCTTGCCTTCTTCATCATCATGCAAAAGAACATCGTCGGCGGCATCACCGCCGGAGCCGTCAAGGGCTAATGGGAGGATTTGTATGAGAATCGGTGTCACGCTTCGCCTGGACCGGGAGATCGACGCGCAGTTTGCGGAGCTTCGGGAAATGGGCATGGACAGTTGCCAGATCGTCTGCTGGAATGAGGCGGATCTGAACGACGAAATGGCGGCGCTCGTCAACCGCGCCGCGCGGGACCGGAAGGTCCATATCTCGGCCTTCTGGTGCGGCTGGCCGGGCCCCGTCACTTGGGATTTCTACGAAGGCCACCTGACGCTGGGGCTGGTGCCGCCCGTCTACCGGGACCGCCGCACGGAAACCCTGCTGAAGGGCTCGGACTTTGCGAAGAAGCTGAACGTCAAGTATCTGGTGACGCACGCGGGCTTCCTGCCGGAGAACCCTTACGCGCCGGACTACCAGGGGGTGCTCACAGCGTTGCGCGCCATCGCCAAACGCTGCGCGCAGAACGGGCAGTACTTCCTGTTTGAAACCGGGCAGGAGACGCCGGTGACCCTGCGCCGCGTGATCGAGGACATGGGCCTGGACAACGTGGGCGTCAACCTGGACCCCGCCAACCTCTTGATGTACGGCAAGGCCAACCCCTGCGACGCGCTGGGCGTCTTTGGCAAGTATGTGATGGGCGTCCACTGCAAAGATGGCGCGTACCCGACGGACGGGCACATGCTGGGCGAGGAGAAGGCTCTGGGCGAAGGCCTTGTGAATTTTCCCAAGCTGATCGGGCTTCTGAAGGAGCTCGGCTATGCCGGGGATTATACCATCGAACGGGAAATTTCGGGCGAGGAGCAGAAGCGCGACATCCTCAAGGCCAAGGCTCTTCTGGAAGCGCTGATCTAGGATCCATCCGCCGGGTAACCTATGTTTCATTCGGCGATTCCCTGGACGCCCGCGGCGCAGTTACCAAAACAATCAACGCGGCCTCCGGTTTTTTTCAACCGGGGGCCGCGTTTTGTCATGCCGCGCCTAATCGTTACGCTCCCCGTTCGTCAGCTTCAGGGATTTGCGGTACCCGCTGGGCGATGTATTAAATTGCGCCCGAAAGACCGAGTTGAGCCGCCCGGCCGAGAAAAAGCCGGAGGAGATTGCCACCTTTTCAAGCGACAGATCCGTCGCCCGCAAAAGCTTCGCGGCCCGCTCGGTGCGCAGCGCGTTCAGGTATTCCTTGGGAGACATGCCGGTTGCGCGCTGAAACACGCGGAAGAGCTGCGAGCGGCTCAGACCCACGAAGGCGGCCACGTCGGTGATGCGAACCTCCCGCTGATAGTTGCCCTCCAGGTACCATACCGCCTTTTTGTAATAGCGGGTTTCCGGCTCCTCCTTCACGCTGGACCGGCCCTGTCCGATTTCCGACAGCAGCTGATACAGGCTCCCCAGCATCGCCATATCCCCCAGGCGCATGTCTGAGGCGGCGCGAAGCATGCGCCGGATACGCTCATACGGGTCGATCTCCGCGTCCAGCGAAAATACCGGGTCGTCCCGCGTCAGACCAACCATCTCCGTCAGGATCGTCGCGGTGCGGCCTTCGTAACCCACCCAGGCGTAGATCCAAGGATCGTCGTCGTCGGCCCGGTAGGTGGTCTCCTGCCCGGGGAAAATGATGAAACCGTGTTTGGGGCCGATCCGGTACGTACGGCCGTCCGCGTAAAAAACGCCCTTACCGGAGGCGATGTAGTGAATCAGGTAGTGGTCCCGCACAGCGGGGCCGTACTGATGCCCCCGCGCGCACACTTCGCTGCCGCACTGACGCACAAATACGTCCTTGTCGGCGGATTCGTCGCTCCAGTAAATCTCCATACTATTTCTCCATGCAACATTTTGATTCTATTTTGCAACAAATTGGTCTGTTCGTCAAGAAAATAGGCTGTTATAATCAATGTAAATTCTGAAATACGGGACGGCGGAAGCGCACAAAAAACCGCGTGAAACTTCCCGTTTGCTTTATGGCAATCCTGTGTCGGGCTGCCAAAAACGCCTCCACTCCTTTATAGGCGCTCCAAAATCCACAAAACTTGGCGCACAAATCCAACATGGATCCCCCAACCCGGAAAACGCGAAATTCGCTCCGACCGGAATTGTTGAAGAATCCGGCGCAGAAATTTGGACGATCCACCGTCACTACAAATAGCGTGGATCGGTTCAAATCGTTCAAAAGGACCGAATATAAATAGTTTGTTAATTGCGAGCGCAGAGAAGTATGCGGGCGCAGATGTTATCGTGCGCCGATTTCGCCCGGCAGAGCATTGTACGGATAAAATTTACATTCCGATGCGTCCGGGTCGCGCGCGCCGTTTCCGCTTCAAGCGGAGTGCCCGTGTTTTTTCCGCCGCCGCTGATGCCGATGCAACATTCAATTTGATGCCGCTGCTGCGGTACGCCGCGGCGCGCAAAGTCGGCTAAACCAAAGCGCCTGTTCATCGGTGCGGCAGTCCGGCTCAAGCGCGGCAGTCCGGTACAATCGACCAAAATACGCAATAAACGCGCCGCAGGCTCCATTCCGACCGGCGCGGGAGAAAACGCATGAGCAAGCTGACGGGGTTCATCGTCACCGCGGGCCATTTGGACATTGAGTGGTACCAACCGCTGCGCAGCTACCGGTTCTGGACGGTGGAGGCGCTGGAGGACCTGAAGAAGGCCGCAAGCCGCGAGGACTTTACCTGTTATGTGCTGGACGGCCAGGTGTTCCCGCTTTTGGAGTACCTTGAGATCGCGCCGGAAGAAGAAGGGGCCATGCGAGCGCTGATCGCTTCGGGCAAGCTGGCCATCGGCCCGTTCTACACGCAGTTTGACGAATGGCTGCCCAGCGCCGAAAGCATGATCCGCAACTGCCTGTACGGACGGAAAACGGCCCAGGCATTGGGCGGCTGCATGCAGGCCGGATACCTGCCGGACAATTTTGGTCATCCGCCACAGATGCCGCAGATCCTAAGCGGTTTCGGCATTGACAGCCTCCTGTTCATGCGCGGCATGCCGGAGGTGCCGGGCGGCCATCCGGACGAGTTTCTCTATGAGGGGCTGGACGGCTCCCGGGTGCTGGCGAGCCACTTCCGTGAAAGCTACACCGGCGCGTTCGACATCTTCCGGAAGCCCGTCGACCCGATCCAGCCGCGGGAGGTCCCCTACTACCCGGATTATCTCTCCTTCGAGTACCACAAGGCGCTGGCGGTGCACGACGACCCAAGGCGGATCGCGAAAAACCTGATCGAAAACACGCTTCGCATCAAAGACCGCTACCCCAGCGGCGTCATCCCGCTGATCGCGGGTTACGACCACTTGCCGCCGCAGATCAACGTGGGCGAATCGGTGGCCGAAGCCAACCGGATGCAGGACGAGATTGAGTTTGTGATGGGCGACGTAGAAGCCTACGTGCGTCTGGTGCAAAGGGACCTGCCGGAAACCAAGGTGTACAATATGGAGCTGACCGGCTCCAAGTACCAGTATGTGCTCCTGGGTGCGCTGTCCACGCGCACCTACCTGAAGCGGCAGAACTTCGCCTGCGAGGCGCTGTTGGAGCGCTACGCGGAGCCGCTCACCGCCTTGGCCCACCGGCTGGGTTACCATGACCGCCCCCGGCTTTTGGACGAAGCCTGGAAATTCCTGCTGGTCAACAGCGCCCACGATTCCATCCACGGTTCGTCCGTGGACGAGGTCCATGTGGAGATGGAGGCGCGCTTTGCGGGCGCGCGACAGATCGCGTCGGGAGTCATCCACGAGGCCCTTTCACACCTGGGCAGCCAAATGAAGCCGGTTCGCGGCCGGGGCGCATTGGTGTACGCACCCGTCATCACGCGGGAAGCGCAGCCGGTGGAAGTGTGGCTCGCCGTGGGCGACCAGCCCGTCCGGATGGAGACCCGGGACGGGCGCGTGCTGCCCACCCAGATCCTGCCGCGGGAGCGCATTGCGCAAAACGGCCTGGACCTGCCCCGAAACGACGCCTTCCCCGCGCCGGTATACCGGAAAATCCTGTTCCTTGCGCCGCCTTCCGAAGGAATTGAGGCGTTTACGGCGGTGCCCGCCGAGCCTTGTTCGCCGGGGGGAAC
>CALGYL010000152.1 GCA_937934775.1 uncultured Clostridia bacterium
GCGAAGTCTACTCCGGCGTGTACGCTCACGTCTCGCTCAGCTTCTATGCGTTCAACACCAATGGGAATCGCGGCGTTGCCTGCGGGCTGGGCAACATCCAGAAGGTGCGCGACGGCGAGCCGCTCGGCGGGCGTACCAATGCTTCTTCCGAGTTTGACACGCTGGATGACGATGATTTCCTGGCCTAAACGATTGACAGGAAAGGGCGGCGGACGATCTGCCGCCCTGTTTCCTATGAGGGAGGAAGCGCAGTTGAAGGAAATACATTGTGATTTGGAAACATTTTCGTCAGCCGATCTGAGCAAGACCGGAGTATACCGTTATGCTGAAAGTCCGGATTTTGAAATTCTGCTGTTCGGATATAGCTTTGATGACAGCCCTGTGCAGGTCATTGATCTTGCTCGCGGGGAAAAGATCCCAGCAGAAGTTCTGGAAGCATTGACAGATGAGACAGTTATCAAGACCGCCCATAATTCTGCATTTGAGAGGGTATGCCTGTCACGCTATCTTGGTCTGCCTTCGGGTGAATATCTCGACCCGAAGCAGTGGCGCTGCTCCATGGTGTGGTCAGCTTATCTGGGCTTACCGCTTTCGCTTGCGGGCGTCGGTGCGGTGCTGAAGCTGGAAAAACAGAAGCAGGAAACCGGTAAAGAACTCATCAAGTATTTCTGCCAGCCCTGTACACCAACAAAAATGAACGGTGGCCGCACACGCAATCATGCAACCGACGCGCCGGACAAGTGGGCGCTGTTCAAGTCCTACAACCTCCGCGATGTGGAAACCGAAATGGCGATACAGGAAGCGCTTTCCCGTTTCCCCGTGCCCGATTTCGTCTGGGACGAATATCATCTGGATCAGGAAATCAACGACCGGGGCATTAGGCTGGATATGACGCTGGTCGAAAACGCCATTCGCATGGACGAGCTCTCCCACGAGGAACTCACCGCCAAGATGCAGGCACTTACGGCACTAGATAATCCCAACTCCGTCACGCAAATGAAGACCTGGCTGGCGGATAACGGACTGGAACTGGAATCCCTCGGCAAAAAGGAGCTTGCGGCGGCGCTCAAGGATGCACCTGACAGCCTTGGGGATGTACTACTCCTGCGGCAGCAGCTGGCGAAGGCATCGGTCAAAAAGTATCAGGCAATGGAAGCGGCGGTATGCGCGGACGGCCGGGCGCGCGGCATGTTTCAGTTTTACGGTGCCAATCGAACTGGGCGGTTCTGCCTGACCGGTGATCATGAAGTGCTGACGCCCGACGGGTGGAAGCGACTTGATGAATGGTCAGGCGGCAGCATTGCTTGTTGGAATGCTGATAGTGAGGCCGTATCATTTCAAAAGGCTGAGCATGTATCCTTTGACTACACAGGGCCGATGTACACCTACCGTGACGCACGAATCGATCAGTGCAGCACACCCGATCATAAAATGTGGGCACAACGCAAATTCGGCTCCCCGTGGATTACGATGACCGTAGAGCAGATGTCTCAGTGCAGGCCCTGCGTTCCTCTTACAGGCTACAGGTATTTTAGAGGGTGTGCAAACCAAACGTGGCTACGAGTGTTGATCATGACGCAAGCGGATGGACACTACTGCGAGGATGGCGGCATCCGATTCCGCTTTAAAAAACAGCGCAAGGTAGAACGCTGCAAGTCGCTTCTCCGCAGAGCGGAGATTGCCTTCTCGGAGCACTTCTTCGAGAAAGAACGCGTATTCGATATCTCTATCCCGGCTCGCTCAGTGCCTCTTTGGCTACGCCAGTTCCGTACAAAAACATTCGGTTATTGGCTACTTGAAGAGAATCCTGATGTTTTCTTCGATGAGTTGCCTTATTGGGACGGTTATCATCCCGCTCCGAACAGCATTCAGTATTCGACCATCAACCGCCAAAACGCCGATATCGTTCAGGCTCTGGCGCACATGAGCGGTAAGACCGCAGTCCTACGTAGGAAAAAGACTGTCGAGCGCAATCCCAACTGGAGCGATTCCTACATCGTAGACATCTGGCTCACGCCAAGCAATTGTCACGAGATACGTGTGAAGCCGACTGTATCCGAATATGCTGGGAAAGTTTACTGCGCCATTACCGCAACGGGTTACTTCTTGACGCGTAGAAACGGAAAAGTGTGGGTCACGGGTAACTCGGGACGCCTTATCCAATTGCAGAATTTGCCACAAAACCACATGGTCGATCTGGAGCAGGCGCGGGCGCTTGTGAGAAGCGGCAATTACGACGCGCTGCATTCGCTCTATGATTCCGTTCCGGATGTGCTTTCCGAGCTCATTCGCACGGCGTTCGTGCCCTATGAGGGTGG
>CALGYL010000153.1 GCA_937934775.1 uncultured Clostridia bacterium
CCCTGATGGGGAATCCTAACAATGGGTTTGGTATAATGACGGGGGGCAGGTCACAGTGACCTGGCCGCGATCAGGCGGACAGCTCCAGAGTGTGGTAGAATAAGACACACGGAGGAGATGTACCTGAGTGTCCTGCGTCTCCATCAGCAGCATTGCCATTTCATATGTGTGACAGCGATATATCCCAAATTTGCCTGCGATTAAATCCTTTTTTTCGTAAACGCTCAAGTTCATTCCAGATAACTTCATAATGACTTTTCCCATTGCCGTCGTGCATCAGGCGATTCAGGCTCCACGCGTCCATGTCCATAATTTTATGCTTATGAATGTATGAAACATAAGTACCATCCGCAAGGGCCGACTCCCCATTTTGCGTACGCTCGTAGTATCGCTGGGGAAATGTTCGCGCCAGTTCCCCGGGATCACATTCCGTCATCAATCGACGAATCAACACTTCCTTTTTCCCGGACGTATTGAGGCCAGAGGCGCTCAGAGCGCTTTTTAACTCGGTTACCTTGGCGTTCTTCAATGATTCTTCTATGGTACCCTGCTGCAGAAATCCGCGGCTCATCAAGGATTCGAGGAAAGCCTTGGGATTCGTCACAAAATACTGATAAAACCAGAAACCGGGAAAACTGTCCTGGTCCAGCGCATAAGACGGTGCATAATCCAACATCAGCAATTCATGCGGGTACAGTCCGGCATTGCTGGCAAAGGCTTGGTGAAGACGCTGCGCGAGTTCCCTATCCGCCGCACGCACTTCCTCTTTTGTGTGAACGCTTGCGGGTTGCGCGCGGCTATCCTGAGTAGGGGGCGGCGGAGCGGAAACGGGGGCTTTGTCCACCACCGTCCTTCCCTTCAGCTGTAACTCCCGCACATGCTCCGCCGCCGGTCCAAGCTTTTCCATCGCAGCCGTCAATTCAAAAAAACGCTCCATGCGTTTTTCCCGTCCGCTCTCCGTTTTCAGTGCCGCGGCCTTTTCAAGTTCAGCCAGATACGCGCGATCGATTGCCTTTCGAAAAAGCGCTTCCTGGTTTTCGACCAGCAGGTTTCGCAGCCGTTCTACTTCGCTGAGCAACTGTGCCGCGGCCGGAATCCGCTCATAGGGGCCGATTGACGCCCTGATGTTCTGGGAAAAGTCGCGTACGAAAAAATCCCAGCGGCCGACGACGGTTTCGACATTGTTGGAGTTTTGGATAAGCTCCATGGTCTCCTCCGTAATCCGCCTGCAATTGGCAACCGACTGTTGTGCAAAGTCCTCCGAATTGCCGCCAGGTCTTGAAGCTTGGTTTCGGCGAGCTGTTCGGCCGGTATTGTCCGCCTTTTTTTACTGCTCGCCGCGATTAGGACAATTCCGAGAACAAGCACAATCCAAAAAATGGTCATCGGCGCTTACCTACCCTCCAGCGCTATCAGTCTGGTTAAGCCAAAGGCTTCAGAATTGAGATCGACTATACCAGAAGAATCTTGTCGTCGCCGCCCTGCTTTGCGCGTCCATTCGCAATCAGCGCATCGACACCCATCTGCATCGTCTGGGAAACGCCGGATCCGACGCGGGCATACCCAAGCAGCTTTGCGGTTTCGCGAATCAGGTCTTCCCGGGGAAGCCCGAATTGTGCGCGGAGCACCGCCTGGGCGGCGTTGCTCACCTCCGCCCACGGCAATTCGTCGGCGTCCCGGCGGGAAACCTCCTCTTCCCCGATGCGATAGAAGGGATATGAAGACGGATCCATTTCCTTCGGGAAATATACCGTGCTGTCCCCTTGCCTCAGGCGAACACAGGGCAGCCCCCTTAAGTACACCTGAACCAACGACTGAATCCGTGAACCGGCCCTAGCGATCCCAAAGGACTGCAGCAGGCGGCGAACGAGCAAACCTTCCAGAATAGGCGCCTCGGTTTGCACAATCGCGCCAAGCCGCTTGACGATCTCCCCGGCGGGTGGATTAGCGACAAACGCCTCCGCGGAGATCGGCTTATAGGACAATTGTGTGACCACATATTCCTTGCGGGCGGAGTCCTTTTTGGGGCGCCGCGGCTCGGATGCAGGAGAAGGCTGTGCGCTCGCAATGCGCGCCGCACCCTTTTCCTGCCCGGCCTCCCTGGGGAGCGCGGCGCGCAGGACCGGTTGGGTCGGCGCCGCTTTGGCTTTTTCCAGCTGTGCCAGAATCCGCTGCGTTTCATGCCGAGGGTCTTCCCACCAATCGATGGCATAGACCCGGAGGAGTCTCCAGCCAAGTCTCGAGAGCACATCCGTTTGCGAGAGCTCGCGATCCCTGACCGTCCGCGCGGAAGCATAACTGGGGCCGTCCAGCAGAATCCCCAGCAGATACCTGTCCTTCTGCCTGGGATCCACCACGGCCACATCGACCCTGAATTTCGAACATCCGACCTCAAGATGGGCTTCGTACCCCGCTTGACCGACGGCGGCGGCGATATCCCGGGCCAGGCCGTCGGCCGGATTCTGCGCATGCGCGGCCGCATCACTTTTCACGCCGCGCATGGCGAATTCCAGGAAGTTTTTGAGGTTGGCGACGCCCTTCGAGCGGGTGCGGCTCATATCCAACTGGTCCGGTCGCAGGGTGGCAAAGATCATCATTTCCTCCCTAGCCCTGGAAACCGCCACGTTGAGTCTGCGCCAGCCGCCTTCGCGGTTCAGCGGGCCGAAGTTCATCGCCACCTGGCCGGTCTCATCCGGGCCGTATCCGATGGAGAACAGGATGACATCCCGCTCGTCCCCCTGCACATTCTCCAGATTCTTGATGAACAGCGGCTCGCCCTGCTGCAGCGCGTTCTCCTCCAACTGGGGTTCGCGTGAGAACTCCTCCAGCAATAGATCATCGATCAGATTCTGCTGCGCGGCGCTGAAGGTGACGATCCCGATGCTGGGATGGGCTTCCACGCGAAGCCTTTGCAGCACCTCGGCCACGATCGCCTCCGCCTCCGCGCGGTTCTGGCGCGTCTTGCCCCTGTCGTAGAAACCATCCACCGGAATGTATCGTACCTTGGAGCACAGCGCGTTCGGAGACGGAAAGGTGTACAGCTCGTTTTCGTAGAACTCATGGTTACTGAAGGCGATCAGGCTCTCGTGGCGGCTCCGGTAGTGCCATTTCAGGTGCGTTTGCGGCATCGACAGCGCGAGGCAGTCGTCCAGTATGCTCTCCAAGTCCTCCAGCTCCAGGTTCTCCTCATCCGCGCTGTTGGTCGCAAAAAAACTGGTCGGCGGCATCTGCTTGGGATCGCCCACCACGACGGAATTCTCGCCGCGCGCCAGAACGCCGACGGCCTTGCATGTAGGCAGTTGCGACGCCTCGTCGAACACCACCAGATCGAACGGCTTGCGCCTGGGGTCCAGATACTGGGCGGCGGAGAGGGGGCTCATCAGCATACACGGGCACAGGAGAGGAAGCAGGGTCGGCAGCTGTTCCATCAGCTTCCGGATGGCGACCCCGCGCCCGCCGCTGCGGATGGCGCGCTGCAAAATGCCCAACTCGCTGCTCTGCGCGGCCAGCGTGTTCATGTCGGGGATGCGCTCCGCCAAACGGTTCACGATCTCCCGCCTCGTCAATTCGGTCAGTTGCCGGTCCATCACGCGGAACTGCGCGACCTTCTCCTCAAAGAGCACTCCGTTGAACTGGTTCGCCAGGGAGTCTTGGGCGAAAATCCATTCCGCCATGGCTTTGTACAGCCCGCGGAAGTACGCATGCTTCAGGCCCTCGTGCGCCATGCCCTGCCGGTATGCGGAGATGACGGGCAACAGCCCCGCCTCGCACGCCCGCTTTGCCGTGTTCAGCCACGCCGAATAATCCCGCAGCGAGGCGAGATTTTCCAGCCAACGATTCACCTGATCCAGGCGCGCTTCGAGTAGCTGTTCCCCCATAAAGCAATCCCGCGCAAGCGCCAGCACGCTGTTTACCGCCGTTTGGGCCGTGACTGTGGCATCCAGCGCCTTTTGAAGCGCGGATGCCGCGGGGATGAAGGATGGATCCCGGCCTGCAATCCGGCGCAGATTCTCCGCATCGGCGCCGCAAACATCCTTCAAGGCCGCGACCCACTTTACGGCTTCCTCTAGAAGCGCTTTCCGAGCCTCGGGGCCGTACGAATCGCCGACGAGCTCCGGCGAAAGCCTGGAACCCGCCTCCGACATGGCCGCCCCCTCCTGCTGGTATGCCGCAAGACCGAAGACGATCTGCTCCGCCTTCTCCTTCTTTACCTTCCCGCCTTTGTAAAAGCCGGAGAGGTGTTTCATCAACCTTCCGCTCGACAGCATCCGCGGCAAAAACCACTGTTGCTGCATCTCGCGCCACTGGCGCTTGAGCGTTTCTCCATCTTCTTTCAGATAAGCCTCGTCCATTTCCCTAAGCAATTCGCCGCGAAGCTGAATGCGTCTGCCTTCATGCGCGCAATATTCGGCCAGTGCGGAGAAATCCTCCTCAAGGCCGGGCAGGGCGAGCCACTCACCGGGAAGATCGCGAAGGCTTGCGACCGCCTGAGCCCAGGACGCCATACGTCGGATCTCATGGAGCGAAGTCTCCGCTGGCTTTCCTGCGCTCTTCATAAACGCACCGTGCGCTTCGCCCAGCGCTTTTAAGGCGGAGCGATAGCCCGTCAAAACCTGTTCTGCCTGGCCACGCAGCTGCTGCGTATAGGCGGTGACCCCGATTCCCTCCAGCGGGTGATCCTTGGGATGCCCGATCAGCCTGCCCGCGGCAATCAACTCGTCGACCAGGCGCTCGCGCTGTGCGAGCTTCTCCGCCGTGAGACTGGGCATTTCCTCCTGGGGAATGACGATTCCCTCCGCTGCATCATGGTACCTTTGATAGCCGTTGATGGCCTCGTAGAGGCTCAGGCCAAACGGGTACGGCGTATGCATCGAGCGCATGTGGCGCTCCAATTCCTCGCGCACAGCCTCTGTCTGACCGTTCGTCAGGCTGAAACTTTCCCGTCCCTCTTGCCACGCCACCTTCAGCGCCCGCTCCGGTTGATCCAGCACGTCTTTCT
>CALGYL010000154.1 GCA_937934775.1 uncultured Clostridia bacterium
TGTCCAATGCATGCGGCGGATCTACGCCTGGTACGACCACCAGGTGCTCGACCGCCCGCCGGTGCGCTTTTCCGCCCACAACGCGGAATACGACGTGACGGACGACGCCGGGCGGTTCCCTTCCCTCAAAGACCGCTGGTACGACGCGGAATACCAGGTGCGAAGGTACCTTCAAACGGTCGAGCGGAGCAGCTTCCTGGGCGAAACCTTCCCGCTGTTCTGGCCCAACCTTGGCCCCAACGTCTTTGCGGGCATGCTGGGCGCGGCGCTGGAATTTGGCGAGGTCACCTCGTGGGCCAAACCATCGGTCGAAGGGCCGGAAAGCCTGGAGGCGATCGCGTTCCATCCGGACAGCGAGTATCTTAAAATGATCAATGAGCTGACGGATTGCGCGCTCTCCGCCTGCCGGGGCAAATTCTTGGTCGGCTACACCGACGTGCACCCCAGCTTCGACTGCGCGGACGCGCTGATGGGCACGGAGGAACTGTTCTTTCAGATCGCGGACGACCCGGACTTTGTGAAGGCGGTCACACGCAGGTGCTTCGATCCGTTCTTCCCGCTGATGGACGCGTTCCACAAAAAGCTGAAGGCGCATGGGCAGCTTTCGGTCACGTGGATGCAGATTCCATCCTACGAAACCATGCACATCCCCAGCTGCGACCTGGGCGCGATGATCTCGCCCGCGATGTTTGAGGAATTCGCGCTGCCCTTTATTCTGGAGGAGGTGCGCCACTTCCGCCACAACGTCTTCCACGTCGACGGCAAGGGCGTGGCGCGCCACCTGGACAGGCTTTTGGAAATTCCGGAGATTCAAGCCTACCAGTGGGTGCAGGGTGTGGGCGAGGACCGGCCGATCCTTCAGTGGATTCCGCTGATCCGGCGCATTCAGCAGGCGGGCAAGAGCGTGGTCGTCGACCTGCGTCTTGCGGAGCTTGAGGCGTTCATGCGGGAAATTGGGCCGGAGGGCGTACTGCTTTGCATCGACGAATCCGACCCCGAAACCCAGCGGGCGGTGCTGGACCGGCTGCTCCAGTGGAGAAGGCCTTGAATTCTCAATGTGGACCAACGATCAATCTGAGGGGGACGGGAGAATGCGCAAGGTGCGATACGAGGAAATGCTGCCGGCGGAGTTTCTCGAGGCGGTTGAACACATGCCGGCGTTCATTGTGCCGCTTGGGCTTCTGGAGTGGCACGCGGACCATCTGCCGCTGGGGCAGGACGGCCTGAAGGCCCATGGAATCTGCCTCAGGCTGGCCGAAAAGCTGGACGGCGGCATCGTACTGCCGCCGGTCTACTTCGGCCGCCCCGGCTTTTCCACCTACACCGGCACGATGACGTTCTCGGAAGCACTGGTGAACCTGATGCTCACCGAGCTCTGCCAGCAGCTCAAAAAGGTCGGCGCGAAGGTGATCGTCTTGCTGGTGGGGCACTACGGGCCTGCGCAGGAGGAATGCATCGCGCGGGCGGCGAAGATCATCGCCCGGGAAAACCCGGATCTGACCATCATCGCGCACCGGGAGTGCGACGGCGTGACCGTTGACGGCGAAATGCCCTGCGACCACGCGGGGCTGTGGGAGACCTCGATGTTCATGAGCATGTATCCGGAGCTTGCGCACATGGAGCTCCTGCGCGATCCGCCGCTTGAACAGAAGCGCTATTTCAACGTGCCAAACGATTACTACCGGGAGAGCGCCGAGTGGAAGTGGTCGAACGATGTCCGGGCGGCCAGCGAGGAACTCGGACGGCGCGCCGTCGAGGCGATTGCGGGCCATATGGCCGGGGAAGTGCTGGAGGCGCTGAACAGACAATAGACCGGGGCGAGTTACACAGAGGGCGTCCGATGAGAGCCATCGGGCGCTTTTTTCGCGTAGAAAACCCCGGCGGGGTTTTCTACGCGAAGGAGATGACCTTCGCGCGCCTGGAATCCTGCTGGAATTTCCGGGCGGCGCATGGACTTAATACCAACTCCAAACATTAATCACTCGTTACGCTGGTTCTTTTCGTGCAGAACTGTGTC
>CALGYL010000155.1 GCA_937934775.1 uncultured Clostridia bacterium
AATTTCCGCCCCTTTCCGCACCTTCATCGCGTTCGGAGAAACTGCCGCCCCTTTCCACGCCTCCATCGCTCGTAGACGGGGCTCGGCGCTTTGCCACGCCCCGCGCCAAGCTGCGCGCGGCCGAACGCGGCCTGGATTGGACGCGCATCCCCGGCACCGGGCCGGAGGGCCTGGTGATCGAACGGAATGTGGCCGTCTACCGCCAGCCGGAAAGGCCCGACTATTCAGCCCTTGCGTTTCTGGCCGCGCAGGTCAGCATGGCGGAAGCGAAGCATCTGTTTGAGCAGTTCGCGGTCCACGATTTCGCGTTCGGCGCCACCGACCTTCTGGAACGCGCCGCCGCCCAGGCGGGCGAGCAGCTGGGCGTTCGCCTGACGGCATTGATTTCAAGGGCGGACCTGTCGGCCGCCGCGGAGCCGGACACCCTGACGCTGGGAGAGACCGGGCCGTCCGGCACATCGTGGCTGACGCTCCCCTGCGCCCGCGAGACGGAGGAAACCGTTCAGGCGCTGCGGCTGATTCAAAAGCTGCTGGAATACCCGGCGCTCCTACTGTAAAATGCGTACCGCCACCCAACGAAAACGAGGGCCTGTCCGGCGAAACAGCTTCGCCGGACAGGCCCTCGGAATGCGGTTGGGTTATCCATGGAAGAAAGATTACAGAAGCGTCGACATGAACTGATACACGCGGTCGTCGCAGTCCGGCAACCCCTCGTGCCCGAAGTCCGGATAGAGGAGCATGCGCTTGGGGGCGGTGATGCGGTTGTAGGCCGCAAACTGCGTGGATGGCGGGCAGATGTCATCCATCAGCCCGGTGGCCATCAGCACCTGGCCCCGGATGCGCGCGGCCAGATACGAAACGTCGATGTAGCCGAGCGTCGTAAAAAGAAGCTGTTCGCGCTCGTGCAATGGATCAAAGTGCCGGAAATAATCGCGGATGTCCTGATAGGCTTCCTTCGCCAGATCCATTTCCCACACCCGCTGGTAGTCGCTGAGAAACGGGAACACCGGCGCGACGCGGGCAATGCGCGGCACAAGCCCGGCGCACGCAAGCGTAAGCCCGCCGCCCTGGGAGCCGCCCATGGTGCCCACCCGGTCCGGATCGACGCCCGGCAGGTCCATCACAATCTTGGCCAGCTGCGCCGTATCCAGAAATATCTGGCGGAACAGCAGCTTGTCAGGCCCGTCTTCAAGGCCCCGGATGATGTGCCCGTGCTGCGTATTCCCGCGAACGCCGCCCACATCCTCGGATTCGCCCCCCTGTCCACGGCAGTCCAGTGCCGCGACATGGAAGCCGGACGCGGCATAGCCCAGCTTGCCCTGCCAATCGCCGGCGCTTTCAGTATAACCGTGAAACATCAAAACCGCGGGCGCGCGGTCGGGCGCTATTTTGGGTTTCAGATATTTCGCGTGGATCCGCGCGCCGCCGACGCCCGTGAAGTAGAGATCAAAGCACTCGGCAACCGGCGATTGAAACGCAGAGGGCACCAGCGCCACCTTCGGGTCTACAGCGTTCATTTCGGAAAGGGCGCGCGCCCAGAACGCGTCAAAATCGGCGGGGTGCGGATTGGTTCCCGGATAAGCGCGCAACTGTTCCAGCGGGAGATCGATCGCAGGCATCGCATTCACACCTTTCGCCCGAACCGGGGCCGGACAGACGTCCGGCATCCGGTTCAGGGGTTCATTATCCGTTCGCCCCGGAAACCGCCACGTCAAAGCCCATCATATGGCCGAACGCGGCGAGCGACGCGATGTCCGCGCCGTAGACCAGTACGCTGTGGTGCGTTCCGCCCGCCTGGCTGAACCATGTCAGGAAGCGTTCCAGCGCCATTTTCGGCTGCATCCAGCCGCGGATCTGGTTGCGCAAACCCGTTTCGTCCCAATCGGGCCGCAGCATCTCAACCTCCGCCAATAAAAGCGTGTACCGGTCGGGCCGCAGCGGGGCCAGGTTGACCAGCACCGCGCCGCCCGGACGCAGGCAGCCAAACACGCCCACCGTATCGCCCGCGTCGGTGAAGGGAAACGGCACGTCCGTAAGCAGCGGCTTTTCGGCGGACAGCGCGCAGTTCATCTCCGCCATGTGGCTCAGGAGCAGTACGCCGCGCTTCCAGTCCGGGCAGAACATTTCAACAAAGCCGGTATCCGGATAGGCCCGAAGCAGCGCGCCGGTCAGCGCCGCCGTCAGTACGTCGCCCTCGCCCGCGTATCCGATGCCGCGCGCCATCATCCGGGACAGCTCCACAAACGGCATCTTTTCAAGCCCGGAGGCCCGGGACACCTTTTCAAAGTTCACGCTCGCCGCGCCCAGCGCGCTTTGCTCCATCCAGCGGCGCAGCGTCAGTGCCGCCCGCGCGGCGGGACGGTGGTTTTCGGGGTGCTCCAGTTCCACATCGAACTGCGCCGTATCCTCGGCAACCTGCGCGTCAATTTCAGCTTCCCCGATGCTGCCGGAGAGCGCGAACGCCTCCGCCGGCGTCAGTTTGATTACCCGCGCCCCCGTGACCCGGGTTAGATTTTCCGGCTCCACCCGGAAATCGCCCATGCCGTCAAAGGGTTCGCCCACCAGCCCCACGCGCATGCCGCGCAGCGCCTTCGCGGCGGCGGCGGCGCGGCACAGCCCGGCCACCCGCCCCGCGACGCCGGAATGCTCCAGATGTCCGCACGCAAGATGGTAAGGCACGCCCCGCCGCCGGAGCACGCTGCAAAGGTCCTGCACACCATGGATGCCATGGTTCCGGTCGATGGCCGGAACCCCCGCCTCGGCGATGAAATCAAAGGTGGGCGTCGTGTCCATCAGGATGATCGGCGCGGTCAGCGCGGCGAGCGCGTCAATGGCCTCCAGAGACGGCGAATAGGCCAGATGCAGCGTTACAACAGCGTCCAAGTCCTGCCCATTGAAAAACCGAACCGCCTGCTCGAACTCTTGGCGCACACGGCATACGTCCGCCATAACCAGTTCCAAGCCTTCCGCTTCCAGCGCCCGCGCGGCATCCCGCAAAAAGGGCATCTGCTTTTCCCTGAGCGCCGGGTCCACATCATCATACAGCTTGATATACAATGGCAAGAGGCCGATTCGGACAGGTTTCATGGCTTCTCCCACCTTCCCTTCGTCTGATAGGTTTCGCGCTGCACCGCGCACAGAAGGTCCCTTGCGTTGCCCGCGAACACGCGCTCCGCTTCCCTCGCCCCCAGGTTCAGCCGCGTCAGCGCGGTCTTCATGGCCAGCGCTTCCTCATAGAGGAAGAACGTCAGCCTTTCGCCCTCTCCCGCGCTCACCTCGCGCATGTTCGGGTCCCCGCTCACATCGCCGTAGAGCCCGGGCGGTACCAGGTTGACGTAGTGCCCGCCTTCGCAGACGCGGCGCATCCGCATGCGCGTAATCGGAAGATCGCTGCCGAACAGCACGCGCTCCGCCCCCACTTCCCCGATCAGCGCTTCGAGCACGTCCGGGTTGCAGTTCGCGCTGAAGTCAAAGAGAAGA
>CALGYL010000156.1 GCA_937934775.1 uncultured Clostridia bacterium
TATTAACAACCGTATATATATCTTAAAGTGCTCCCCTTGTCAAGGACAATTTTGATTTGGTGAGGGTAAAATCTGTACAATCCGTGATATACTCTCTCTGCGCGGACGGAGGACACGGCAACGCCGAGGGGCGACCGGAGCGCCGATCCGAGCCACGGGAGGGCGGCACAGAAGTGTCGCTCTTTTTCGCACGGTAACCCAGCCGCCCTTTCGTGCACAAAGCGATAAACCTCGGGGGTTTGGGGGCAGAGCCCCCAAGTCACTCCTTCTTATACACAGGCAGCGGGTAAATGCCGGTTTGAAGATAATTATAGTATTCCTTTGGAGTCAGCTTCATCAGATCCCACTGACCACGGTCGTTGGTGTAGTAGTCCATCCAGTCGTCGATTTGTGCGACGACAGCGGCAAAGTCCGTGCATTCGGCGATGAGGTCGGCAAGCTCGTCCTTCATGTGTCCATAGAAGCTCTCTTGCGGCGCGTTGTCCCAGCAGTTGCCCCGGCGAGACATCGACTGGACGAATTCGGCATCCTTCACCTTTTGGATGAAGGCGTAGCTGGTGTAATGACAGCCTTGATCGCTGTGGATAATGGTTTCGTTGTCCAGCGTGCTTCCGTGTTCAGCAATGAGAACATCCACAGATTCGAGAACGAAATCCACTTTCAGGCTGAGACTTACACGGTAAGAGAGCACCTCGTGTGTGAGCGCATCCAAGATCGTTGAAAGATAGCATTTGCCGTTCTTGAAAAAGAGGTAGGTGATGTCGGTTAGCAGTACCTTTCGAGCCTCGCGGTGGAACGCACGGTTTACCACATTGGGGGCAATTGTGCTGGTTGCAAGCGCTTTCGCCATACGCCGATAGGGATTTGCTCTTCTGATCCGGCACTGAAGACCGAATTTGCGCATGAGTCTGCGAATCTTCTTCACGTTCATGATCATCCCGGGGTTGTGTAGAAGCCGCATATGAATCCCTCTGGCGCCCTTATCGTATCCGCGATAGCGATACGCTTCCAGGATCAGCGCAAAGTCTCTTTGATCTGCGGCCTCACGGATGCGACGAGGTTCCTCAGCGGCGCACCAGTTGTAGTAACCAGAGCGGGATACGCCTGCAATCTCGCACATTTTCCCGATCTTGAGGAGGTTATTGTCGTGTGAGACTGCTTCGCGAATGATGGAAAATTTTACTTCTGGCGCTGCTTGGATTCCCATAACTTCCGCGCCTCCAAATCTGCCACATGTATTTTTTTTAAGAATTCCACCTCCTGTCGCGTGTAGGCCAGTTCATGCTCCAACTGCTCGACCCGTGCCCCAAGGGTATGTTCTGTGGTTTCCTTGGCAGGTTTGTGCTGGTTGCCGGTCCGGAGATCCGCAAATCCCTCCTCTCGGTCAGCGTTATGTCTCAGCTTATATGCGATTCCGTATAGGCGAGACTCTCCCAGGATTTCTGGGTCAATGCCATGCTCCTCAAAGATTGCGCGCATGGTGCTGCCATCCATAAGCTGCTCGTAAGCAGTACGTTTGAACTCGGGGGTGAAGTTGATTTTGCCGGAGATGATGCTGGCAATATATGGACTGCCGCGAAGCTCTGCGACCTCTTCCGCGTTCAAGGGTTTCTTGCTCATCGTGTTCATCCTTCCAGTCCTGACGGTACTGAGCACCATTATACCAGAAACATACCACGTAGGGGTGTCCTTAGAATGGGGGCGTTGTGAAATCTGCAGTGTTGTCCATACTACGGGGTTTCCGCAGCCCCGCGCTCTGAAACCCGAATGTCCACGGCTTGGGGTTTCCACAATCTCCTACTGTCCGCTACTCGGGGACGTCGCCTCTTCTGGTCTGTCCTCTGGTCGGGGACGGGGTGTTTATCTTTCCAAAGCTCGTGTCCATTCTACGGGGTACAGTTTAGAACGTCCATCCATTTCAAAAAATTTATGTTCGTATTTATCAGTCAGTTCTTGAGTTAAGCTATCAATGGTATGCTTTCTCTCACGGAGAGTGTGAACCAAGCGTTCTTCTTGTTCGGTGGGTCTACGAAACCATCCATTTGGAATGGCACTACAATGACGAGCATGGTCATACAACGTCCAGAACGCATCCAAATTATCAACGGAAAGAATGTCAGCAAGGCTTTTATCAACCAATTTGCATTCTTCAAGTGCCGAAAGAATTCTGATAGAATCTTGAAGTTTGTTTTGAAGCTCCCTTTTCTGACTTACTTCCAGATAAGAGCCAAGGATTCCTTGCCAAGGATTTTTGTACCATTTTGAGCCCAAGACGCCCTGTGCCCTATCCATGTTCATAACCAACCGTGCGAGCCTGTTCACATCGTCTTTCGTTAGTTGATCAACATCGGCCAGATGAATCTCAATATCTGGCAGGGTGCCCAACTCCAGAATTGCTCCATAAACCTCGTAAAGACTTATTTCCAAAGGTATGATCGT
>CALGYL010000157.1 GCA_937934775.1 uncultured Clostridia bacterium
GCCACCGCCAGGTTTCGATGAACAGCATATCCGCGCCGAGCGGCTTGCCGTCCTTCTGATTGGCGCGGAGGTACTCGCTAGGCTCCGGCATATCCATTCCGGTCAGGACTGCGGGTGAAGGAAACAGCGTCCCGGTCAGTGCGGTTTCGGGCTTGAGGTCAGGCGCTTCCAGCACCTTAGCCGCCTTGCCTGCCGTGATCTTATCCGCCAGCGGTGTAGGTTTGTCTCCGGCGCGCACGCGTCGGCCGCCCCGGTTGGTGCCATCCTTGGCCATGCGCTGTACCCCCTTTCCTGCTTGGGTTTATCCCCCGTTTGAATCGTAGTTTTTCCGCGCGTGACCCCCAGGCCGTTCAGCGAACAAATAGTCGTAGAGGTAAAATACCCCCCCTTAACGGCCCCAGCGACCGCCCTCTCTGGCGGTGATCTCGGAGTGGCAGGAGGTGCACAGCGCCATGAGGTTCGTTTCATCGTGCGTGCCGCCTTGGGACAACGGTACGATGTGGTGAACCTCCTGCGCAGGGGTGATCCTGCCGCGCTCCTGGCACCGCTGGCACAACGGGTGGGCAGCGATGAAGCGGTCACGCACGCGCTGCCACGCCTTGCCGTAGCGTTTCTTCACAGCAGGGTCACGCTGGTAGCGTTCGTACCGCTGGGCTTCCTGTCTGGCATGCTCCTCGCAGAACCGACCGTTGGTCAGCCTTAGGCAGCCAGTGTGGGAGCAGGGGTGCTTGGGTCTGCTAGGCACGCGCTCACCTCCATGGGCATAGAAAAAGGCGGGTATTCCTCCCGCCTACTGTTCCACTCCATACTATGCACATTATCCAACTCTTTTCAACTCTCATTTACTCTCATTGACTCTCATTTACTATCATCTTTTTCGGGTGGGTACAAAAAGGGAGCGCCACAGCATATGGCGCTCCACATGGGTCAAATCCTCAGCCCTGTTTTCTGGAACAGTGCTTTGTAAGGGCGACAGGCATCGCAGGTGTAGCGATTACGGGAGATGTAGTTTAGCGACCGTACTTCCGCGCCGCAGAACTGGCATCTTGGGTAATAGACGGTGCGGCCGTTTTGGGTGGCCACCCGAACGCCTTCGTTCCTGGCTTCCGATAAACTCATAGAAAGGTCCTTTCTTTCGTCAGAAACGCTTGCATGCTGCAAAGCGCATCCACGTGTAATCGGAATACATGACTCATGCTGTAGCCCATGGCATCGGCAATATCCTTCCAGTCCCGACTGCGCAAATAGCGTTCCGTGAGCAGCTGCTGATGCTGCACATTTGGGAGATTAAGGATTGCGAGCGCGGTGTCAATGCGTGTGGCTTCAAGCTCCATGCAATCACCTTCCACTTCGCGCTCAAGATCGGTGATCTTGCAGACCAGCATTTCCATCCGTTGCAGGTTGGGGGAATCGCTCCGAGGCATATCGCTTATCCGTGATGTGGAGCTGGTGGCCATTTCTCGTAGCGCTACAATCTGTTCCTTTTTCCACATCAGTGAGCGATCCATACGGTGTACCCGGTTCAGGAAATCGCGGGCTTGCGTATCGCCCGCCTTTACGCCTTGGGTGTTCATGGACATGCCCTCCGATCTCTTGATCCACTCGGATTGGCAGTATTTGACTCCTAAGATTGTCATAGATTTGCTCTGACCGCGTCGATCAGCGCGGATTGTGTTTTATCCTTCCTGCCAAGGGCAGCCATGATCTGTTCGTCGATGGTGCCCTTGGAAATGATGTGGTGGATCACCACCGTATCGGCTGTCTGGCCTTGCCGCCAAAGTCGGGCATTCGTTTGCTGGTATAGCTCCAGACTCCATGTCAGCCCGAACCATACGAGGGTGGAGCCGCCGGTTTGGAGGTTCAACCCATGCCCGGCGGATGCCGGGTGAATAGTCGCTACCGCAATCTTTCCAGCGTTCCAATCGGTGATGTCCCTGGACGTTTTGATCTCGCGAATGGAGAACCGCTTCTGGATCCGTTCCAGATCGTGCTTGTACCAGTACGCGACCAGCAGGGGTTTGCCATTGGCAGCCTCAATCAGATCCTCCAACGCGTCCAGTTTGCGGCCATGGAAACCGATCGTTTCTTTGCCATCGCCGTATACGGCGCCGTTGGCCATCTGGCAGAGCTTGCCCGAGAGGGCGGCGGCGTTTACTGCGTCGATCTCTTCACCCTTCAGAGCAATCACGAGGTCACGCTTCAATTGTTCGTAAACCTTTCGCTCAGCAGGTGAGAGCGTAACCGTCACCTCGTTCATGACGCATTCCGGCATGCTCAGATAATCTATACTTCGCATCGAAATCGTGATATCGCTGATGCGGTGGTAGATTTCTTCCTCCGCACCGGACTTGGGCTTGTAGGAGAAAACCTGCTGCTGGCTACGTTTGTCCGGGGTGAAGAACTCATCACGGTAGTGGGTGATGAACCGTCCCAGCCGCTTGCCCATATCGAGCAGCCGAAATTCCGCCCAGAGATCCATCAGGCCATTGCTGGACGGGGTTCCTGTCAGCCCAACAATGCGCTTGACCGAAGGGCGCACCCGCATCAGGCTCCGGAATCGCTTTGCCTGATGGGACTTGAAGGAAGAAAGCTCGTCGATCACCACCATGTCGTAGTCAAAGGGCACACCGCTCTCCTCCACCAGCCACTGCACGTTTTCCCGGTTGATGATGTGCAGATCAACTCTTTGCCGAAGCGCTACTTTCCGCTCAGCCTCAGTGCCGACTGCAACGGAGCAGGTCAAGCCCCGCAGGTGATCCCATTTCTGTATTTCTGCCGGCCATGTGTCCCTCGCCACCCGCAGAGG
>CALGYL010000158.1 GCA_937934775.1 uncultured Clostridia bacterium
ACCTGGACGAGGACGGCAAGCCCAACCGCTGGAAGGTGGAGAACAGCTGGTCCGATGAGCGGGGCCAGGAGGGCTACTACATCATGACCGACGAGTGGTTTGACCAATACAACTATCAGGTGGTCGTCAACAAAAAGTACATGACCGAGCGGCAGCTGGCCGCCTACGCCCAGGCCCCGGTCGTCCTCAAGCCCTGGGACCCGATGGGCTCGCTGGCGTAATCAGCCGGGAAACACACGGGGGATACGCACGGGGGCGCCGCCCCCGGGACCCCCGCCAAAGGGACTTAAGTCCCTTTGAAAACCCCATAAGGGTTATGGCAGCGCGCTTACAAATGGTATATAGGCAGCCTCTCCGGGATAGCCCGGAGAGGCTGCTTCTGTCTAGCTTAGTTGGGTAAAGCGGAGTTTCTTCGCAATCGCCTCCATATGACGTCCGTCGGTCCCGCAGCAGCCGCCGAACACCCGCAGGCCGTGCTCGTCCCACAGGCGCAGCATGCCCTCCGCCAGATCCTCCGGATCGGAGCATTTCAGATCCTCCGCGCCGTCCAGCGCCGCGTACGGCAGGGCCGACGTGTTGGCCTGTATGCCCAGAAACCGCCGGCGCACCGCCTCCGTCCGGTTGAAGGGCTGGGCGAGCGCCTCCAGAAGGATTCGAGGGTGCACGCAGTTGGTCATGTAGAAGGCGGGTTCGCCGATGGGGAGCGAGTCAATTGCATCGATTGCGTCCGTAATGGCCGTACCGTCAATCAGACGCCCGTCCGCCTGAATGGTGAAGCTGAGGACATAGGGGAGGCCGGTTTCCGCCATCGCCCGGGCGATGCCCTTCGCCTCCCGGATCGTGGGCAGGATGCCCGCCATAAGAAAGTCTGCGCCCGCCCGCCTGAAAAGCTCCGCCTGCCAAGCGTGGAAGTCCCGCGCTTCCCGCTCATTCAGGCAGCCTTCACCGGTGTAGGCGTCGCCGCGGCAGCCCATCAGACCGCCGACGTACATTTCGCCTTCGTCCTCCGCCCGCACTTCCTGTAAAAAGCGCACGTTGTCCAGAATAATCGCCTCATTAAAACCCGCCGCCCGCACCCGCTCAAAATTTGCGCGCCGGGTGGGTGTGGCGGCGAGAAAGGGGAGGGCGTGCCGGTTTGCGATGCCCCGGTATTCCCGCCACAGCGCGCGAAGCGCCGCCCGCCCGGCGGGGTCAAAGACCAGCGGGGCGAGGGCGCAGGGGCCGTCCGCCCTGAGCCCGAATTCCCGCTTCAGCCGCTCGCCCAGCGCGCCTTCCAGGAGGATCGCGGGGCTGTTTCCTGCGCAAGTCCGAAAATCCATAAACTCTCCTCGGGTTTCGAAGGTTTCCCAGATTGTAGCACATCGAACGGGCCGTGTAAACCGGCGGGCCGGTCCGCCACGATATGGATGGATTTGTCGCGATTCAAACTTTCATTTTTTACCTCATTGAACTGTTGATTTCGCGCAACCCGTGCTATAATATCGTAATCTTAGCGAATCGAGGGGATCGAACGTGTCCGAAGCGCGCAGCGCCTCCAACTTCATCGAGGAGTTCATCGATCAGGACTTGGCTTCAGGCCGCTACGACCACGTCAAGACCCGGTTTCCGCCCGAACCCAACGGCTTTCTGCACATCGGCCACGCAAAGGCGCTGTGCATTGACTTTGGTACCGCCAAAAAGTACGGCGGAACCTGCAACCTCCGGTTTGACGACACCAACCCCACCAAGGAAGACGCGGTGTTTGTCGAAAACATCGAAAAGGACATCCAGTGGCTGGGCTACAAGTGGGACGAACTGCACTTCGCGTCCGATTTCTTCGGCAAACTCTATGAAATCGCCTGCGATCTGATCAAAAAGGGCGTCGCCTATGTGGACGACCAGACGGCGGACGAGATGCGGCTAAACCGCGGCACGCTCACCAAGCCGGGCGTGAACAGCCCCTACAGGAACCGCTCCATTGAGGAAAACCTGGACCTGTTCCAGCGGATGAAGGCGGGCGAGTACCCGGACGGCACCCGCGTTCTGCGCGCAAAGATCGACATGGCCTCGCCCAACGTCCTCATGCGGGACCCGACCCTCTACCGCATTCTGCGCCACAACCACCACCGCACCGGCGGGCTGTGGTGCATCTACCCGATGTACGACTTCCAGCACCCGCTGCAGGACGCGCTGGAGGGCGTGACTCACTCGCTGTGCTCGCTGGAATACGAAATCCACCGCCCGCTGTACGACTGGGTGGTGCG
>CALGYL010000159.1 GCA_937934775.1 uncultured Clostridia bacterium
GTTCAAGAAAACCTGTACCTTATAATATCTGTCCGATTTAGGGTTGACAATCCATTATGCCATGTCGCTGCCCAACGCTTGAAACTACAAGGAGACTTGCATCATTTGCAGAAAGAGTTCTGACGGCATCTGAAGCAAACTATTCTGAAAATACTTGAAAATAGCAAAAAAACGACAGCGGGAGCAAGAGCGATGATCCCATCTGCTTATAAGTGTTCCCCGCAGAAAAGGAGGATGTTGTTATGAACGTACACCCGGATCATCTCACACTTGTGGAAGGAATCCCTGCGATTTTGGAGGTGGTGAATGATATGCCCCGGGCAGAGTCATCATCTCCAGAAGTGGTTCTGCGAATGCACGCGCAGGGGGAGCGCGAGACGCGCGCACTTTTGCCGAGGCTCTACGGTACATACCTCGACATCTTTGCCTTGTCGGGATATTTGACCCGACTGGTCGCCAGTGGTGAACTTCGTGCGGCGCATCACTTTCTTCTACTACTTTATACCGCCTGCCGATTGCCCGTTCCCCGCCCTCTGGTTGATGCCGTCCGGAGCGATCTTTTTCTTCGGAGTTATGTGGCTGGCGCGCTCAGCGGTTTTAGAGGAGAGGAACAAATGCTGAACGAACGGTATGCCAGCCATACGGAGGATTCCAATGTCCATTGAATCGAGCGACATGATGGCAATTGACGCGCTGCTCGCAGATCATGAGCAGATGCTCCCGGATGCACCCTCGCCTGAACCCATAGGCGAGGGTGTTGTCGTTCCGCTGGACGAGCTTCACCCTTTCCCTGGCCATCCGTTTCGGGTGGTCATGGACGACGTGATGGAATCGCTGGTAGAGAGCATCCGCAAAAACGGTGTGCTCAACCGGATCATCATTCGCCCGCGACATGCGGGCGGCTTTGAGATCATCGCCGGACACCGCAGGACAGAGGCGTCGCGCATCGCCGGGCTGACATCCATCCCCGCAGATTTGCGCAGGGACATGGACGATGACACGGCCACCATTGCCATGATCGAAACCAACCTGAAGCAACGTCCCAAGCTGCTGCCCAGCGAACGGGCGCTGGCCTACCGCATGATGCGCGATACGCTGGCGCACCGCGGCATAGCGGTCGATCCCGAGACGGAGAAGCGTCAACACACGAAAGATGAGATCGCCGCCTGTTATGGGGAAAGTGCCCGCCAAGTCGCGCGCATTATCCGGCTTACTTTCCTCAACATACCGCTGCTTAATTTGGTGGACAGATCAAAACTGCCGATGGGCGTCGCGGTGCAGATAAGCTACTTGGACACCGAAGCACAATGCTGGATTGCCGATCATTATGAACGCTCCGAGGAACTCCCCACAGCGCCCCAGGTGCGCGAGATGCGCAAGTTGTACGATGAGGGCGCCCTGACACAAGCGGTCTTTGACGAACTCATGCTGCAAGAAGTACCGACGAAGCCCGGAAAGGACGATTTTATTGCCCGCATTCGCGCGGAGCACTACCCCGATTTGACGGAGGAGGACGTTATGAAGAAACTCATGGAGCTTATTGAAGCTCATCAACGCAAACAACGCCTTGGACTTTGAGCCGGATGGCATGACCAGTTTGGGCCAAATGGCACAAAGTCACCTGTCGAGAAGAAAGGTGAAATGCCATGTCCCATTGTCGCAAACCCCACTGTGTTCCCCTCATTGGCTACCGCCACATGTACCGGTCGCTGCTCCGCTTTTGCCCCGTCAATGAACTGGAGGCGCTGGCGCTCCTGTATCGGCTTTACATCGGCAATCTGGATTCCTGCCTGTATGCGGGCGTTCCCCTGACCATCATGGAGTTAACCCCGGACGGTTTTTGTTCGCTGATCGACCCCTTTGCGCGCCCCTATCATACCGAAGTGCAGCTATACCGCTCCATGAATGGCCTCCTGCGCAACATCCGCCGCGAAGCGACCATTGAGGACACACGCGGCGCGGTCAGACAATTCCGCATGCTGCTCGAATCGCTGGAGCAGCGGTTCGAGCAAATCTACGGCTGCGCGATCACCGATCCCCAAACTACCTACAATGAGTGCTGGAATCGACTGACCGTGCGAGACAGCGAGCCGTTGACCGTCCTTAAGTGCATTCACGCCGCAAATAGCTACATTCCCATCCCATAGACCCTATATTTCAAGGACAGGGGGAAGTCCGCCTATTTTTCGACCGCCATTGGTCGAGGGCGGCTTTTCCCTTTCCCCATACCCCTATCCCTTTGGGCTACGGATACCGGCTGAAAAGGGAAATATGTCTACAGGCAAGGAGGAACAGGCTTGAAATTCATCCGAAACAAGATCGTCATCGGGGTGCTGTGCATCGCCATCGGCATCGCGGTCGGCTTTGTGCTGTTGCCCAAGTCGCAGGAGAGCGAGATCGCCATGACCAAGGTGGTGCGGCTAAAGCAGAACGTCAAGGCCGGTACGCGCCTTGACGCCGAGATGCTGGAGACGGTCAACATCCCGGCCGCGTCCGCGCCGGGCGGTGCGGCGTCTACCCCGGAATCCTTTCTCAGCCGGTATGCCGTCACCCAGCTCTTCGCCGGGGATATCCTGACGGGGACGAAGGTACGCGACACGCTCGTTGACCCGGTGGCAGCGGGCGTGGCGAAGGGCAAGCAGCTCGTCTCTATCACGCTGCCCTCCCTTTCGGCCGGTGTCTCCGGTACGCTAAAGCCGGGCGATGTGGTGGCCGTGATGGTCACGCGCAAGGCGACACAGATCAACCAACAACTCGGCATCATGCCCGCACAATCCACCGATCCAGTGGACGAGGATGTGCAGGACGAGGCGACCGGCGTCAGCCAAACGCTCCAATCCAGTGTACAGCGAGAGTCTGAAACCACGATCCCGGAGGAGCTGCGCTATCTGGAGGTGTGCAAGGTCACGGCATCGGACGGAACGGATGCGCTGGTCAACGGGCTGAAAGACCCCGAGCAGGCCAACCGGCTGCCCACGACCATCACCTTTTACGCAACGGAAGCACAGGCACTGAAGCTGGCCGAGATCGAACAGGACGGCAAACTCCACATCGTGTTTCTCGCCCGTGGCAACGATGCGGATGTGTTCATCCCCCGCAACGAGCGCGTGCTGGTCGAGGAAGAAATACCGGAAGTCACAGCACCGCCCGAGATCATAGTACAGCCGGAAATCACAGGACAGCCCGAACCGGCTACACCCACTGTCACAGGGATTCCCACCGCCACGGAGTTTCCTGCCACAACCAACGCGCCAACGCAGGAAGTGATCCCTGCCGAACCGACGAACCAGCCAGAACCCACGCCCATCGACCTGAACAATCCGGAGGTGGGCGAATGATCATTGCCATCTGGGGCTGCGGCGGCGTCGGCAAGACCACCATTGCCTGCGGCCTGGGCAGCATGTACGCCGAACATGGCACTGTCGGCATTATCGACACCAATTTGTGCAGCCCCACACTGCCCATCCATCTCTCGGGGATTCGGCTCGATCCGGAGCATTCGTTGGGGAAATATCTGAACCGGCTGGGAACAAACGAGATTCGCCCGTACTACCACCAGCATCCGCTCTGCGACGGCATGTTCCTCGCGGGGCTTAACGACCGCGATACCTATACAGATTACGAGATCGGCTTCGAGGCCATCGACCGGGCCAAGGCGTTTCTGGAACAAAGCGAATCGCTGCTTGGAACGGTCATTCTGGATTGCTCCGTGCAGCGCACCGATCCGTTCTTGCCGGTGATGTTGCGTCAGGCTGACTACATCATACTTCCCATCGTGCCAGATCGGAAGAGCGTCGTGTAGGGAAAGAGTGTAGATCTCGGTGGTC